>NZ_JBEXEV010000031.1:0-89711 GCF_040606435.1 Micromonospora sp. NPDC005413
GGCGGGCCGTGATCACGGCCCGCCCACGACGTCTCTGCTACGCCCTCGGTTCTAGCCGGTGACGCTGAACGGTCGGGACACCGTCGTCGCCGACGTGGCACCGGTCAGCGTGACGCTGGTCGCGCCCGCCTTCGCCGCACCCGGGACACTGACCGTCGCGCCGGAGATCACGCCGTCACCATTCGCGGGGACGGTGGTGACGGCGAGGTCATTCCCAAAGGTGATCGTGACCGCCTCGTTCGGCACGAACCCGGAACCGTCGACCGTGATCGCCGTGCCGCGTGGGCCTGACGAGCTCAGCAGCACCACCCGCGGCTGGTAGCTCGGCGCCTCCGCCTGCTCGGTCACCTGGACGGTGGCCGTGGCCGGCGTACGAGAGGACGCGCCCGTCGCGGTGACGGCGTACCGGCCGGGCTGCGCGTCACCGGACGTCGGGACCGAGGCTCGCACCGTTCCCGTCGCGGAGGCCGCGACCTTCGTGGTCCGGGCCGGGTCGGTGCCGACGCTGACGGTCACCTGCTCGCCGGCGGCGAACCCGCTGCCGTCGACGGTGATCGCGCCGCCGGTGGTGACGGTGCCGTCCGCCGACAGCGCGATCGCCGGCTGGGATCCGCCACGTGCCACGGTCACGGTGAAGGCCTCGGTGCTGCTCGACACCGTGTCCCACGCGGTGACGTGCACCGTGTAGGTGCCCTCCCGCGCGTAGGTGTGCTGCCCGCTCATGGCACCGGACGAACTGATCGTCACGTCGTCCGGAGTCGTGCCGTCACCCCACTGGACGCGGGCATGGTAGCCCGTCGTGCCGGGAACGCCGCCGGTCACCGCACCCAGGTTCGCCGCGAGGGCCTGCCCGGCGTTCGCCGTCTGGTCCTTCGGGGCGACGGTCGCCAGCGCGGGGGCCGCCGTGCCGTCGTTCGCGACGGCGAACACGTGGATCCGGCCCGCCGAGCGGGGGTCACCGGTCTGCGTCGGCAGGGTCACCGACACCAGCGTCTTGCCCGCCGGGATCTGGTACGGCGCGGTGGCGAACAGGAACGGCTGGGCGCCGTCCCGGCTCGTGCCCTGCAGCCGGTACGCCGTCCTGGCAACGACGATGTTGCCGTAGGACGGGGTGCCGTTCGCGTTGCCGCCCAGCGTCCAGTCACTCATCTGGATCGGGACGCTGGCCGTGCTGCCGTCGCTGAACGTCGCCGTGCCGGTGGTGCTCTGGTTGCCCTGCGTTCCGGCGCCGATGAACGCGATGCTCCTGGCGTCGTCGGGAAGGTCGAGAACGACCGTCGCACCGTTACCGGTGGCGTTGTCCGGCTGCCCGGCCGGGATCACCGGCAGCGTGAACTGCAGCGCCGTTCCGGGAACCTGCTGCCGCTGACCCTGGGTCGCACCGCCCGCCGCCAGGGCGGCCCGCGAGTACGCCCACGACTTGGCGTCGCAGTCCGCCGCGAGCACCCCTTCGTCACCGATACAGACGGTGTCGAACGCGGCGGTGAGGCCGGAGTTCGGGGCGTACGCCACCTCGACGCCGACCGTCGCGGAGCTCTGGCTTTCGCCATCGGTCACCGTGACGTTCGCCTGGTGGTAGCCCGGCGTGGCGTAGGTGTGCGACCCACCGACGCTGTAGACGGCCCGCGAGCTCAGCGTCACGGTGCCCTCGGTGACCGGCGTGCCGTCACCCCAGTCGATCGTGGCCGTGTAACCGCTGGCGGTGCCGCCGGTGACGGAGGCCAGCGGCACCGAGACGGGCACGCCGGACGTCGCGTTGACGCTGCCCGCGGCGGTCACCGTGATGTCGCCGCCGCCCAGTTCGAGGTCACCCCCGGCGAGCAACTCGATCTCGGCGAGGGTGGTCTGCGCGGCACCGACGGTCTTCGTCACGGCGAGGCGGAACTGCGCGAACCGTCCTGGTTTGTCGATCGTGTACGGGCGGGTCTGGTTGCGCCACGGGAACACCTGGTCCTTGCGGGAGTCCACGGTGGCCCAGGTGATGCCGTCGTTGGAGCCCTGCAACCGCCACTCCGCCGGATCGCCCGCACTCGCCCCGGACGTGACGGTGTAGTACCTCGGCTTCTGCTTGCCACCACGGAAGGCCCAGTTGATCTGCGGGGTCGCCGAGGTGAAGGTCAGCTGCGTCGTCGACGAGTCGTCGAACAGCTTCGACGCGTCCTGGCCGCCGGTTGCGGTCGCGGTGCCGAGACCGGGGCCGGTGGTGTCCTGCAACGGCTTCGGCGCCTCGTCACCCTTGGTCAGCGACGGCGGCGCGTCGTTCTTGCCGCCGCCCCACGACGACGGGTTGGGGCCCATCTGGAAGTCGATGGTGCCGCCCTTGGCGAGCGTGGCCACGTCCAGGGACAGGCCGCGCTGCTTCTTGCCGTTGACCTTCACGTCCTGCACGTAGACGTTGCGGGTGCTGTTGTTCGGCGCGTTGACGACGATGTCGCCGGCGCTGCGGTGCACGGTCATCCTGGTGAACTGCGGTGAGCCGATGGCCCACTCGGACGACCCGGCCTGCAGTGGGTAGATGCCCAGCGAACTGAGGATGTACCACGACGACATCTCGCCGTTGTCCTCGTCGCCCAGGTAGCCCTGACCGATCTCGCTGCCGACGTAGAGGCGGCGCAGGATCTCCCGTACCGTCGCCTGCGTCTTGGCCGGTGCGCCGGCGACGTTGTACATGTACGGGATGTGGTGCGACGGCTGGTTGCTCATGCCGAGCTGACCCATCCGCACGGCGCGCGCCTCGAGCATCTCGTGGATGACGCCGCCGTACCCGCCGGGCCGGTCGGCGTTCTCCGGGGTGGAGAAGAACGTGTCGAGCTTGTCCCGCAGGGCCTTCTGGCCGCCGTACAGGTTGGTGAGGCCCTGGCCGTCCTGCTGGGCGGTGAACGCGAAGTTCCACCCGTTGGTCTCGGTGTAGACGCCACCCCAGTCGAGCGGGTCACCGGCGAGGAAGTTACCGGCGGCGTCGCGGCCCTGGAAGAGCTTCGTCTTCGGGTCGAAGAGGTGGACGTAGTTGCGGGCACGCTCCAGGAAGTACCGCGACTCCTCCTTGAGGCGAGCGCGCTCCGACTTCGGCGTGGCCGGGTCCTTGGCCAGGGCCGCACCCATGTTGCCGATGCCGTAGTCGTTGATGAAGCCCTCCAGCGCCCACGACACCGATTCCCCCGTGGAGGTCGGCGTGTAACCGAGGAACAGGGAGGTCTCGATGCCCTTGCGTCCGACCGCGCTGCGCCCGGACGCGACGGTCGCGTCCTTGACGGCCGCGTCGTACGCCGCGAGCGGGTCGGGCAGCTTGACCCCGGTGAGGTACGCCTGGGCCAGCGCCACGTTCGCGCTGGTGCCGGTCATCAGGTCGGCGTAGCCGGGGGACGACCAGCGGGCGATCCAGCCGCCGTCGCGGTAGTGCTGGACGAACCCGTCGGAGATCTTGGCGGCGACGTCCGGGTAGAGCAGCGCGTAGGCGGGCCACACGGTCCGGTAGGTGTCCCAGAAGCCGTTGTTGACGTAGATCTGCCCGTCGACGATCTTCGCGCCGGTCTGGGTGGGGGTCGACGCGCCGGTGGGCGCCGAGACCGGGCTCGCGTACTGCCAGCGCGGCGCGGCGGCGGTGCCGGTGTTCTCCGACTGCGAGTTCGGGTAGAGGTTCAGCCGGTACAGGTTCGAGTACATCGTGACCAGCTGCGCCTCGGTGGCGCCCCGCACCTCGACCCGGCCGAGCCGGTCCTTCCACGTCGCCGTCGCGGCGGTGTGGATCTGGTCGAAGCTCTTGCCGGTGACCTCCAGATCGAGGTTCCGGCGCGCCTGGTCGACGGAGAGGAACGACGTCGCGAGGCGCATTGTCACCTCCCGGTTGGCGGAGACGTCGAAGGTGGCGGACGTCGCGGCGGACGCCCTCGGCGCCCGGTCGAAGGCGCCGGACACGAACATGCGGCTACGGCCGGCCGACAGGCCGCTTCCGTTGTCGACCCAGCCGGTGAAGGTGCCGTCCGCGCCGATGGTGAACGTGCCGTTGTGGAAGACGAGGCTTCCGCTCGCCTGCCCGGTCGGGAAGGTGAACCGCATGATCCCGGCGTGGTCGGTGGGCGACATCTCCGCGATCAGGCCGTTCTGCAGCGTGACCCGGTAGAGGTCCGGCTGTGCCACCTCGTCGTCGTGGGTGAAGGCGAGCGCACGGCTGGCGGGCTGACCGGTGAGGGACCCCTCGCCGACGACCGGCATGACCGACATCTGGTTGCGGTCACCCATCCACGGGCTTGGCTCGTGGGAGATCGCGAGGCCCTGCAGCATGGGCAGGTTGGCCGCGTTGTTGACCCGGTGGTACTGGTACTCCCACGAGTCGGAGGTCGCGTCGGTCACCGGGGTGAAGAAGTTGAAGCCGTTCGGCACCGCGGTGATCGGCAGGTTGTTGCCGCGCGAGAAACCGCCCGTCGAGTTGGTGCCGCGCCGGGTGTCGACGTAGTTGGTCAACGTCGAGCCGTCGATCGGGGTCGGCGACGCCTCCAGCTCGATGTCGTCGAGCCACCCCTGGAACCGGGTCTCCTCGGTGGCCTGCGGGTTGTCGTACGAGAGCAGGATGCGGTCGATCGTCTTGCCGCGTGCGACCGTGCCGAGGTCGGCCTGCACCAGGTTCCACTGGTCGGCGTAGAGCACCTTCGACGCGCCCTGTCCGGTGCCCGTGAGTGGGTAGCCGTGCTGGTCGACGGGTGAACGCCCACTCAGGTAGCTGCCGTCGGTGAAGTGCAGGTCGACGGCGGCGTAGGTGGACGGGTACCGGGCGTCGCCGCTGGTGTACTCAGGGAAGATCTTGTACGACAGCCGGGTCTTCGGCCCGACCGGGACGTTGACGTCGAACAGCTTGTTGGTCGCGTACGAGCGGCCGTTGCCCTCGGCGCCGCCCGCATACCGCAGCGCGGCCAGTCCGGTGAACCCGGCGTCCGGCTTCGTGGTGTAGCCGCCGTTCGGACCGGCGGTGGCGGCGCTGACCATGGGCGTGGCCGGCGGGCGGACGTTCGAGCCGTCGCTGATGTTCCAGTCGGCGAGTTGCACGAGCGAGTCACCGGAGTTGGCGGTGATGTTCAGCCGGTAGTAGCCGTAGGCGTTCGTGTTGGTGAAGCTGTACCTGTTGGTGGCGAATCGGCCGGTGAACTTCTCGCCGGCGCGCTTGTCCAGGTCGGTCCACGTGCGGCCGTCGTTGGACCCCTGCACGACGAAGTCCTTGGGGTCGCGGCCTGGTGCGTCGTCGGCCGAGGTCAGCGAGTAGCGCTTCACTGTCGCGGGCGTGGCGAGCTGGTAGGTCACCCAGCCGGTCGACTCGAACACGAGCCACTTGGTCGACGGATCGTCGTCCTTGAGGTTCGCGGCGATCTCTCGTGGGGGGTTCTCCGCGCTCGCGGTCACCGTGCCGACCTGGCCGAGCAGGCTGCCCGGCAGCGTGGTGACCTTTCCGCTCAGGTTCCCCTGGACCGGCTTTCCGTTCGAGCCAGTCTCCACAGTGCTGGTGGCGGGTTGCGGGTCTGCGGGCTCGAACGACGAGCTGAAGGTGCCGGGCGTTGGCGGTGCGGAAGCGGCGTTGGCCAGGGGCGCGGCGACGAGCAGCCCGACCGGCAGCAGGACTGCCGTTGTCGCGGCGATCAGGCGGGGAGACAGGGAACGCACAAGGGGGGTATGCGACATAAGGGACGGTGCCTTTCGACTCGAACCGGGTCGAGTACGTCGAACGTCTGGGCAGAGTGGACCGCCGGGCCCGCCGATCTCGGCCAATACGCTCTCCTTCGGAGTTGGCCTGACATCGTTGTCATCGAACTCGTGACCGATGAAGGCAGGAGCAGTGGACTGCCGCTGATAGTCCCGGCCAGACCACAACCGTGTCAACGGGTTGATCGCAGCGAAACACGACGCAACGGCGCAGTGCTCTGACGGACGACCAACTCCGGCACCAGTAGCTCGCAGCGCGACGCCGGTGCTCCCTCGGCCCCACCGACGCGCGACAGCAACAACTCCAGGCTGCGCCTGCCGAGCTCGGTGAAGTCCTGCCGCACCGAGGTGAGCGGCGGCAGAACGTACCCCCCGTCCGGTGCGCCGTCAAAGCCCACGACGCTGACATCGCCCGGGATCCTCCGGCCGGCCTCGTGCAGCGCTCGCAGCACACCGAGTGCGAGCTGGTCGCTGGCGCAGAAGACGGCCGTGACGGACGGATCGCGGACCAGGCGCCGGCCCTGCTCGTACCCGGAGCGGGCACTCCAATAACCCGGCACCGCCGCAGGTACGGGCGCGGCGGCCGCGCGGAGAGCGTCCCGCCAACCGCTGGCCCGGTCGGCCGCCTCCGGCCAGTCGGGCGGGCCCGAGACGTGGTGGACGGTCGGGTGGCCCAGGTCGAGCAGGTGCCGTGTGGCCAGCCGTGCCCCGGCGACGTTGTCGATCCGCACGCTCGGGACCGTCTCGCTGTAGCCTCCGCCCACGGTCACACAGGCCACCCGGTCCGACACCTCACCCAGCGCCTCGGCCATGGAGGCCTTTGGCGCGATGGCGACGATCCCCTCGACCGACTGCCGACGCAGCCAGTCGACCGCGTCGAGCACGGAACGACGGTCAAGGTGACGGACGCTGGCGACGCTGACGAAGTAGCCCGCAGATCGGGCGGCGCCCTCGATCGAACACAACATCGATGTCGGCCCGTACAGCGGACTCTCGTAGCCGATGACCCCCAGCGTGCCGGAGCGTCGGGTGACCAACGCGCGAGCCGCGAAGTTCCGCTGGTAGTCCAGCGCCCGGACCGCCGCCAGCACCCGCTGCCGAGTGTCGTCCGCGACGTGCGGATGCCCGTTGATGACCCGGGAGACCGTCTGGGAGGACACCCCGGCCAGCTCCGCGACGTCGCGCATGATCGAGCGACCTGACCGCCCGGCACGGTCACCGCGCGACGGGTCAGGCGACCCAGGCTGTGAGTCGCTCACCGCAGTGCGGCCATCGTTCTCGATCACAACCTGCCCCCTCGTTCGGGTAGGCCCACGACACGGTCCCCGACCTGAGCACTCCCCCGCATCGAGCAACCGGGTGGCCTGGCCTCTGACAATGAACGCCGAAAACGTTTTCGGCAATGCCCTCCGCGGGAATGGCGGCCCCCGGAAGTCTTGACCGGAAGCAGATCGACGCCGATAGTTCCGGTGGTTTTTTCGGATCCCACCGCCGGGTCCTTGCCACCCATGATGATCAGGCTCGCGCCCAGACGGCTGGTCGGTTCGGGTCAACCTGGGGGTAGGCCTCGAACACCCGACCAGATCGTTCCGGAGGCCTTCCGGAACTTGTTGACGCGTCGGAATTCTCGCTGTAATACTCCGATCCATTGAGGTCAATGCAATCGACTTCGTGCCGGTTTCGATCTGACCTCCCCACTCACCCACACCTGTCCGGACGGTGCTGCCCGCACCGGGCGCGTCCGGGCCTGCGAGAAGGGGCACCAGATGAGCAGAAAGTTCTCCCCCGGCACGACCCTGCGATCGAGGCGGATGCGCGTGGCATTGGCCGTCCTCACCACCACCGTCGCGACGTGCGGCGTCGTCCTCGCGGCCACCTCGACCCCGTCAAGCGCCGCCACCTGCAACGGGTACGTCGGGCTCACCTTCGACGACGGCCCGACCGGCAACACGAGCGCGCTGCTGAACGTGCTGCGCGCCAACGGCGCACGGGCCACCATGTTCAACGTCGGGCAGAACGTCCAGAACAACCCGTCGGCGGCACAGGCGCAGGTGGCCGCAGGCATGTGGGTCGGCAACCACAGCTGGAACCACGCCCACATGACCTCGATGACCCAGGCTCAGATGCAGTCCGACCTGTCCCAGACCAGCTCGGCGATCCAATCGGCCACCGGCAGCCGGCCGCAGTTGTTCCGGCCGCCATACGGGGAGACCAACTCCACCCTTCAGTCCGTCGCGTCATCGCTCGGCATGCGCCAGGTGATCTGGGACGTGGACTCACAGGACTGGAACGGCGCCAGCGTCAGCCAGATCGTGTCCAACGCGAGCCGCCTCCAGGCCGGTCAGGTCATCCTCATGCACGACGGGATCCAGAACACCCGCGACGCGATCCCCCAGATCATGGCCAACCTGACCAGCCGCAACCTGTGCCCCGGAATGATCTCGCCGTCCACCGGCCGCGCGGTCGCACCCGACGGCACGACCCCGCCGCCCGGTGGTGGCACCCCGCCCCCGACCGGTGGCAACTGCACCACGACGGTGACGACCCCCAACGTCTGGGGCGACCGGTACAACACGTCGGTGACGGTCACCGGCGCCAGCACGTGGACCGTGGTCGTGGCCATCACGGCTCCGCAGCGGGTCTCCACCATCTGGAACGGCAACGCCACCTGGGACAGCAGCGGCACCGTCATGACCGTGCGGTCCAACGGCAGCGGCAACACCTTCGGCTTCACCACGATGACCAACGGCAACAGCAGCGCTCGTCCGCAGATCCGCTCCTGCACCGCGGGCTGACACCGCCCTGTCACCAACTCGATGTCGGCGGGTGCCCGGTTCGCCCCGGGCGCCCGCCCGCACACGTGCCATTCCGTCGTCCAGATCAGGTGCCACTAGCCTGCGGTGATGCGACACACCCTCACGCCAGGGGATGCCACCCTGCACGGCCACTTCTCCCCCGATTTCCCGCCCGTGCTCACCATCGACCCCGGCGACACCGTCACCTACCGCACCCTGGACTGCTGGTGGTCGACCGGCCCGTACCCCGGCGGACGGAACCGGGAACGGCCCCGGGCCTCGCAGCACCAACCCGGGCACGGACACGCGTTGATCGGTCCGGTCGCGGTCCGCGGTGCTCAGGTTGGCCAAACCCTCGTGGTACGCATCGACGCGGTCATCCCGGCCACCTGGGGAACGGCCGTGGCCGGCGGCTGGCCGAGCGAGTTCAACCAGCGCTACGGCGTGGAGGAGCAGCAGGTGGTGCACTCCTGGACGCTGGACCCGGTGACGATGACCGGCCGCAACCAGCATGGCCACACCGTCGCGCTGCGGCCCTTCATGGGAGTGCTCGGCATGCCGCCGGCCGAATCCGGGCGTCACTCGACGACCCCGCCGCGCCCCTGGGGCGGCAACCTGGACTGCAGGGACCTCACCGCCGGCAGCACCCTGCTACTGCCGATCCCGGTGGACACCGCACTGTTCTCCGTTGGGGACGGGCACGCCGCACAGGGCGACGGAGAGGTCGGCGGCACCGCGATCGAGTGCCCGATGGACGAGGTGACCCTGACCATCGACGTCCGCGACGACTTCCCGGTCACCGGTCCGGTGGCCCGCACCGCGGACGCGTGGCTGACCCTTGGCGTCGGCGCGTCCCTCGACGACGCCACGTTCATGGCCCTGGACTCGATGCTGACGCTGATGCAGCGGTTGCACGGCCTCAGCCGCCCGGACGCGGTGGCGCTGGCCAGCGTCGCGGTCGACGTACGGGTGACGCAGATCGTCAACGAGACCGTCGGCGCGCACGCGGTGCTCCGCGACGACGCGCTGCGCTGGCCAGAGCAGTGACCCACATGTCGTCCTGCGTCAGGGCTGACCGGCGGGGGCCGATTTGTGTCGGGGGCCGCCGTTAGCGTGTCGTCACTGTCGCCGCGCCGGCCCCGTCGGGCCGGTCGCTGACCCCTCGGAGGCCCTGCATGTCCCAGGAGACGACTTACCTCGAACTGTCCGAAGTGGACGGTGCGCACAAGTTCTACGAGGTCATCGTCGACAACGCCACGCTGACCGTGCGCTATGGCCGGATCGGCGACCAAGGGCAGATCAAGGCCAGCGCCTATCCGGACAACGCCCGGGCCCGGGCCGCCGCGGCGAAGAAGATCGGGGAGAAGGTCCGCAAGGGGTACGCCCCAGCGGTCGCCGGCGTCCGGCAGAAGCGCACCGTCTCCCGACGGCAGATCGTCAGCACCCGCTCCACCGCCCGCACCGCGCCGGTGCTCTGGCGCTACGACTCCGGTGCCCCCGCCTTCGGCATCTTCGTCGACGGGCGCCACTGCATGGTCGGCAACGAGCACGGGATGATCACCATTCTCGACCATGACGCCCAGGTGCGCAGCCAGGTCCGCCTGCCCGACGGGGTGAAGTGCATCGTCGCCGACGACGCCTGGATCTACGCTGGCTGCGATGACGGCAACGTCTACGACCTCTCCGGCAAGGTGCCCCGGGTGGCATACGCGATCGCCCCGGAAATCGACATCTACTGGCTCGACATCCACGACGGTGTCCTGGGCGTCTCGGACGCCGACGGCGGGATCACCGCCGTCGACCACGAGGACGAGTTCCTGTGGCGTAGGCCTGGGCGGGGGCGCTCGGCGTGGATGGTGCGGTGCGACACCGACGCGATCTACCACGGCCATTCGCAGGGGGTGACCGGCTACGAGTGGCGTACCGGCCGCGAGCTGTGGCACACCAGGACGGGCTCGGTGCTCTTCGGCTGGCAGGAGCACGGCAGCGTGTTCGCCGGAACTGGCACCCGCGAGGTGGTGCGGCTGTCCAAGGCCGGTCGGGTCGAACGCAGCTACCAGTGCGACGCTCCGGTCTTCTCCTGCGCCACCGCGGAGGGCGGCCAGTACGTCTTCGCCGGTGACAGCCAGTCCTCGATCTACTGCTTCGACTCGGCGGGCACCCGGCTGTGGAAGCTCGGCACCGGCTGCGGCTCGGCGTACTCCATGCAGTACCACGACGACCGGCTCTACGTCGTCACCACCGGCGGCCATCTGGCCTGCATCGACGCGAGCGAGCCGGCGATTCGCGCGGCCCAGGCCGGGGATGTCCCCGAGGTGCGCGACGTCAAGGCCCCCCGCCAGGCACCGCGACCCGCGGAGCCGACGGTCGTCGAGGTGACCAGCGACGTCGACGGCGGCGTGGTGGTGCAGTGCCTGGACGATCGTGGGCGGCTGCGGGTCCAGGTGCTGTCCGACGGCTACCGGCGCGACTGGTCGGTGCAGTTTCCCAAGGGGATCCGCGAGCCGGGTGCCCGCTACCTGGTGACCGAGGTCCGCCAGTCCAGCCGTGGCGGGTTCTACCGGGCGTTCGGCGACATCCGCCGCCTGCGGTGAGCGGCGATCGCGGCCGAGGCTGGTAACTGGACCGGCACGCAGGGGCCACCGGCCGGGCGCCTCGGTGTCGTAGGGTGCCCGGCATGGCGCACCTCGTCCGGGCCGACGGTGAAACCGACGAGGCGTGCTCGCGGTGACCCCACCGTGGTGGGGTGCCCCGCCGACGCGGCGGGTCAGCCATCTGCCCAACGCCGACCCGGAGCTGCTGCGGGTGGCACTCGACCCGTTGCCGCCGACGGCGCCCGCGATCGTGCACTACCGGCCCACGGTCGTGGGTCCGCTCGGTGACCTCGTGGAAGCGCTCCTCGACCAGTTGGACACCGCGGCGCTCGCGATGTTCCCCCGCTGGCTGGCGGGCGCCGACCGCTTCGAGAGAGACGGCACGCTCGGCGTGGCGGCGGTGCGTGCCCTCGCGGCCCGCACCGCCGCCCGCTCCCGGCACTTCGGCCCGTTCCTCGCGGACCTCTCCGAGCGTGGGCTACGCGGTCCGCGCCAGCCCACCGGCCGGTCCCGCTTCGCGGCGGAGGTACGCGCCGCCGGGCTCGCCCGGGTGATCGCCGAGGCGTACGACCGGGAGGACTGCGTACTCCTCGTCGCCCTGCCCGACCTGGACCCCAGCGCCGAGCGGACGCTCGTGGCCGCGGCCGAGTGGCTGGTCCGGCACGGCGGCTTCACGGTGTGGTTGGCCGGCGCACCCCTGCGCCACGCCGACCGGGTCCGGCCGGTGCCGATGATGGTGCCGACGTATCTCGCCGAGCTTGCCCGCACGGCCGATCGAATTCCGGACGCGACCAACGGGCGGGACTCGTCGATCCTGGCCTGGCCGCCGATCGCGGGCGTGCCACGCGGCGACAGCGCGGCCGAGCAGGCGTTGGAACGCGCCCTCGCGCCACACGAGTGGGCGCGGGGCCGGCGGTGGAACCAGACGTACGAGTGGCACGTACTCGGTGCGACGTACCGTCTGGATCTTTTTTGGCCCGTCGAGGGTCTTGCGGTCGAGGTGGACGGCCCGGAACATCGGGGGCGAATCGCTTTCGCCAACGACCGGCGGAGGGACGTACAGCTGCAACTGCTCGGGCTGGACGTGCTCCGCTTCACCAATGAGCAGGTGCTGTCCGACGCGCATGGGGTGGTCGACGGGATCCGTCGGCTGCTGGCCCGGCGACGCACGGACGGCACGCACCCCGACGGAGATGAGACATCATGACGAGCCCGGCGGACGTCCCGCACCTGACGCCGAACCAGATCAACGCCCTCGTGGTGCTGATGGTCGAGGCGCGCCGACTCACCAACGTCGAGCTGCGCGAGCTGGCCGGCTTCGCGTTGACCGGCAAGGACAACCAGAAGCTCGTCGACCTGGGCCTGGTCGAGACCGACAAGTCGCACCGCCCGTTCGCCCACGAGCTGACCGACGAGGGCTGGCGGGTGGTCCGTCAGCTGCACACCGCCGCACCGCCGAAGCAGGCCGGCTCGGCGACCCGGTCCCTGTTCACCGTCCTGTCCAACCTGCACCGTTCGCTGGACCGGCTCCGGGTCAGCCACGGCGAGTTCTTCAAGCAGACCGACGCGGCGGCCCCGCCGGCCAGCGAGCCCGGGCACGAAGCACCGGCACCGGCAACGCCGGCGGCGGCAGACGTGGAGGAGCTGGTTCGCGCGGCGTACCGGGACCTGGCCACCGCGCCGGGCGCCTGGGTCGGCCTCGCCGACGTCCGGGACCGGCTCGCCGACACCGACCAGGCCTCACTGGACGCGGTGTTGCGGGCGATGGTCGGCCGGGAGGACGTCCGCATCATCCCGGTGGCGAACACCAAGTCGCTGACCCCCCGGGACCGCGCCGCGGCCGTCCGCATCGGGAACGAGGACAACCACGCCCTGGCGATCGGCCCAGCGTGATCTCCGACGACCAGCGGGCCGCCCTGGAAGCGGTGAGTCTCAACCCGGCGGTCACCCCGGACGACGTCTGGCGACCCAGCCCGCACAACGTGCCGGAGCTGCACGAAAAGGTGGTCGCGGAGATCCTGCGCGGGGTGGCGCGGGCCCGCACCGACGACACGACGGTGCCGCTCGGCGTGGCCATGCAGGGCCGCGCGGGCGCCGGTAAGACCCACCTGCTCGGGGCGGTCCGCGAACGGATCCAGCACGACGGCGGCTACTTCTTCCTGGTCGACATGGTCAGCGGCAAGACGTTCTGGGAGAGCGTCGCCCTGGCCCTGGTGGAGGGCATGGGCCGCGACCACGTCGGCTGGGGCACCCAGCTGAAGACCTTCCTCCGTCGACTCACCCCCCAGCTCGGCCTGCCGGTGGAGGTCCGCGATGCGGTCGCCGGCGCCCAACCGGTGACCCGTGAGCAGCTCGACGCCTTCATCCGGGCGCTGCGCTCCCGCGATCGGGAGGTCGGGCGGGACGCCCAGGACACCGCCCGGGCGCTCGTCCTGCACGGCGCCCTCGACTTCGACGCCCAGGACGTGGGTTACGCCCACCTGATCTCCGAGCCGGGCGACCCGGCCGCGCGGGCGGCGTGGGGCATGAGCGCCACGATCCGGACCCCGCAGCAGATCGTGCAGGACATCTCCCGGCTGATGGCCCTGACGCTGGATCCCACGGTCATCGCCGTGGACCAGCTCGACACGCTCTTCGCCCAGACCAGCACGTCCCTGCTGAACCACCACAACGGGCTGGAGGACGGCCAGGCCAAGGTGCTCGGCCCGATCGCCGACGGCCTGCTCAAGCTCCGCGACGTCACCCGCCGCACGCTGGTCGTCGTCTCCTGTCTGCCGGACACCTGGGTGCTGATGACACGCACCGTGCCCACCCCGGTCGGCGACCGGTTCCGTGAGGCGACCCTGCCGGACCGGATCCCCACCCCGGAGATCGGCCAGGCGATCGTGGCGAAGCGCCTCTCCGCCGCGTTCGCGGGTCCACACTTCGTGCCACCCCACCCCACCTGGCCGATCGCCCCTGCCGCCTTCGCCGACGCGCCCACCCTGACGCCACGTGCCCTGCTGCGTCGGGTGGACCGCCATGTCGCCTGGTGTCGCGACCGCGACGAGGTGGTCGAGCTCGACCGGCTCATCGACGGCGCCGACTCGACGCCGACGACGAGCACCGTCCGCGGCGTGTCTGGCGACCCGACGACGGACGAGCGCCGCCTGCGCGAGCTGGACGCACGGTTCGCCGAGCTGGTGGCGATCGCGGACGTGTCGGCCGCCGTCGCCCCGGCGGGCGAGGACGAGCACATGCCGCCGCTGCTCGCCGCCGGCCTTGCCGCCTGGATCGCCGAGCAGGCTCCGACCGGCGCCACCTACAAGCACGACCCGCCGCCCGGGCGTAAGCCCGCGCTGCACGGGCGGCTGATCGAGGTGCTCGACGAGGCCACCGAGAACGAGGCGCACTGGTGCTTTCGGGCCATCGCGCACCCCAACGCCATTGCCGTCACCGCCCGAGTCAAGGCCGCGTGCACGCTGGCCGGGTTGGACCGGGACCTGCCGCAACGGCGGCTGATCCTGCTGCGCAACGGCCCGTGGCCGACTGGGAAGCGTACGACCGAGGTGTTGACCGGCTTCGACGCGGCCGGCGGCGTCCGGTGCGGAGTGACGGAGTCGGACCTGCGGGTCTTCGCGGCGCTGCGGATGATGGCGGCCGAGCCGTCCACCGCCCTGCAGGAGTGGCTGGTGTCCCGCCGTCCGGCCAGCGGCACCAAGCTGTTCCGGGCGGTCCTGCCCGGGCCCGACCGAACGCACGAAGGCACCCCGCCGTCAGCACCCGAAAGCGCCGGCCCCGGCGCGGCACCCGACGTCGCCGGCCCCGGCGCAGAACCCGAAAGCGCCGGCCCCGGCGCAGCGTCGGGCGGCGCCCGTCCCGGCCCGACGGACACACCGACCGCCGACGCGACCGGTGGACCTTCGACCGGTCCGGCCACCGCGCCCGCCACCGCTGACCCGACGGACCTCGTGGTCGAGGCCGGCGCGCGGGCGATCGGGCTGGGGCGGACGGTCGACGGTGGGCGCCCCTTCACCGTGGACCTGGAGTCGCTGCGCCGGCACGCCGTCGTGTTCGCCGGGTCCGGCTCGGGCAAGACGGTGCTCATCCGCCGGCTGGTCGAGGAGTGCGCCCGGGAGGGTGTCTCCGCGATCGTGCTCGACCCCAACAACGACCTGGCTCGGCTCGGCGACGCGTGGCCCGAACCACCGAGCGGCTGGGGTCCCGGCGACGCCGAACGGGCCACGGACTACCTCGCGCACACCGAGGTGGTCGTGTGGACGCCCCGGGTCACCGCCGGCCGGCCGCTGAGCTTCCAGCCGCTGCCCGACTTCACCTCGCTGCGCGACTGGCCCGACGAGTTCGACCAGGCGGTCCGCTCGGCCGTGGAGGCCCTCGCGCCCCGGGCCGGCGTCGGCCGGTCGAGCAGGCTCGCCCAGCAGGGCAAGGCCGTCCTCACCGAGGCCCTCCAGGCGTACGCGCGCAGCGGGATGGTGGGCCTGCCCGGCTTCACCGAGTTCCTCGCCGATCTACCCGACGGGGTCAGTCGGCTGGCCCGCGCCGGCAAGCTCGCCGAGGAGTTGGCCGAGGCGCTCAAGGCGGCGATGGTCACCGACCCGCTCTTCGGCGGGGTCGGTGCACCGGCCGACCCGGGGCTGCTGCTGACGCCGTCACCGGGACGACGGGCTCGGGTGTCGGTGATCAGCTTCGTCGGCCTCACGTCGGACCAGGAGCGGCAGAGCTTCGTCAACCAGTTGCAGATGGCGCTCTTCGCCTGGATCAAGCGGCACCCCGCCGGCGACCGACCGCTGGGTGGGCTGTTCGTGATGGACGAGGCGCAGACGCTCGCGCCGTCGACCGGTGCCACGGCCTGCACGGCCAGCTCGATCGCGCTCGCCTCGCAGGCCCGCAAGTACGGGCTCGGGCTGGTCTTCGCCACGCAGGCGCCCAAGGGTCTGCACAACCAGATCTCCGGCAACGCGACGACGCAGTTCTTCGGGCTGCTCAACGCGCCCGCGCAGATCGACGCGGCCCGTCAGCTCGCCGAGGCCAAGGGTGGGCGACTCCCGGACATCGGCCTGCTGAACAGCGGTGAATTCTACGCCGCCGGGGAGGGGTTCT
The DNA here is from genome assembly GCF_040606435.1 of Micromonospora sp. NPDC005413. NCBI lineage: Bacteria > Bacillati > Actinomycetota > Actinomycetes > Micromonosporales > Micromonosporaceae > Micromonospora > Micromonospora sp. NPDC005413. Next base: position 16,178 of record NZ_JBEXEV010000031.1, read on the forward strand.
CGTTCGTCAAGGTCCATACCCCGCTGTGCCTCACGCACCATCCGAAGGCGCCGTTGACCCCCGAGGAGGTTGTCGCCCGCGCCCGTCCGACCGGCGTCGACGGCTGACCCACCCGCACCTCGGCCGGTCTGGGTAGCCTGAGGCCATGATCTTCATTACCGCCAAGTTCCGGGTCCTGCCCGAGCACGCCGACCGGTGGCCGCAGATCGCCGCCGCGTTCACCGAGGCGACCCGGGCCGAGCCCGGTTGCCTGTGGTTCGACTGGTCCCGCAGCGTGGACGACCCGACCGAGTACGTGCTGGTCGAGGCGTTCCGCGACGACCAGGCCGGTGGAGCCCACGTGCAGTCGGCCCACTTCCGCACGGCCCAGGAGACCCTGCCGCCGCACCTGGCCGAGACGCCACGCATCGTGAACGCCACCGTGCCGCAGGAGGACTGGTCGCTGCTCGGCGAGATGGCCGTCACCGACAGCCGCTGACCGACGCTGGCGCGCTCTGTCGACCCGCCGGCACGTCCTTGTCGACTCGTCAGCGGAGCCGTCGGGCGGTGAACCGGGCCGGCGGGTCGGCGATCACGTCCTGGGCCGCGATCAACTGGATCTCCCGGGTGCCCGCCGCGAGGGTCGCCTCAAGGATGGCGAAGACGGAGGCGATGGTGCGTTCCAGCGCGGTCGCGGGTGAGCCGGTCGTCCACAGATGCGCGAGGTACAGCGCCGCGGTGACGTCGCCACCGCCGTTCGGGTTGATCGGCAGCAGCGGCGTGGTCACCGCCCAGGCGCCCTCGTCCGAGACGGCCACCACCTCCAGCGAGCCCGAGGGCACGTCGCCATGGAGCACGCTGGTGACCAGGACGTGCCGCGGCCCGGTCGCGCGCACGGCGTCGACCGCGTCGAGCACCTCGGTCAGCGAGTTCGTCGTACGGCCGGCGAGGAAGTCGAGCTCGAAGTGGTTCGGCGTGATGATGTCCGCGCGCGGCACGACGGTGTCCCGCAGGTACTCCGGGATGCCCGGACGGACGAACATCCCGCGACCGGCGTCGCCCATCACCGGGTCGCAGCAGTACACCGCGGCCGGGTTGACCGCCTTGACCTTCTGCACCGCCTCCAGGATCACCGCGCCCACTGCCGGGTCGCCCTGGTAGCCGGACAGCACCGCGTCGGCGCTGCCGAGGACCCCCCGGTCCTCGATGCCCGCGATCACCTCGGCCACGTCGGCCGCCGGCAGCACCGGCCCACGCCACGCGCCGTACCCGGTGTGGTTGGAGAAGTGCACCGTCAGGACCGGCCAGACCTCGTGCCCGAGCCGCTGCAGGGGAAAGGCCGCCGCCGAGTTGCCGACGTGACCGTAGGCGACCGACGACTGGATGGACAGGATCTTCACCGGCTCATCATGGCCGCTCCGGCAGGCACCGCACGCGCGGCCCGCCGTTTCTGTCGGGTGGCCCACTCGGCGCTGACCGTCGGTGACAGCACGAGCGGACGGCCCGGACATCGTCGTCCGGGCCGCCCGACCGGTCGTACGGTCAGCCGCCGAGGCTCGCCGCGGCCGAGGCGATCGTCGAGGCGAAGTAGCTCACCTGGGTGTAGACGCCCGGGTAGTTGGGCCGGGCGCAGCCGTTGCCCCAGCTGACGATGCCGACCTGGACCCAGGCGTTGGCGGCGTCGCGGCGGAACATCGGGCCTCCCGAGTCACCCTGACAGGTGTCCGTACCGCCGCTGGCGTAGCCGGCGCAGATCTCCTGGGCGGGGATGAGATCGCCGCCGTAGTTGGAGCTGCAGGTGGAGTCGCTCACGAACGGGACGGTGGCCTTGAGCAGGTACCGCTGCTGTGCGCCGCCCTCGCGCGCGGCACCCCAGCCGGCGACGGTGAAGGTGCCGCTGTCGTAGGCGGTCGTGTTGGCGATCGGCAGCGTGCTGAGCCCGGTGACGGGGGTGGCCAGCCGGATCAGCGCCCAGTCCCGGCCGTTGCCGTTGTAGCCGGGAGCCCGGTAGACGTAGTTCGACCGGACGGTGATCCGGCTGGACGATTGGAGGTCGACGGTCCCGAGCGTTGCGGTGATGCTGGTGTTGGTGCCGGTGGCACCCACGCAGTGTGCCGCGGTGAGCACCAGCCGGGCGCTGTACAGGGCCCCGCCGCACCCCATCGAGAGCCGCACCATGAACGGGAACTCGCCCTGGGTGGCGCGGGTGCCGCCCACGACGTTCGGCGTCACGGGGTTGTCGGCCGCGGCGGCCGGCGCGGCGAGAGAGAGGCTGGCCGCGGTCACCACGGTCACCGCGGTGGCCAACAGGCCAGTGAGGGTACGCCAGCGAACCATTCATTCCTCCGCATCAGGATGGCACGCCTCGTGAGCGCACCTGATTCAAGATTGCGGCAATCATATTGAGATCAATGGATTGAATACGACATCCTCTCTTGGTCCTACCACCGGTGCTATGGATCCCGAGCGGTGCGTCGGTGCCCATGCCGGCGACACCGTGCGGGCACGGTCGACGCGCCGGTTATCCGGGGCGAGTGGTCGTCAGCCGCCCGCAGTGCCGGTGCTCTCTCGTCGGATGAGTCGGAACGGCGTCTGCACGGTCAGGGGCGCCGCGACCTCCGCGCCCTCAATGCGGGCGATGAGGCGGCGCACCGCGAGACGGCCGATCTCCCTCTTGTCCGGTGCGATCGTGGTGAGGGTCGGGGTGCTGAACCGTCCCTCCTCAATGTCGTCGATCCCGACCACCGCGACGTCCTCCGGCACCCGGTGACCGGCCTCGATCAGCGCCCGCAGCGCGCCGATGGCGACCAGGTCGTTGTAGCCGAACACCGCGTCCGGGGGATCGCCGAGGGCGAGCAGGTCACGCATGGCCCGCTTGCCGTCGAGGCGGCCGAACGCATCGGTGCGGGCGACCAGCCGCGAGCGGTACGGCAGGCCGGCGGCGGCCAGGGCCTCCCGGTAGCCGCGTACACGCAGGTGCGCCGACTGCCGGTCACCGCCCGGGGTGGCGCCGATGAACGCTATCCGGCGACGGCCGATCGCCACGAGATGCTGGATCGCCGCGTGGCTGGCGGCCACGTTGTCGATGGCGATGTGATCGTGCGGCACGTCGTAGACGCCCTCGCCGATCAGCACGAGCGGACTGTCGGCGGTCCGGGCCAGCACCTCCTCCCGACCGATCCGCACCGGGCTGAGGATCAGGCCGTCGATGATGTGCCGCCGGGAGCCGTCGAGGAGCGCCAGCTCCGCCTCCCGATCCGCGGCGGTGTTCTCCATGACGAGCGTGTAGCCGAGCCCGGCGGCCTCGGAGATGGCGATCTCGGCAAGCTCGGCGAAGTAGGGATTGTTCAGTTCCGGGATGGCCAGGGCGATCAGGCCGGTACGCCCCCGCCGGAGGTGCCGGGCACTGAGGTTGGGGCTGTACCCGAGTTCGTCGACCGCCTGCTGCACGCGCTGCCGGGTCCGCTCCCCCACCGGTCGGTAACCGTTGACCACGTTCGAGACCGTGGCCAGCGACACGCCGGCGCGTTCGGCGATGTCCTTCAGGCTGACGCCCATCCACCGACCCTTCGCGAAGCCGACTGGCGAACGGGAAAGACATTGACAGACAAGGATTGACGGAAGGCCCGGCCCACCTCTATAACGTTATAGAGGTGGTGATGGATGTCAATCACACCGATTGGTTGATCACGGGAATTCCACCGACATCCGTCGATGACGCCCGTCCCTCGTCACGCGACCACCCGATGCCCACCGCCAACGCGCTTCGGGCCCGGCTGCACCGCCCGCGGCGACTCGCCCCCCGGAGACGGCATGACACGACAGGTCCCCATCCGCCCCGCCCTGCCTCTGCTGCTCATCCTCACCCTGGTCGCCGGCCTGCTCGCCGCACCCACCCGACCGGCACAGGCCGCCCCGCCCAAGACGCCGCCACTGACCACCCCCTGGACCAGCCAGGCGCTGGTCGGCACACCACTGCCGGACTACCCGCGACCGCAGATGACCCGGCCGGACTGGCTCAATCTCAACGGCGAGTGGCAGCTACGCCAGTCCGCCACCGACGACGCCCCGCAGTTCGGCACCGACCTGCCCGAGCGGGTCAACGTGCCCTTCCCGGTGGAGAGCGCACTCTCCGGCATCCAGCGGGCCGCCAACGACAACCGCAACTACCTGTTCTATCGACGCACCGTCACCATCCCGCCGAACTGGTCGGGCCGGCGAACCCTGCTGCACTTCGGGGCGGTCGACTGGCAGAGCACCGTCTGGGTCAACGGCGTCCGGGTCGGTGCGCACACCGGCGGCTACGACGCCTTCACCTTCGACGTGACCCCCCAGCTCGCCGCCGGGGCCAACGAGATCGTCGTGAAGGTCTGGGACCCCACCGACACCCGGCAGAACGGCAGCCTGCCCCCCATCGGCAAGCAGACCAAGCAGCCTGGCGGAATCTTCTACACCCCCAGCTCGGGCATCTGGCAGACGGTGTGGATGGAGCCGGTGCCCACGGCCTCCATCAGCAGCGTGGACGTCTATCCGAACCTCGCCAACAACACCCTGCGGGTCCGGGTCTTCACCCGGGGCGACGTGAGCGGCCACAGCGTGCTCGCCGAGGCGCTGAACGGAAGCACCGTCGTCGGCTCGGCCACCGGAGGCTTCACCGACTTCAGCGTGCCGGTGCCCAACGCTCGCCGCTGGTCACCCGACGACCCGTTCCTCTACAACCTCCGGGTGACCCTCCGCAACGCCGGAGCTGCCACCGTGGACCGGACCACGCACTACTTCGGCATGCGTGAGATCACCACCGGCCTGGTGAACGGGGTGCTACGCCCCAAGCTCAACGGGCAGTTCGTGTTCCAGGTCGGCACCCTCGACCAGGGCTACTGGCCGGACGGGCTGTACACCGCGCCGACCGACGCCGCCCTCGCCTTCGACCTGCAGAAGCACAAGGATCTCGGCTTCAACATGGTGCGCAAGCACATCAAGGTCGAACCGCAGCGCTGGTTCTACCACGCGGACCGGCTCGGGCTGCTGGTCTGGCAGGACATCCCGTCGATGACCGCGCAGGACATCAACCCCACAGACGCCCAGCAGGCGCAGTTCGAGACCGAGGCACGCGAGATCGTCGACGAGCACCGCAGCTCCCCCGCCGTCGTCGCGTACACGCCCTACAACGAGGGTTGGGGTGAGCGAGCACTGGCCGACACCCGTCGGGTCGCGCAGAACATCAAGAACCAGGACCCGACCCGTCTGGTCAACCCGCACAGCGGCTACAACTGCTGCCAGTCCCTCGGCAACCCCGGCAACGGTGACATCGACGACTGGCACGTCTACCTCGGACCGGACTCGCCCGTGCCGTCGAGCAGCCGGATCGCGGTGCTCGGCGAGTTCGGCGGCCTGGGCCTGCACACCCCGGGCCACGAGCACAGCCCGAACGGCCAGTTCTTCGCCTACGAGTGGCAGGCCAACTCGACCGCGCTCACGGACCGGTACGTGGGGCTGGTGCAGGGCAGCCAGAACCTGATGCTCGGCAAGGGACTCAGCGCCTCGATCTACACCGAGATCACCGACCTGGAGGGCGAGCTGAACGGCTTCCTCACCTACGACCGGCAGGTGATCAAGATGGATCAGGCGCGGGTACGCGCCGCCAACACCGCCCTCATCAACGCCTCGAAGACCATCGGCAGCGCGGCACCCGTCGCCCTGCCGGTCAACACCCGGCGGTCGTTGCAGGTGACCACGCCCGGCTACACCAACCGGTACCTGCGCCATCAGGACAGCCTGGCCTACACGGAGGTGGTCGACGCCGCCAGTTCCAGCCTGCTGAAGGCCGACGCCACGTACACGGTGCGGCCCGGTCTGGCCGACACCGGCTGCTACTCGTTCGAGTCGGTCAACTTTCCCGGGCAGTACCTGCGCCATCAGAACTCCCGGGTCCGCAACTCCCCGAATGACGGCTCCGCGCTCACCCGCGCCGACGCCACCTGGTGTGCCCGGGTCGGACTGACCGGCACCGGAGTGTCGCTGGAGTCGTACAACTTCCGGGGTAAGTACCTGCGGCACTACAACTCGGAGGTCTGGCTCAGCAACGGCGTCGGCGGCGACGCGTACAACACGCCGGCATTGTGGGCCGCCGACAGCACCTGGAACATCGCCGCCCCGTGGGCGCCCTGACCGGTCAGGGTCACCAGGACAGCGACGACGCGGGGGGTTCCGGCCTGGGCCGGAACCCCCCGCGTCGGCCGACTCTCGCTTCCATTATCTGGACGGACGATCCGCTGCGGCGTCACCTGCTGTCCCAGCGGTCGTTTCTCGGGTCATGAGGGAAATGCGGAAACTGACGGCAAGGAGCGAGCCGCAACTTGCATCTGGCCGAGCTCGCCCGTCACTTCTGAAATAGACGGTCACCAATCTTGACTTGTGTGGCCCGTCAGCGCACCGTGATGAGTCAGAGGCAGGTGCGCGCCATTGTCGGCCCAACTGACGTGGCACGCCGAATAGGGGCGCTGCCGGTTTCGCGCCGCGTCCATCAGGAGGCGTTCCGTGCGGTTGAATCCGTTCACCGGGGTTTATCTCACCAATCCGGCAAGTATGTGGCGACGCATTCTCGACGATCCTGCCGGGGTGCACTACGCCGAGGATCTGGGCCTGTGGTTGATCAGCAGGCACACACACGTCCGGCGTGCGCTCGCCGACGCCGCGACGTTCGCCAACGCCCTCACCCTCGCTCCGGTCTACGAGGTGTGCCCGGAGGCGATGAGTGTGATCATGCAGATGGACGTGCCGCCCACCACGGCCGCCGCGGACCCTCCGGTGCACCCCCGCACCCGCCGGGCTCTACGAGCGACCTTCGCGAACACCCCCGACCGGGTCGAGGCCGAGTACGGCGCGATCGTCCGCCGCCGGGTCGACCAGTTGGTGTCCCGGCTCGTCGCCCGCCAGGGCGACCAGGTCGACCTTCTCCCGGAATTCGCCACCGAACTCCCGCTGCTGGTGGTCCTGGACATCCTCGGGGTGCCGGACGCCGACGTCGGCCGGATCCGGAGTTGGGCGGACGGCCAGATCGCCCTCATCTGGGGGCAGCCAGACCCGGCCGAGCAGGTGCGCCTGGCGCAGGATCTGCTGGAGTTCTGGCGCTACTGCCATGAGCTTGTCCGCCAGCGGGTGGACCAGGGGCACCACGGCGACGACTTCATCAGCCGGGCTCTGGCCTACCGCGACGACGATGACGCCGTGCTGACGGTGCCCGAGGTGGCGAGCATGGCCTTCAACCTCCTGGTCGCCGGTCACGAGACCACCGCCGGGCTGCTCGCCCACGCCCTCGACCAGGCGCTGTCCAGTCCCCAGCGATGGCCGGCGATCGCTGCGGACCCACAGACCGTCCCCGCGTTCGTGGCCGAGACGCTGCGGTTCGCGCCGGCCATCGACGGCTGGCTGCGAGTGACCCGCCGGGACGTCACCCTGGGAGAGGTGACCATCCCAGCGGGGGCGCGCTGCCTGCTGTTGATCGGAGCGGCGAACCGGGACCCCGCGGTCTTCGCCCACCCGGACACGTTCGACCCGCACCGGTCCGACGTGACCGATCACCTGTCGTTCGGCCACGGCCCCCATTTCTGTATCGGCGCGGCGTTGGCACGGCTCGAGGCCGGAATCGCCCTCACCCGACTCGCCGCCGCCATTCCCGGTCTACGACTGACACCCGTGCCACATCGTTCCTACAAACCCAATGTTGCGTTTCGCGCGCACCACAGACTCCTCGCGGAAATCGATGTCATGGCGCCGGACGACGGCTCGTCGGCGCGGGACGCGGCGAGCGCCGAGGTGCAGGCCGCCTGATCGTGCGCGCGCCCGCGGAGCTGGCCTGGGGCTGAACGGGGTGTCGGGCGGGTCGGCGCAGGGTCGGCGCCGCGGGCGTCCACAACGGATCCGGCGCGGACCGTCCACGCTATCGCTTGCGATCCACCGCGGCAAACGTCTTCACACCCATCACGTCGAGGGTTAAGAATTGCCCCCTATGAATGCCACTACCATCGTTCGGCCTCAATCTGAGTCCGCTGCTGATTCCCCGTTGCCACGAAGGTGAGCACATGGAGCACACGCCCCCGTCGAGCTCTGCTCGCGCCGCCGCCAGCCAGCGGTTCCGGTGGGAACTGCGCAGCTGCCGGGTCCGACGGGGCCTGACCCAGCGGGCCCTGGCGGATCTGGTGCGGTTCAGCCGGGAGACGGTCGCGGCGGTGGAGTCGGGTCGACGGTTCGGTAGTCACGAGTTCGCGGTGCGCTGCGACGACGTGCTCAGCACAGGCGGCCAGCTGGCGGCACTGTGGCCGCAGGTCGCGGCCGAGCAGTTGGCGGCCGACGGCCGCCGGGGCCCCCGCGCCCCGGAGCCGACCGGGCTGGATCGGCCGGCGCCGCGTCAGCGCGACGCGCGCGACCCGGGCGCCGTGGTGGACGCCATCGACGAACTGCGCGAGCTGATCGGCCAGGTACTCAACGGCCAGCCCGACCCGGACGACGGAACCCGGCGGCCGGACCCCTCGACGACCAGCGCTGACCTCGCCATTCCGGTCACCTCGGCGGCGTGACCGTCTGCTGACGCTGGGTACAGATGGTGGTACGGGCAGTTTGTACCACGGCCAGGTCTGGTCTCCGGGCGCGGCTTCCGGCGGAATGGGACTTGCATTCGGCAACGTGCGGATAGACCGTCATCGACGAGTCGTGGGAGTCAATCTTGGCGTCGAGCACCAGGTCCCACGCGGCCCGACCCTACCCGACCCGCCGACGCGGTTGGAAGATAGCGAGCCGGATGCGGCTCATCGTCGCGGCACCGCTCGTCGCCGTGATCGGCTTCGCCGGTCTCGCGCTGACCGAGAGCGCACGCCAGACAGCCCGCGCCAGTGACCTGCAGATCCTGGCACAGGTCGGTGCCGAGGCGGGTGATCTGGCCTACCGGCTGCAACGCGAGCGCATCGCCGCCGCCGATCTGCTCACCTACTCCGCGCCGGAGCAGCAGGACGCCTTCGGCGCGGAGATTGCCACCACCGACGATGCCGTCACGCGCTACCGCCGGCAGCGCGATCGGCTGTCCGCCGACGCCGACGCCAACCGGGCCCTCCTGCGCCGCATCGACGCGGCCCTGGACAGCCTCCCCCCGCTACGCACCCAGGTGCGTACGGCGACGCACGCCTCGGTGTCGGCGATGACCTTCAGCTACCGGATCGCGATCGCCGACCTGATCAACTTTCGGGAGAACGTCTCGCACGGCGTGGTGAACGCCCAGCTCGCCGACGGGATCCGGGCTTCGGCGGCGCTGTCGAAGACGGCAGAGGCGATCGGTCAGCAGCAGGTTGCCGTGCTCCGCGCTGTCGCGGGCGGCGAGCTGACCCCGGCCATGCAGCAGGACCTCACCGCCGCCCGTACCAGCTACACGGAGTCGAGCCTGTCGTTCCTGGCCCTGGCCCCGCCCGACTGGAGCATCTGGTGGGAGCAGGCCGGCACCGGCAAGGAGGCGCTCGCCCTGCAACGGATGCAGGACGAGGTGTTCCGGGCCCAGCCGGGGTCGCGGCTGCAACTGGAGACCGCCGGCTGGGTGTCCACCACACAGGCGCGGGCCGCACGCCTGGCGGAGCTGCGGGGGCGGGTCGACGTCGCGGTCCTCGACGACGTCCGGGCCGCGCACGCCGACCAGCGCCGCCGGGCCGTGGCCGAAGCGGTCGGTGTCCTCCTGGCACTCGTGCTGACCGCGCTGGTGACCTGGGCCGTCGCTCGGCAGATCACCCGCCGGCTGCGTCGCCTGCGGGACGCGGCCAACGCCGTGGCGTTCGAACAGCTCCCCGCCGTGGTGGCCCAGCTCCAGCAGCCGGGCAGCGCCGCCGTCGACCCGCACAAGCTGGCCCGTGAGCAGTCCACCGCCGCCCTCGAACCGTCCAGCGACGACGAGATCGGCGAGCTGGGCCAGGCGTTCAGCGCCGTGCACCAGGCCGCCGTGCGGACAGCCGCCGAGCAGGCCGTCATGCGCGCCAACACCGCCGACATCTTCATCCACCTGAGCCGCCGCGAGCAGCGACTGGTCGACGCCGTCCTGGCCCAGGTCGACCTGGTCGAGCGGGACGAGACCGACCCCGACCGGCTCCACCAGCTGTACACGCTGGACAACCTGGCGACCCGGATGGGACGCATCAACGCCAGCCTGCTGGTGCTCGGCGGCGTCGGCGTCGGTCGCGTACGCCAGCACGACGTCCCTCTGCAACAGGTGCTCCAGGCAGCGCTGTCGCAGATCGAGCACTACGCGCGGATCCGGCTCGGCATGATCGACGGAGACGTCGCCGTCGCGGCCAAGACCGTCGACGAGGTCGTGCATCTGCTCGCCGAACTCATGGACAACGCGACGACGTACGCGCCGCCGGGCAGCGAGACATGGGTGAGCGGCCGAAGCCTGGGTGACCGCGTCATCGTCCAGATCAGCGACGAGGGCGTGGGGCTGTCCCCGCAACGGATGCAGCAGCTCAACGAGCTGCTGGCCCGCCCACCGGCCATCGACGTGGCCGCCGTACGGGCGATGGGGCTCGTTGTGGTGGGCCAGCTCGCGGCCCGGCTGGGGGCCACCGTCCACCTGCGACGCGGCCCCCGGCGCGGCATCCTCGCCGAGGCGACGCTGCCCGCCGCGATAATCCGGTCGCTGCCACCGGAGGAGTACCTGCTCGCACCCGGTCGGTTGTCGCGGCGTGCGGCCCGGACGACCAGCCCTCCACCGCCGTACCAGCCGCGTCCCCAGCCCTCCGCCGGGCGCCCCCTGGGCGAGCGGACCCTGCCGGCGGCGCCGGTGTTCCGACCGGCTCCCCCACCCCCCGACCGGGGTAACGCGCCCACCGAGGAGCTGCTCATCTTCGAACAGGTCAACCACTGGTTCCACACCGATGTCGTCGACGGCGAGGACGGCCAGGCGTGGTCCAGCCCGGCTGACGACGCCTGGCGCACCGCCGCCCAGGCGACCACCCCCGAGGTCGCCACGACCACCACGTCGGGCCTGCCCAAACGGCAGCCGCAACGGCATCTCGTGCCCGGCGGCGTCACCGTGCCCCAGCAGCAGCAACGGTCCGAGTACCGCGACCCGGCGCAGGTGGCGACGGCGATGGCCGCGTACGCGCGCGGTGTGGCGACCCGCCGCCGCACCCCGATCGACCTCGGCAACAAATGACGCGACAGGAGAGCACGTGAGCGACCAACAGGATCTCGGCTGGCTGCTGGACAGTTTCGCCGCGCGCGCGACCGAGGTCAGCCATGCGATCGCCATCTCCGCCGACGGCCTGATGGTGGCCGCCACCCGTGACCTGCCGCCGGACCGGGCCGACCAGTTGGCCGCAACGGGCAGCGGGCTGGTCAGCCTGCTGCGGGGCGCGGCCGCCTTCTTCGACGCCGGCGCGGTGATCTCCAACGTCACACAGCTCGAAGGCGGGTTCATGTTCTCGATGGCCTTCAACGACGGCGCCTCACTGTTGGTGCTCGCCGCACCCGAGTGTGACGTCGGCAAGGTCTCCTACGAGATGACCGAGCTGGCCAACCGCATCGGGGACGCGCTGACCCCCGCGGCCCGAGCGGCACTCGCCCGCAGCCGCTGACAATCCCGGCGCCCCCACGCCGGGAACCCCACCCTTCCCCTGGAGAAACACATGTCACTCACCACCCCTCGGCGCAGCCATGCCCTCACCGCGACACTGCTCGCGCTCGTGCTGGGCGTCAGCACGGCCTGCGGCGACGACGGGCCCGGCACGAGCGCCGGCGGCTCGATAAAGATCGGCCTGCTCGCGTCGCTGTCCGGCACGTACCAGGCCGTCGGTACGGAGATCCGCGACGGCTTCCAGCTCTACCTGGACACCCACGACGGCAAGCTCGGCGGTCGACAGGTCGACCTCGTCGTCGCGGACGAGGGCAACGGCGCCCAGACCGCGGTGCCGGCGGCGACCAAACTGCTCAAGCAGGACCGCGTGGTCGCGCTCACCGGCATCGTCGGTGGCGGTTCGGTCGCCGGGGTCACCCCCCTGCTCAACGAGACCAAGGTGCCACTCGTCGGCTCCAACGGCCGACCGGAGCTCAAGGACGTCTCCCGGGTCTGGCACACCTCGTACCTCTCCGACGAGCCCGGAGCGGCGATCGCCCAGCACGTCCGCGACAACGTGCAGGGCTCGGTGTACGCGATCGGCCCGGACTACCAGGGCGGCTGGGACGAGCTGCGCGGCTTCACCGACGCGTTCGCCAAGGTCGGCGGGAAGCTCGCCAACTCCGACGGCAAGACCACCTTCACCCCGTTCCCGGCCACCACCAACTTCACCCCGTACTTCGCCCGGATCAAGGCCTCCGGCGCGTCGGCGGTCTACACCTTCTACGCCGGCAGTGCCGCCGTCGACTTCGTCAAGCAGTACGCGCAGTCCGAGATCAAGGACGTCCCGTTGTACGCGGCCGGGTTCCTCACCGAGGGCGGCGTGCTCAACGCGCAGGGCGAGGCCGCCCGGGACATCTACTCGGTGCTCAACTACTCCCCCGACCTCGACAACGCCGAGAACCGCGCCTTCGTGGCGGCGTGGAAGGCGAAGCACGACGGTTCCCCGACCACGTACGCGCTCGCCTCGTATGACGCGGCGGCGGTGCTGGACCGGGCCATCGGGGCTGCCGGGAGCGACCCGACTCCGGAGGCCATCAACGCGGCCATCGGTCAGCTCGGCCAGATCGCCAGCCCGCGCGGCACCTGGCAGTTCTCCACCGCCACGCACTCCCCGGTGCAGAAGTGGTACCTGCGGCAGGTCCGCCAGGACGGCCGGGCGCTGTCCAACACCGTCGTGGGTGACCTCGCGACCGTCGGCCGATGATCGCGGTGGCGGCCGGCACGAACCGGATCGACCCGTACCTGATCCCGGCGTTGGACGGCGTCGCCTACGGGCTGCTCGTCTTCGTCGCCGCGTCGGGCCTGGTCTTCTGTTTCGGCGTCGCCAACATTCTCAACCTGGCGCACGGCCTGCTCTACGCGATCGGCGGGTACACCGCCGCGGCGCTGCTTGACGGCGGCTGGGCGAGTCTGGCGCTGGCGCTGGCGGTGGGTGTGCTGGCCGCCGCCGCGGCGGGTGTGCTGCTGGCCGGCCTGCTCACGCCGGTCGCCACCGGCAACCACCTCACGCAGGCGCTGCTGACCTTCGGGGTGGCGCTGGCCGGCGGCAGCCTGCTCGTCGCCGGTTTCGGACCTGACGATCCGCGGGTCCAGGTGCCCGCCGCCCTGGACGGTTCGGTGGTGGTCGCCGGCCACCGCTATGCCGCGTACCGGCTGGTCTTCATCGTCGTCGCGGCGGCGATCGCCGCCGCGCTCTACCTCGTGGTGCGGCGCACCAGGGCCGGGATGCTGGTCCGGGCGGCCGTGGACGACGCGGAGATGGTCGCCTGTCTGGGCGTGAGTCCCGCGCGGATCCGAGCCGGTGTGCTCGCCGCCGCCGGTGCGCTGGCCGGCGCGGCCGGAGTCCTGGGAGCGCCCATCATCGGTCCCGGCACGGACACCGCCGACACCGTGCTGTTGCTGTCCCTGGTGGTCGTGGTCCTCGGTGGCCTCGGGTCCATGGCCGGCACCCTGCTCGCCGCACTCGCGATCGGCGAGATCCAGACGTTGGGGGTGGCGCTGCTGCCGTCCGCCGCACCGTTCCTGCTGTTCGCCGCGATGGCTGCCGTGCTGGCCGTGCGGGCCCGTGGCCTCGCCAGCAGGTGGGGGGCGACATGAGGGACGAGGTGATCCGGCGGGGACGGGGCGCGGTCGCGGCACTCGTCCTGGCTGGCCTGGTCGTGGCGCCCTGGGTGGTCGACGACTACACCGTTGCGATCCTCGCCCGGACGTTGGCGCTGGCCCTGGTCGGGGTGAGCGTGGCGCTGCTCACCGGCGTCGCCGGCATGCCCACCCTCGGCCAGACCGCACCGTACGCGGCGGGCGCCTACGGCTGCGCCGTGCTGGGGAGCCGGATCTCCGACGTCGGCGTCGTGCAGCTCGCCGTCGCGGCGGGCGCGGGGGCGGTGTTGGCCGCGCTGACCGTGCCGCTCGTCGTCCACGCCCGCGGGGTGATCGTCTTGATGATCACCCTGGCCATCGGCGAACTCGTCGTGACCGTTCTCGGCCGTTGGCGGTCGGTGACCGGTGGCACCGACGGGCTGGCCGGCATCGCCCCGGTCCGCCCGTTCTGGGGTCTGCCGGTCCTGGCCAGCGACCAGGCGCGTTATCTGTACACCCTGGTCGTCGTGGCCACGGTGGTCGGCGCGGTGCTGTTGCTGCTGCGTACCCGGGCCGGGCTGCTGCTGCGTGCCGGTCGGGACGACGAGACGCGGCTACGCGCCAGCGGCCACCGGGTGCCGCTGTACCTGTCCGGCGCGCACATCGCCGCCGGGGCGATAGCCGGCGCCGCCGGCTCGCTGTTGGTCGTCGCCCAGCAGTACATCTCCCCCGCCGACTTCGGCTTCGACACGTCCGCCCTGTTGCTGCTCGGTGTCGTCATCGGTGGCACCGCCTCGGTCGGCGGCGCCCTGGTGGGCGCGGCGCTGGTCATCGCCGTCCGGGACTGGCTGTTCGGGGTGCTGCCCGGCCACGCGCCGTTGGTGCTGGGCGCGCTGTTCGTGGCGACGGTCTACCTGCTGCCCACCGGCGTCAACCGGGCACGGAGCAGGTTGCGCCCGCCGAGCGCCCCGCCGAGGCAGCCGGACGCGCCACCCGCCCGTGACCACGCCTCGGTCCCGGAGCTACAACGATGACCTGCCTGCTCAGCGCCCAGGACGTCAACGTGCGGTACGGCTCGCTCGCCGCGCTCGCCGGAGTGGACCTGTGCGTCCACGATGGTCAGCGACACGCCCTCATCGGTCCCAACGGAGCCGGCAAGACGACCCTGCTCAACGTGATCGGCGGGTCCACGAAGCCGCAGCGCGGAACGGTGCGGTTCGCCGGACGGGACGTCAGTCGCCTCGGCCCGGCGGCGCGGGCGCGGCGGGGCATCAACCGCATACACCAACGACCCGCGGTCTTTTCGACGCTCACCGCGACGGAGAACGTCGTGGTGGCCGCGCTGCCGCGGGTCATTGCACGCCGCAGGTGGTGGCCGGGCGGACGCCGCCACACCGCGCGACACCGGGCGGGCCCGCTGCTGGATCAGATGGGCCTCGCCGACGTCGCGGCGGTGCCCGCGGGGCACCTCGCACACGGCCAACGTCGCCAGTTGGAGATCGCGATGGCCCTTGCCGGTCGCCCCCGCCTGCTGCTGCTCGACGAACCGGCGGCCGGGCTGTCCGCCATCGAGGTCGGCCGGCTGGTCGAGCTGCTCCGCGAGCTACCCAGGGAGGTCGCCGTGTTACTTGTCGAACATCGACTGGACCTGGTGTACGCCCTCTCCGACACGGTCACCGTGCTCCGCGACGGCCGGACGTTGGCCGCCGGCACACCGGACGAGATCCGTACCTCGCCGCTGGTGCGGCAGGCCTACGCCGACGGGGTGGCCTGATGCTGTGTGTGGATCGCCTCTGCGCCGGCTACGCCGGAGGGATCGTGCTGCACGAGGTCAGCCTGCGGGTGCGCCCCGGCAGTATCCAGGCCGTCGTCGGTCGCAACGGGGCGGGCAAGAGCACCCTCGTGCACACGATCGCCGGGCTGGTGCGAGCCTCCAGTGGTCACATCGAGATCGGCGGCGTGCACGTGGCCGGCCGGCAACCGCATCGCATCGCCCAGTCCGGCGTCGGTCTCGTCCCGCAGGGCCGGCGGGTCTTCTCCCGGCTGACCGTGGCCGAGCACCTGGTCCTGGCGGCCGCGCCGTGGCGGGCCGCCGCCCCCGGCGGCGAGGGCTGGACGGTGGCCCGGACCCTCGAACTGCTGCCGAGGCTGGCGGTGCGGCTGCGACACCGCGGCTGCGAACTCTCCGGCGGCGAGCAGCAGATGCTGGCTATAGCCCGTGCGCTCCTCGGCCAACCACGGGTGCTGCTGCTCGACGAACCGTGTGAGGGCCTCTCGCCCGACCTGGCGGCGCGCGTCCGCGAGCTCGTCAGTGGCCTCGCCGCCGACGGGTTGACCGTGCTGCTCGTGGAGCAGCAGCTCCAGCATGCGATCGAGATCGCGGACCGGGTGGCGGTGCTGGAGTACGGCCGGGTGATCTACGACCGACCGACGGCCGAGGCGCGCGTCGATCCGGCCCCACTGGCGGCGATGTTGAGCGTCGCCGCCGTTCCGCCACCCCCGGCCAGCCGACCAGGCCCTCGACTCTGGGCCGACACCCCGTAGTCACTCCACCCCTCTCGGAGAGGTAGACACCGATGGCAACCGCCACGAGCGATGACGCGTACACGTTTGACAATGGCGCACCGGACGCCGTTCCCCAGATGCACGCGCTGGAGTCCTTCCTGGATCCGATCACGACGCGCCGTCTGGCCCGCCCGGTGCTGCGACCGGGGGCGACCTGCTGGGAGGTCGGGGCCGGTGGCGGCTCGATGGCCCGGCGGATCGCCCGCGCGATCGGCGACGACGGTCACGTGCTGGCCACGGACATCGACCCCACGCACCTCGTGGCGGAGGGCAACCTGCACGTACGCCGACACGACGTCCGCACCGAACCGCCACCCGGGGACGCGTTCGACCTGATCCACGCCCGGTTGGTGCTGCTGCACCTCCCCGATCGACGACGGGTCCTCCGCACGCTCACCGGCGCGCTGGCTCCCGGCGGTTGGCTGCTGGTCGAGGAGTTCGACTGCACGGCGCCGCTGCGGGTGCTGACCGCGCCAACCGATGACGCCGCGAAGCTCTTCGCGCAGGTCATGGACGCCATCTTGGGTGTCCTACAGGACCACGGAGCCGACCTGGGGTGGGCGCAGGACGTGCACACCGAGATGGCCCTCGCGGGTCTGACCGACCTGGACACCATCACCCACTCGCAGAGCTGGGCCGGCGGGTCGACCGGAACGTCGCTCTACGAGACGAACTCCCGCCAGTTGGAGCCGGACCTGCTCGCCGCGGGGCTGTCGCCCAACCAACTGAACGCCTTCCGGCGGCTGGTCCGTGACCCCGGGTTCGCCGTCATGTCCTACCACTTCGTCTCCACGCGGGGTCGTCTACCGGGCTGAGAGGTCAGGTGGACCACCGCGCGGAGAACGGTCGCGTCGCGCCGTACCTTTCCCGCCGCACCACCCCCCCCCGCTGAGCCGGACAGCTCTACGGTGGCGCCGACCGCACCGGCCGGGCTCCCCGCCAGGGAGCCCGGCCGGCCTGTGCCAGTGGGCAGCGGCAGACCGGGTCAGAGCCCTGGCTACCGGGGAAGTGACTCCTGGTCGGGCAGTACGACCAGGTCCTCGGCGCGGGCCGACCGCGGCGCCGTCGCCCCGTCGAGCCACACGAGATAGCCCACCGGCGGACCGGACGAACCCCACCTGGCACCGATGATCGTGGCCGACCGGGCGTCGTTCGGCTGCGTGAGCAGGCGTACCCGGGTGCCCGGCGCGTGTCCATCGTCGGCGACGATGAGCAGCGCGTCGAGGATCTGCCGGGCACCAGCACTTGGCAGCCCCTCCACGTACGGCTCGCCCGCGTACCCCAGACGCGGCGTCATCATCGTGCCCAGGAGCGCGGCGTGCCGGATCGCTTCCTCGCGGACCTGCCAGTCCGCGCCGCGTTCGGCGATAACCAGCGCCTTCTGGATGCTCGACCAGAGAACCAGCGGCTCCTGGTCGAGCAGCCGGCGGGCCTCGCGGTCGACTTCGGCGCAGGCCGTGTCGAGCGCGGTGTCCTCGCCCAGCTCCGCGATCCAGACGAGGTCCCCCACCTCGGGCAGCAGCCCCGGCGACTCGGCCACGATCACGATGTACAGCATCGCGAGCAGCTCCTCGCGGCCCTCGCCGTGATAGAGCAGGCCCACCCCGCTGCCCGTACGCCCACGGCTGGGCGGGAAGCGCTCGGCGAGGTGCTGAGCACGGCCCTGGGGCAGGGCCGCGGCCCGCCTCGTGTCCGACACCCGCTCCTCGAACGACCGCCGCTCACGGCGTTCGACGAGCAACTGGCGATACGGGTCAAACCCGATCGGATAGATCGTCCGCCCGTACGTGGAGAGGGTTTCGCCGGGTTGTAGACCGACCGACTCGAGTTGCCGGGCAGCCACCGAGTAGGCGACGCCAGCCCGGGCCGCGTGCTCCCGGATGGCGCGCTTACGGGCACGTCCCGGGGCCGGGGTCCGTCGGAGATTGTGATCAGCAGACATGACGCCTCCGGTGCAGCCCCACGCACTCCACCGAACAGGCGGCGTGGCCGGCACGCCGGGAATCGGCACAACGGCGCGGAGTCGGAGACTCTTGGCCCCAGCATGCGGTTGGGCGTGGGCCACCACATCGGGCGCTGGCAGGCGCTCTGCCAGGGCCAGCATATCGCGACTCCGACCATCGGTGCGGATGCCGCCCTTCCGGGCGGTCCCGGTGTCAGCCCGTGTCGGTGCCGGTGTCGGTGGCCTGTCAGGGCGGTGTCAGGCGACCCGCGCACGCTGTTGGACATGACAGCTGACCTGGTGATCGAGGCCGAGGGCCTCGTCAAGAACTTCGGGAAGACGAGGGCGCTACAGGGCGTGGACCTCGCCGTGCCCCGAGGGACGGTGCTCGGCGTGCTCGGCCCCAATGGCGCCGGCAAGACCACCGCCGTACGCATCCTCTCCACCCTCCTCACCCCGGACGGCGGCACCGCCCGGATCAACGGCTTCGACGTGGTACGTGACGCCGAGCGGGTGCGGCAGAGCATCGGCCTCACCGGCCAGTACGCCTCGGTCGACGAGGACCTGACCGGGCGGCAGAACCTGGAGCTGTTCGGCACCCTGCTGGAGCTGGGGCGCACCGGCGCCCGGCGACGGGCCGCCGAACTGCTCGACTGGTTCGACCTGACCGCCGCCGCGAACCGACAGGCCAAGACCTACTCGGGCGGTATGCGGCGACGGCTGGACCTGGCCGCCAGCCTCGTCGGCTCCCCCGACGTGATCTTCCTGGACGAGCCGACGACCGGGCTGGACCCGGCCAAGCGCGAGGATATGTGGGAGGTGGTCCGCTCACTGGCCAGCAAGGGCTCGACGGTACTGCTCACCACGCAGTACCTGGAGGAGGCCGACGCGCTCGCCGACGCGATCACGGTGATCGACCACGGCCGGGTCATCGCGCACGACACACCCGAAGGGCTCAAGCGGGTGGTCGGCGGGCAGACCCTCGAGGTTCGGCCGTCCGACCCGGCGCAGCTGCCCCGAACCGCGGCGATCCTGACCCAGGTCGGCTCCGGCGGTCAGGCCGACGAGATCCGCAAGGGCGTGCTCGCGGTGCCGGTCACCGACGACGCGGCCCTGACCGAGAGCGTCGCGCGGTTCGCCACGGCCGGCATCGCGGTCACCGAACTCTCCCTGCACCTGCCGAGCCTCGACGAGGTGTTCTTCACCCTCACCGGGCGTACGGCGTCCGTTGACGACACCACCCGCCCCACGGAGGTCGCGGCATGAGCACTCTGATCGACGCAGCACCCCCAACGAGCCGCGGCCTCTCGACAGCAGCCCCGAACCCACGGCCGTTCCGGCTGGTCCGGCACTCGTTGGCGCTCGCCAAGCGCAGCCTCATCAAAACCTGGCGTACGCCTGAGGCGCTCATCGACGTCACGCTGCAGCCGGTGCTGTTCCTCATCATCTTCGTGTACATCTTCGGCGGCGCGGTCGCCGGATCCACCCACGACTACCTGCAGTTCCTGCTGCCCGGGATCCTGGCGCAGACCATCGCCACCGGCGCCATCGCGATCGGTGTCAACCTCAACACCGACATCGCCAAGGGCATCTTCGACCGGTTCCGGTCGCTGCCGATCCCCCGCTCCGCACCACTGGTCGGCGCGGTCCTCGGAGACGTCGTCCGGTACGTGATCGTCACGGTCTCGACCCTCGCGATCGGCTATCTGCTCGGCTTCCGGATCGACACCGACCTGTTCAGGGCGATCGCCGGGTGCCTGCTCGCGGTCCTGTTCGCGCTGTGTCTCAGCTGGCTGCCGGTCTTCGTGTCGATGAAGGTACGCACCCCGGGTGCCGTGCAGGGCCTGATGTTCGCGCTGATCATGCCGCTGAGCTTCGCGTCGAACGTGTTCGTCAGCGCCGACACCCTGCCGGGCTGGATGCAGGCCTTCGTGGACGTCAACCCGATGACCCACCTGGTGGCGTCGGTACGCGGACTGTTCCTCGGCACACCGATCGGCTCCCACGTGTGGTGGACGCTCGCCTGGTGCGCCGGCCTCGTGGCGGTGTTCATGCCGCTGGCGCTGCGCGCGTACCGCAAGAAGATCTGAGCTAGGCGAGCAGGTCGTCCATCAGCTCGCGGATCCGGGCGACGACCGCGGCGACCGGCCGCTCGCGCCACACGGTCAGCAACGGCTCACGCTGCTCCTCGTTTCCGAGGGCGGCGTTGAGCCGTTCGGCGTCTCCGGGTGGGAAGAACACCCCGACGTGGGTGCCGATGCGTGTCCCGAGCGCGAACAGTTCGCGCGCGGCCGCCACGTCGCCCCGGTGCGCCGCGAGCTCGGCGCCGCCCTGGGCCCACGCCCCGATCACCGGCAGGTCCTTCGAGGAGAACGCCTCGTCGCGGGCGAGGGTCAGCAGGGCGACCGCGTGAGTATCGGCGTTCTCTCCCGGCGTCGGCCGGACCTGCGCCACCCGGAGGTGGAGGACCGCCACCCCGACCCGGAGTATGACGCGCGGCTGCAGCGGCGGGCTGGTCCAGTCGACCAGGATCCGGGTCACCCGGTCGCCGTACGCAAGGCTCTCGTCGTACCGCTCACGCTGCCAGGCCAGGTGAGCCAGCCCGAGGCCCGCCACCGCGGCGTCCACCGCCTCGGCTTCGCCCGGTGCCGCCGTCTCGACCAGTCGTCGCTCGGCTTCCCGGTCGCCGACCAGGGCAAGCTGCACGTCCAGCCGCACCCGGATCGATCGGGCATCCTGCGTGGCACCGATCAGCTCCATGTGTCGGATGCTGCGCGCCATCCACTCGGACGACCGGTTGTCCTCGCTCGGGACCAGGAACTGCCCGACGGCCCCCGCCGCCATCGCCATGCCCCAGTGGTCACCGGCCACCTCGAAGCGACGGTAGGCCTGCTCGGAGTCCACGATCGACGCGTCGAGCATGCCGCCGTTCTCCCGGACCGCGGCGCGGGCGAATAGGCCGAGGCCCTGCACGTACGGGTCGGGGTGCCCGATCATCTCGGCGGTGCCCTTCATGCTCTCGTCCGGGTCGGACTTGTCGAACGCGGGTAACGCCGACGCGAGCACGGTCAACCGGGACGACACCTCGTTGGGCCGCTCGGCGAAAAGGGTCCGAAGTGCCCGCCGGGCGAGCACGGCGAGTCGGAGTTCGCCGCTGATGCCGGCGTTGACCCCGATCAACAGGCACATCCAGGCGAGCCGGTCGGCGTCGGGCAGTGGGCGACCGGTGGACCGGCCGTGCAGGATCGCGGAGTGGCGCCGCCGGTCCGGGTCCTCGATGTGCAGCAGACCCCCTGCCCACCCGGACACCTCAAGGTGCAGTCCACGAATCGCCCAGAGGTGGAACAGCGCGGTGGCGACCTCGATCATGGCCGGCTCGTCGTCCTGGTCGAGCGCCCAGCGCAGACCCGCGACCAGATTGTCCTGCTCGGCGGCGCAGCGGGCGAGCGCATCGATCTGACCGGGGCCGACGAACCGGTCGGCGAGCGCGACAGCCTCCTCCCGGGCCCACCCGACCAGGCCGGTCATGGCCGGACCTCGGGCACCCGCGGCGTCGAGGCGGGCTTCGCCGTACTCACGGACCGTTTCGAGCATTCGGTAGCGGGGCGGACCGTCCCCCACGACCAGGGTCAGCAGGGACTGTTCCACGAGTGTCGCCAGCCCGCGACGTACGTCCGGCGTCTGCGCGACCGCGGCGGCGAGGTCCGCGGTGAACGGCGCCGGGATGATCGCGACCCGTTGAAGCAGCTCGCGGTTCTCGGGTGGGAGCAGTTCCCGGCTCCAGTCGACCATCGCCCACAGGCTCGCGTGCCGTTCGGGCAGCCCGCGCAGGGCGTCGTCGAGCAGCGCGAACCGGTCGCTCAGGCCGGCGAGCACGTCGTCGATCGGCATGTGCCGCAGCCGAGCGGCGGCCAGTTCGAGCGCCAGTGGCAGGTTGTCGAGCCGGTGACACAGAGCAAGCGCCCGCTCGGTGTCCCAGGTCGGCACCGCACCACCGGCCCTCGCCCGGGAATCGATCAGCGCGAGCGCGTCGGTGTCCGGCAACGCGGTCAGCCGGTGGACCTGCTCGCCGGCCAGGCCCAGCGGGGCGCGGCTCGTCGCGAGCACCGTGACCTCCGGTGCGCTCACCGCGACCAGGTCCGCGACGACGGTGGCTACCGCGTCGAGAACGTGTTCGCAGTTGTCCAGCACGACCAGCCCGTCGAGGTCGGGTGCCACGGCGCGGAGCCGTTCCTCGGGGCTGAGCACCCTCCGTTCGAGGCCCAGATTGCCGCCGGTCGCCGACGTGTCCCCGCCCCCGAGCGCCGCGAGCACCGTGGGCAGCACCTCGTCGGGCGAGCGCAGGCCGGCTAGTTCGATCACGCGTACCGACTGCCCGGCTGCCGCCGCGCGGCGCGTCACCTCGGCGGCGAGCCGGGTCTTGCCCGCGCCGCCGGTCGCCACGATCGTCACGAGGGGTGCCTTGCCGAGTGCCTCGCCCACGGTCTCGATGTCCCGCTCCCGGCCGACGAGGGCGGTCATCGGCCGGCGCCACGCGGTGGGCAGGGCGATCCGCACCGGCTGCCGGGGTGGTGCCACGACGACCGGGTTGGTGAGCTCGCCGCGCAGCAGTGCCAGGTGGACCTGTGTGATCACGGGCGACGGGTCGGTGCCGTACCGGTCGGCCAGTTCCGTCCGGAGTCTCTCGACGACCTCCAGCGCCTCCGCCTCCCGACCCTGGGCGGCAAGCACCCGGACGAGCAGGGCGGCGGATGGCTCGTCCGGAGGCGTACGCGCGACGAGCCGGCTCAGGTCGACCTCGTCGAACGGGCCCGCGCCGGCGAGTGCCGCCTGCGCGCGCAGCGCGGCGACATCCGCGAACAGGCGCGTGTCCTCGGCGGTGCCGAGCTCCGGGACCTCGGGGAACAGGGCACGCGCCTGATCGGCGGAGTTGCGGGCGGCCCGGGCGTCGCCGGTCCCGAGCACGGTCCGTGCCTGATCGACGAGCGTCCGCGCCTCGACCGCGTCGACGAGGACTTCCTCGGCGGGCAGACGGTATCCGCCCGGCACCGCGACCACGGGCAGCCCGAGACGGCGCACCCGGGACACGAGCGCCTGGACGGCGCCGGTCGCGTCGTCGGGTGGCGCGCCGTCCCACACGGCGTCCACGAGCAGGCTCGTGGAGACCGCCCGCCCGCGCGCGTCGACGAGCGCACGGACCACCGCCGCGAGCCGTTCACCCCGGACCGGCCGGCCGCCGACGGCGAGGGGGCCGAGGATCGTGATCTGCACGAAACCAGCATCCCCCACTCATGCTTGCCCGACGAGCAGGGTCCCTGCCCGTTGGGCGGGTTTCGGGTGGGCAGCCCACGCAGGATGCGTCGGAGCCTGCGTGGTGCGTACAGTTTCGGGTCGGACTTGGGGTGGGCCGGCTGGATCCGGCACGGGATACGGGACGAGACAAAGACGCATGACGGTGGACAACAATACCGAAACCGGTCAAGACGGCATTGACCGAAGCCGGCTGGAGGCCTGCCTCAGCGTCTTCGAGGCGTTGGAGGCACTGCCCCCCGACCACCCCGACGTGGTGCGGGTGCAGCGGGCCACCGCCCGGCTCTACAAGGTGATCAAGCAGCGGCGACGCGAGGAACGGCGAGACGCCATCCTCGCGGCCGACCGGGCGGTGACGGAGGCCACCGCCACCGGCGCTCCCGGGCGGATCGACGACGAGACCCAGGGCATCCCGCTCGCGACCTCCACCGCGGGTGAGACGGCGGGCTTCCTGCACAATCCGCGCGGCTGCTACGTCTGCAAGCGGCGCTACCGCGAGGTGGACGCCTTCTATCACCAGCTCTGCCCGTCCTGCGCCGCGCTCAACCGGGAGCGCCGCGACGCCCGTACCGACCTGACCGGGCGGCGCGCTCTGCTCACTGGCGGCCGGGCCAAGATCGGCATGTACATCGCGCTGCGGCTGCTGCGCGACGGTGCGCACACGACGGTGACCACGCGGTTCCCGCACGACGCGGTCCGTAGGTTCGCCGCGATGCCCGACAGCGAGGACTGGCTGCACCGGCTGCGCATCGTCGGGATCGACCTGCGTGACCCCGCCCAGGTGATCGCCCTCGCCGACGACGTCAGCAGCCAGGGCCCCCTCGACATCCTGATCAACAACGCGGCGCAGACCGTCCGCCGGTCCCCCGGGGCGTACGCGCAGCTCATCGCCGCGGAGGCCGCGGCCCTGCCGGACGGCCCGCTACCGGAGCTGATCACGTTCGCCAAGCCGGACGGCCAGGGCGGCCCGGTGGGCAGCCTGACCGCCGGGCCGCAGTCGACCGCGCTCACCCCGCACGCGCTCACCGCGCTGGCACTCACCAGCGGCTCGGCCTCGCCAGAGCGGATCGCGGCGTCCACGGCCATCGACGCCGGCGGTCTCGTGCCGGACCTCGACTCGGTCAACAGCTGGGTCCAGCGGGTGCACGAGGTCGACCCGGTCGAGCTGCTCGAAGTGCAGCTGTGCAACATCACCGCGCCGTTCGTACTGGTCAGCCGGCTGCGCCCGGCGATGGCCGCCGCGAAGGCCCGCCGGAAGTACGTGGTGAACGTGTCGGCGATGGAGGGGCAGTTCGGCCGCGGCTACAAGGGGCCGGGGCACCCGCACACCAACATGGCCAAGGCCGCGCTGAACATGCTGACTCGCACCAGCGCCGAAGAGATGTTGACCGACGGCATCCTGATGACCAGCGTCGACACCGGCTGGATCACCGACGAACGCCCCCACCCGACGAAGATGCGACTGGCGGACGAGGGCTTCCACGCCCCGCTGGACCTGGTCGACGGTGCGGCCCGGGTGTACGACCCGATCGTCCGCGGCGAGCTGGGCGAGGATCTGTACGGCTGTTTCCTGAAGGACTACGCGCCCTGCGCCTGGTGATCACCCCGTACGACGAGGAGAACCAACATGTCAGCTGACCGTGACCCGTGGCCGACGCTGGACGAGCTGCTGCGCGAGGAGAGCGAGCTGGAGCTTGCGGGCCTGTCCGAGACGGACGCGTACGAGCTGGGGATGCTCGCCGTCACCGCCGCGAGTGAGCAGGGCCTGCCGGTCTCCGTGGGGGTGTGGCGGGCCGGTCGTCAGCTGTTCCACTGTGGTCTGCCGGGGTCGACGGCGGACAACGACGGTTGGCTGCGCCGCAAGGGACGAGTGGTGATGCGGTTCGAGCACTCCTCGCTCTACATGGCCCGGTTGTGCCAGGACAAGCAGGTGACGCTGGCCGAGAGGTTCGGCCTGCCGGCCTCGCGGTACGCGGCGGCCGGAGGCGCGGTGCCACTGCGCGTTCGCGGCACCGGCGTGGTGGGCTGGGTCGGTGTCTCCGGGCTGCCGCAGCTGGACGACCACCGCTTCGTCGTCGACATCCTGCGCAAGCTCCCCCGCTAGCCGAACTCCCCCGCCAGCCGAGCGGCGCCGGCCGGCGGGGGGTGGCCAGCGGTCAGCGTGCGCGCCGGTTGGCGCGCAGGGCGCCCAGGATCACGCCGGGCCGGGCCAGCGAGCGCGGGTGCACCCGCATGGACACGACATCGTTGAACCGTCGCGCGGTCGTCACGTCCGTGACGGTCGCGGTGATGATCTGCCTGCTGGCCCAGCTGGAGACCCGGTAGCCGCGCGGGTAGGGCGCGTCGACGTGGGGCAGCGCCAGGTCCGCGGAGGTCGATATCGACCAGGCGGCGTCGACCACGACCTTCTGCAGCGCGAGGTAGTGGTGCGCGGGCACGGTCAGATCCGGGCCGGAGCGCAGGTACGTCGACAGGCAGGCCGCGTGCAGGGCCGCCGCCGTCATTCCCTGCCCGTACACCGGGTTGAACGAGGCGATGGCGTCACCGACGCTGATCAGCCCGGCCGGAAACCGCTTCAGCGCGTGGAAGTCCCGCCGTCGGCTGTCGGCATGGTGGTAGGTCTGGACGTCGCCGAGCATCTCGTTCTCGGCGACCGCACCGAACTCCGGCGGAAACTGCTCCCGCAGCCGACGGACGAAGTCCTCGCTGGTGCGCCCCGGACGGTCGTCGCCGTAACCGGCCATCATGGCCATCCACCGACCGCCCTCGATGGCGAAGAACGCGGCACCCGCCACGTCCGCCATTGTCCCCGGAGTGTGCAGCGCCAGGACAACCGTCGCCGCCGGGTTCTCCTCGGTGCGCCGGAACAGGGCGGTCGCGTAGTTCAGGTGCATGGTCATCCGTCGCGTGACCGGCCGCTCCCAGTCGGCCCGCTCCAGCCAGTCCGACAGCTTGCTGGAACGCCCCATGGCGTCCACCACGAGGTCACCGCGCTCGACGCCGGGCACCCCACCGACGTCGCAGCGGACCCCGGTGACCGCCTCGCCCTCGAACACCAGACCCGTGGCACGGGCGGTGACCGTCTTGACGTTGGGCAGTCGAAGCACCTGCTGACGGATCAGCCCCTCCAACAGGGGCCGGCTGCCCGCCAGGCTGTCGTCCTCGTCGGGGACGACCACCTTCAGACGGCCGTCGAGATAGCTTCGCCTGGCGGCGGGTGGCGCCTCGATCGCCCCGTGGGCGACGGCCTGTTCCCGGAACCCGGGAAACAGGCGTTGGAGCTGGAGGAGACCACCGGGCAGCAGCGCGTGCAGTTGTGTCCCCTGTGGCACACCGGGCCGCGCGCCGCTCACCTGCGGGTCGTCCCGGTCGATGATGACCACGCTGTCGGCGTAGTCGGACAACACCCGGGCGGCCAGCAAACCGGCGACACTGCCGCCGACCACGACGGCCGTACCCATGATCGGAGAAGTCTGGTCGGGGGGTCGCACCGCGTTCAGCTCTGCGAAGACCCGGGACGGGGAGAGGGACATCGTGCTCTCCAAGGGGTACGAGGTGTGGTGCCCTCCCCCGTTTCTGCCAGCGAGCGGTACGCGGGACAGACCGGTGGACGGTCGTTCGATGTGAGGCCTCTCGATCGTCGCACAAACGCCGAAAATTGACTGACCGTGTCGGCCAGGTGACCCACCCGGCGGCGTGCCGGCCGGCCGGCGATCGACGTTCCGGCGGGGCAGGTGGCGCGCACCCACGAAGGCTGCCACGATCTCCGCCATGCCCATCGCGCGTCGTACTCTGCTCGGAGCCGGCCTGGTCGCCGCGGCCTCCGCCCTCACCGGCTGCGGTGACAACGGCGCTCCGGGTACCGCTGTGGCCGACCCCGGCGGCGCGGTGACCGCGACCGACGCCGCCGGGAACAGGGTGGGGTTCGGCCCGGCCGGGAACACCAGGGCGCCGTCCGGCTCGCCGAGCGCCTCCCCGCCCCCGAGCGGCGGTGCCGCGCGGGCCGACCAGGCCCGCTACGCCCAGGACGTGACCGCCCTGCTCCGACGGCACCTGCCCGCTACCTCGCAGACCGTCCAGCACAAGGGTTTCCCCGGTGCTGTGGCTGTCGTCCTGGTGAACGGGACGACGACGGTGCACACCGCTGTCGGGGAGGCGCTGCGCTACGGGTCGGGCCCGAAACTTCTCCCGGCGAGCCAACGCGTCGCGATGCGCCCCGACTCCATCTTCGACCTCGCCTCGGTCACGAAGGTGTACACGGCCATCCTGCTGCTTCAGCAGGTCGACAAGGGGCGTGTCGAGCTGGCTGCCCCGGTCCGCGACTACCTGCCCTCCTTCACCGGCACGGGCAAGGAGCGGATCACCGTCGAGATGCTGCTCACCCACACCAGCGGTCTCCCGGTCGGCGCCAAGGTTACCGGCCTTCCCGACAACGCGGCACGCTGGAACGCCGTACTCGCCACCGGGCTGATCTCCGGGGCCGTGCCGGGGAACACGTTCCGCTATTCCAGCGTCGGGCTCATGGTCGCCGGCAAGATCATCGAGAAGGTCACCGGCCAACGGCTCGACCAGGCGCTCAAGAGCAACCTGACCGGCCCGCTCGGCCTGCGCGACACCGGCTTCAACCCCAACACCTGGCTGTCGAGCAGCGCGAAGGCCAGTCGCCTGGTCGCCACCGACGCCCGCTCGTCCCGGGGCCTGCTGCGGGGCACCGTCCATGACGACGTCGCCAACCACCTCGGCGGCGTCGCTGGTCACGCCGGCGTCTTCGCCACCGCCCTCGACCTCGCGGCCATCGGTCAGATGCTGCTCAACGGGGGCACCTACCAGGGCAAGCGCGTCCTCGCCGCGGCGACCGTGCGCCGGATGCTCACCAACCTCAACGCCGGGAAACCCGCCGTCGACCCCGAGCGGCCCAACCGGACCGCCGCCCACGGCCTCGGGGTCGTCCTCAACCAGAGCTGGTTCATGGGCAGGCTCGCCTCCACCCGGACGTTCGGCCACACCGGGTTCGCCGGCCCCTCGCTCCTGGTCGACCCCAACCGCAAACTCGTCCTCGCCCTGCTCACCAACCGCGCGCACCCCAACTGGAGCTGGGCGAACCCGGACCCGGTCCGCGCCGCCGTCGGCGACCTGCTCGCCAAGGAGGTCAACTGACCGCAGCGCCACTGCACAATCGAGCCCCCACCCTTCCTCAGATTTATGGAGTGTCAACAGGAAAGTGTGGACCGCTGGGCCTCACCCTGACACGATGCTTGCGCTAGCAGTGCACATACTTCGTCCCTCAAGGTGGAGGACCGATGCACACATCTCGCCGGAGATTGCTCTCGGTGGTGGCCGGGGTCGCGCTCGCCACCAGCCTGTCCGTCGCCCCCGTCCCGAGCGCCGCCGAGGCCGCCGCCGCGCCGACGCACCGCCCAGTGATCTTCGTGCACGGCAGCGCCGGATCGGCCTCGCAGTTCCAGTCCCAGGCCAAACGTCTCGCCAGCAACGGCTACCCGATCGACATCATCGAGGCCCACGAGTACGACTCACCGAACATCGCGACGATCCTGCCCCAGGTGTACGCGGGGCTCGACGCACGGATCTCCCGCCTGCTGGCGGCGACCGGCGCGGACAGGGTCGACCTGCTCGCGCACTCCCTGGGCACCTTCGTCATGCAGGGCTATCTCACCAGCTCACCGGCGCGTGCCGCGCGGGTCGCGCACTACGTCAACCTGGACGGGCGCACCGCGACCTCCCCGCCGGGCGGTGTGCCCACCCTCGCGATCTGGGGTGAGGGCGACCCGGCCCGCGCCATCGTGGGCGCGACCAACGTGTACCTCCCCGACCAGTCCCACACCCAGACCGTGTCGTCGCCGGAGTCGTTCGGCGAGATCTTCCGGTTCCTCCAGGGTCGCGCGCCCCACACGACGCGGATCGTGCCCCAACTCTTCGGCACCGCCCGGGTCTCCGGCCGCGCGGTGCTCTTCCCGAGCAACGTCGGCGTCACCGATGCGACCCTGGAGGTCTTCCCGGTCAACTCCCTGACCGGCAGTCGGTTGTCGCACCGGCCCACGCATCGGGTGCCGCTGGCCGGCGACGGCTCGTTCGGTCCCTTCCCGGTGCTCGCCACAGCCCGCTACGAGTTCGCCATCGTGCGCACCGGCGCCGCGACGCACCACTTCTACTTCCAGCCGTTCCTCCGCTCGGATTCGTTCGTACGCCTCGCGACCAGCGTGCCGGGCGAGGGCCTGGGCGCGCTGGTCGACACCAGCGACCGGCACACGGCGCTGACGATCCAACGCCAGAAGGAGTGGTGGGGCGACCAGGGCGATGCCGGCGACAACCTCTGGATCAACGGCAGGGACGTCCTGAACGCGGCGAACACGCCGCGGGTCAAGAGGACGATCGCCATCTTCGCGTTCGACGACGGCAGCGACGGCGTGACCGATCTGACCGCACCGTTGCCGGAGTTCTTCAGCCAGACCTTCATCACCGGCGTGGACATGTTCATCCCGGCGACACCGGCGCACCTCGGCCTCGTACGGATCACGGTCGGTCAACGTGGCGGCGGATATGACGTGATCAACGTGCCCAACTGGAAGTCCAGCGAGCATCGCGTGTCGGTGAACGTCAACGACTTCTGATCGGCGCCACCGGTCGACCGCGCGTAGCGACGGGTTCGCTTTCCAAGCGGGCGGGCTCGCCGTGGCCACCGACGGTTCGCCCTCAGGCGCGGAGGCGTTCCAGCCCGTCCAGGAGCAGGTCGAGAGTGAACTCGAACTCGGTCTGGCCGTCGCACCAACCGAGGGTGGGGTCGGTGACGTCGTGGATCTCGGTGGCCACCATGGCCGTCAGGTGCGGTAGCGCCTCGGCCATCGCGGCCAGGTCCGCCTCCGCGACGTCGTCCTCCATGCTCCCGCCGGCCGACGACGGGCTGAAGATCTCCTGCGCGAACCCGAGCGGCAGACTGCCGAATGCGTGCATCGCCCGGTGCGCGAGGCGGTGCGAGAACCCCGCACCGAGCAGGGTGCCCACGATCCCGTCGTAGTACGCGTACAGGCCGACGGGGATGGTGCGGCGCGAGCCCAACAGCCCGGGCACCCACGGGTGACGCAGCATGATCTGACGCGCCGCGAGGAACTGCCGGCGCAGCCGCGTCCGCCAGTCCTCATTCCCACCGTTCGTGGAGTTGCCACCAACCGCAGCACCGATCTCCGCGACCACGGTCTCCACGACGCCGTCGAGGAGTGCCTCCTTGGCGGGCAGATGATGGTAGAGCGACATGGCCTCGACACCGAGATCGGCAGCGAGGCGGCGCATCGTCAGCGCCTTGACCCCCTCAGCGTCCGCCAGGGCAACCGCCGCTGCCAGTACGCGCTCACGGCTGAGCGGTTGCCGAACTGCCTTCGCTGCCACCTGTCCCCCACCTCTTGCCAGCACCTTACATCGTATGGTTGCCTTACATCGTAAGGTTGATGGTCGGAGCGCGACCACCTCCACGCCGGTACGGCCCCAGAGGAGCCACCATGCCCGCGCTGATCCGTACGGCCCGCGTGACCGGGCTGCTCTACCTCGCCCTCGCCTTCGCCGGCGCACTGGGCTTTCTGCTCATCCGGCCGCGACTCTTCAGTGCCGAGGACCCCGACGCGACGCTCGCCAACCTGGTCCAGCACGAATCACTCGCGCGCGTCGGGGTCGCCTTCGAACTGCTCATCGTCATCAGCCAGGCCCTCGCCGCCGCATGGTTCTATCGACTGTTCCGCACCGCGGACCAGCTTGCCGCCGGCGCCATCGCCGCCTTCGGCCTCATCAACGCGGTCGTGGTCCTCGTCAGCGCGGCACTGCTCGCCACGGCGGTCGACGTCGCGCTCGACCCGGTCGGCGACGCGGCGGCCACCGTCCAACTTCTCTACCTGACCAGCGGCAACCTGTGGGGGGTCGGAGGGCTGTTCTTCGGCCTGTGGCTCATCCCCATGGGACGCTGCGTGCTCCGCTCGAACTGGATGCCCCGCCCGCTCGGCTGGATCCTCGTCGGAGGCGGCATCGGATACCTGCTCAGCGCATTCATCGGATACCTCGCCCCTGACGCACAGGGCATCGCCGACGTTCTGGTCGTTCCCGCGACGATCGGTGAGTTCTGGATGATCGGCTACCTGCTGACGCGCGGCGTCCGCCGCCACGCACACGACCAGGCACCATCCGACGGGCAACCGGAGGACGCGCCAGTGGCCGCCTAGCCGCGAACACCGTCGATGGCTAGCCGGCACCGACCGGTCCCGCTCGCGAGGGGGACGCACTCGCCGCGCCGCTACGACACCAGGACGTCCGTGTCCGTCCGGGTGCAGCCGCTGGCCGAGCTCTCACTGAGGACGATGACCGCGTCGAGCCGGTCTCTCGCCCGCAGGAGTTGGGTGATCTGCTGATCGATGCGGTCGCGTTCGGCGCGGAGCATGGCCCGCGACTGCGGTGTGTTGACCTTCGCGTCGACACAGGGCAGCAGGTCCAGGATCGTCCTGCTGGACAGGCCTGCGGCGTACAGCATCTGGATCAGGTACACCCGGTCGACCGCGCTGTCGAGGTAACGGCGTTGACCGCCGCTGCTTCGTGCGGCAGTCAGGAGCCCCTGCTCCTCGTAGTAGCGC
Source organism: Micromonospora sp. NPDC005413 (assembly GCF_040606435.1). Lineage (NCBI taxonomy): Bacteria > Bacillati > Actinomycetota > Actinomycetes > Micromonosporales > Micromonosporaceae > Micromonospora > Micromonospora sp. NPDC005413. The sequence goes on from NZ_JBEXEV010000031.1 coordinate 48,330, forward strand.
AGCGCGCGCACTGACACGCCGGTCTTCGTGGCGAGTTCACCGATCCGCATGGACCCTCCCCTGGCGGTGACGCCGGTCACAGCACCTTGTCTCTCACGTGCACGTCAGGTTTTAGCGTAGTCCGCGTACCCCTCGACCTTGAATTTGCCAGGAGGCACTCATGCGGATCCCCGGTTCGGTCGCGCTGGTCACCGGCGCCAACCGTGGCATCGGCCGGCATTTCACCCGACAGCTGCTGGAGCGCGGAGCGACCAAGGTGTACGCCACGGCCCGCAACCCGGAGCGGATCGACATCCCCGGCGTCGAGAAGCTCCGGTTGGACATCACCGACCCACGATCCGTCGAGGAGGCGGCGGCCGTCGCGTCAGACGTCACCCTGCTGATCAACAACGCCGGGATCTCCACCTGGACCAACCTGGTCACCGGTGACCTGAGCAGGATCCGGTCCGAGATGGACACCCACTTCTACGGCACCCTGAGCATGGTCCGGGCGTTCGCACCGGTGCTCGGTGCGAACGGCGGCGGGGGGATCCTCAACGTCCTGTCGGCGATGTCGTGGTTCTCCTACGACGGGGCCAACGCCTACAGCGCGGCGAAGGCAGCCGAATGGAGCCTCACCAACGGGATCCGACTGGAACTTGCCGGCCAGGGCACCCTCGTCACCGGGCTGCACCTGGGCAGCGCCGACACCGACATGTCGGCCGGCCACGACGGCGAGAAGGTCGACCCCGCCGACGTCGTACGCGCCGCACTGGACGGTATCGAGGCCGGCAGGATCGAAGTCCTCGCCGACGAGTGGAGCGGTCACGTCAAGGCGTCCCTCGCCGAGGACCCGAGCGCCTTCTACGCCGTAACCGGGCGGTAAGGGTGTCGGGCCAGCCGCCGGTCGTGCCCGTCCGCCCGGGGCGGCTGCGCTCTGCTGCGCCTGGGCCGCGCTGGCTGAGGCTCCAGCTCGGGTCGGCGGTGCGGTAACTCACTGCCAGACGCGCCACTGAGCCGTTGCGCGTCGGGCACTGAGCACCCCACGCTGTCTACCGTTCGTGATCGTCGGGGCATCTAAGTGTGATGTCGTCTTGGAACGCTGTGGACATGCGCAGAAGACGATTCCCATGGATTCTGATTCCACTTCCCCTTCTCGGCCTTCTTACCTCCTGCACCCCACCTGACGAGCCGTTTGTCGCCCTCGCCGTCCAGGATGGTCAACCGGTCGGCGTCCTCTTCACGTGCGACGACAGTTTCGCGCAGTTCGGAGTGTTCGAGAACGACCACCAGGGTGAGGCGGGCGAGCGAACGCTGATCAAGTGGGGCGTCAGCGGCCGACCCGCGAGTGAGGTCGTGGAGGTCCCTCTGTTCGGTCCGCCGCCGGACGGCTGGAACGTCAATGACATCGTCGACATCCCTGCTGCTGAGGCAGGCATCGATGTGGACGTCGAGCCGCTCACCGAACTCAGGCCCGGGGTCACCTACAGCCTCAGCGGGTCAGGCAGCCACTACGCCATCTCGGTGGACTTCACCGTCGCGGACTTCCCGCGGATCGGCCCGGACGAGGTGCTGATGCCACGCGGACGGGACTCGACGAAGATCGCCTCGCGGGAGGCCTTTGTACGCAAGGCACGCGACAGCTGCTGACGAAACGCCGGACCCGGTGGTCGCGGACGGCACCGCCCCAGCTGGTGGCCCATGATAGTGGAGTATTGGCGAAGCCGCCGATTACAGTTTTTCGAAGAATTGAGATTGATACGACATCCAGGAAGCTCCACAAAGCTGATCGGGCAATCGCGGAGCGATATTTAAGGGAGAATTAATCGATTCAGTGGGAAGCGGGCAGGGGGTCGGCTCGTATTCTTCGTTCTCGGAAGAAGAAAGGTGCATCCCCCTTGATGAATGTGCGACCCACCCCTGGACAATGTCGTTCCGTCACCGCCCTGTTGCTGTTGAGCGTGGCGCTCGCTGGCGGATGCAAGGAGGCTCCGGGCGCTCCCGGCGCCTCCGGGCCGTCCAGCGACACCGGCATTGGCTCGTCCGGCCCGGAGGCCCCGACGTCCGCCGTCCCGAACGACCCGTCAGCCACCCCGAGCACGCCGGTCGCCTCGGCGACGCCGTCAGCCTCGGCCAAGCCCGCGACCCCGTCGACCAGCAGCGCCCCGCCCACCGCGTCCGGTGGCTGGATCACCATCGACCCTGCCGCGCAGGCCGCCGCGACGAAGGCATTCTTCGCGCGCAAGCCCAAGTCGGTGACCGGCAACCCGGTCAAGGTGCCCGAGTTCAATGTGGGCTGTAAGACCAGCCACCACAACAGCGACGACCCGATCGTGCTGCCGAAGCTGGCCGGCGGCTCGCACAACCACACGTTCTGGGGCAACAGGTCGACCGACGCCAACTCGACGGCCGAATCGCTGCGGGCGTCGAAGGCGACCACGTGCAACTCACCGGACGACCAGTCCGCCTACTGGGTGCCGACGATGTACCAGAACGGCAAGGTCGTCGACCCGACGGAGGTGACCGTCTACTACGGTTCCCGCCTCAAGGACCCGAGCAGGACCCAGCCTTTCCCGTTCGGCCTGCGAATGATCACCGGTAACGCCAAGAACCAGGTCGACACCCCGGACAAGCAGGGCAACCACTTCTGGTGCGCCGGCATCGGCGGCGAGATCGGCCGCAGCGCCGACAAGACCTTCCCGGTCTGCGCCAAGACCGCGAACATCGTCCGGCAGGTCACTTTCCCGGACTGCTGGGACGGCAAGCACCTGGACAGCCCCGACCACAAGGCGCACATGGCCAACGGTGACCACACCGGGGCGTGCCCGAAGAGTCACCCGGTGCCGGTCCCCTCGGTGTCGTTCGTGATCTCGTACCCGCTGAGCGCGAACACGGACGGCATCACCCTCGCGTCGGGCACCTCGTTCTCCATGCACGCGGACTTCTTCAACGCGTGGAAGGACGAGGCGCTCGCCGCACGGGTGCGCAACTGCCTCGACCAGGGCGTGAAGTGCAACTCGGCCGGCAACTTCTAGTCGACCGGGCACGACGGCTCGACCGGGCACGACGGCTCGACCGGGCATGACGGCGGCGGCACGGTTCTTGTCCCACCCGGGCGGACCGTCCGCCGCCGTTCAGGCTGCGGTGGCGTCACATGCCGGTCGGCTCCGGAGCGTCGCCGCGCGGGTGCGCCAGGACGAACCGACGGTCACGGTCGATTGTCTGCACCTGTTCTCCCGGCTGGAACCCAGCGCCGAGACCGCCGAGCGGCTGGCACAGGCCGCCGCCGACTGTGACAGTGCGCTGTTCGGGCTGTGGTCCGACTACGCCCAGGCGCTCGCCGCCGACGACCCGGCCGCGCTGGAACGCGTCGCCACTGCGCTGGAGACCAGCGGTTACCTGACGCTCGGGTTGGAGGCGGTTGTCACGGCCGAGGCGGCGTACGCCCGACGCGGCGACCAGCGCCGGGCCAACCTGCTCGCCCGTCGGGCCGATGTGCTGCGGGAGCGCTGCGGTGGATACTGGCCGCCGTTGATTCTCGGCCGTCCGACCGTGAGGGGCTCACTCCCCGGGAGCGGCAGATCTGCGAGCTGGCGTCGACCGGGCACGACAACGCCGCGATCGCGGCCCAGCTGGTGTTGTCGGTACGGACCGTGGAGAACCACCTGCGGAGGGCGTACGTCAAGCTCGGTGTTCGGGGCCGCAACGGGCTTCCGTCGGCGATCGGGGCACAGCGGGCGGGCTGAGACCCGCCCGGTGAGAACAGGGCGCCGGGCCGGACGCCTGATGACGTCCGGCCCGGCGTGACCATCCGGCGCTAGAGCCGGGCGTCGCCGGCCGCGGTGGCCTCCTGCACCGCCGACGTACGGCGGACCTCCGCACGCTGATCGCCGGCGTCCTCCCGGTCCGGACCGGCCACCCGCGCCGCCCGGTTGGTGGTCGCAGCCGCCTGGTCACCGACCACGCCGCCGCGGATCCGGTTGTTCGCGGCAACCTGGGCCGCCGGATCGTTGGACGTCACCGTCAGCTGACCGTTGATGATGTTGTCGTCGACGGTGACGCCACCGGTGGTGCTGGTGATGCTGACGTCCCCGCCCCAGTAGCCGCCGGAGGCGCAGCTGTCGAGGCCGCCGTTCGGGCCGAGTTGCACGCCGCCCAGGTTGCCGGCGAAGGTGGCCCGGCCCCGGACCGCACTGCCGCACACCACACTGCCGGTGGCGCTGTTCAGCACCGACAGGGTGCCGTCGACGAACGAGTCGTGCACGTCGGTGTAGTAGGTGCCGGTGCTGCTGAGGTTGCGCTCCACCTGGGTGCCGCGGTCGAGCCGGACCTCGCCGGCGCTTGCGGTGACATTTCCGGCGATCGTCGACTCCTCAGCGAACAGGAAGCTGTCGATGGTCGCGGAACCCTTCGGCCGCACGGTGACGGTGCCGGTCCGGGCGTCGGAGAGGAAGACGCCGTACCCGCCGGCGGCCAGCACCACCTGACCGCCGATCGTCGTGTCGGAGGCGTCCAGGTAGCCGTCCGCGGCGACGCGTACCTCGCCGCTGACGTTGCCGCCGGTGACCACCAGGTTGCCGCCAGCGGCAACGCTGACGTTGCCGGTGATCGTGGTGCCGGTCAGCGCGCAGGACTCGCCGGCCGGCACGAACAGGTCGTTGGGCACCGTCACCGCACCGCCGGTGCCGATGCAGTAGGTGACCAGGTCGGCGTGTGCGCTGGGCGCCACCGTCAGCACCGAGGCGGCGACGACGGCGGTGACGGTGGCCAGCTTGGCGACGGTACGTCTGGGCATCGTTGTACTCCCTGTCGATGAGGTTCGAGGACTCATGCGCCGACGTCCGATCGGGCCGCGGCCCGGACGATGGCGCCCTGCTGCCGCTTGTTGAGCGTGCCGCCGGTCACGAGCGTGGCGGTGACCGCTTCGACGTGCCGGACGAATTCGGCGTGGCCGGGGTAGTCGGCGTGTTCGTCGATCAGATCGTTGATGGTGCAGCCGTCGCCGGTGTCGACGTTGGCCACCCCGGTGTCGTCACCGTCGATGATCACCATTGCCCGGGTGTCCGAGTCGGGGCAGCCGTCAGTCCCGTCGGCCACCACGGTGAAGGTCGTCGACTGCTCGGTGGAGGAGTTTCCCGCGGTGTCGGTCGCCCGGTAGCGCAGGGTGTGGGCTCCGGGGGCACGAACGGTGACCGGGTTGGCGTACGCGGTCCAGGCACCGCTGTCGAGCGCGTACTCGACCGACGCCACACCCGATTCGCCGTCGGTCGCGGTGACGGTGACGGTCGCGCCACCGACGTACCCGCCGTCGTCGTTCCGCTCACCGGTGACCGTGGCGGACACCGTGGGCGGCGTGGTGTCCCCGGCCGGCGGGGCGACGACGGTGAAGTGGGCCATCTGCTCGGCCGACGTGTTACCGGCGACGTCCGTCGCCCGGTAGTGCAGCATGTGCATCCCGACCACGTTCACGACGATCGGGTTCGCGTACGGGGCAAAGGCGGCCCCGTCCAGCGAGTACTCGATGGTGGCGACACCGGAGCCTGCGTCGGTGGCGGCCAGCGTGGCGGTCGCCGTACCGATGTAGTTGCCGTCGCCGTCGCGGTCGCCGGACAGTGCGGCCGTCACCACCGGCGCGGTGGTGTCGTCCTCGGTCGGCTCGACGATCCGGAACGACACCGAGCCGACCGCACTGGTGTTGCCGGCCTGGTCGGTGGCACGGAACTGCACCGAGTGGTCGCCGATCGCGGTGAGGCGCACCGGCTGTGTGTAGGGCTGGAAGCTGGTGTCGTCGACCTGGTACTCGACGGTCTCCACACCCGAGTCGGCGTCGGTGGCCGTCACGGTCACCGTGGCCGCGGCCACGTAGTTGCCGTCCCCGTCGCGGTCACCCGACACGGTGGCGGCGACCGTCGGCGGGGTGGTGTCGCCGCCGCCACCGCCGTCGGTGACCACCAGTTCACCGACCATCTGGCTGTGGCCCGGGATCGAGCAGAAGTAGCGGTACCGACCCGGGGTCAGCGTCACTGTCGCCTGGTGCCGTCCGTCGTTGGCGTCGAACGGGCTGGCCAGGATGTTCAGCGTGACGTCGTGGTTGAAGCCGTCGGTGGTGGTGTCGAAGGTCAGCGTGTGCGGCATCCCGGTGGTGTTGCCGGTGGCCGCGCTGTTCTCCCAGATGATCGTGGTCTCGCCGGCCACCGCCTGGGCGGGGGCGGACTTGTAGCGGGTGATGTTGTCGTCGGCGGTCCAGGTCAATACCTGTTCCGCGACGCGCGGGGCGGCAGAGGCGGGCGTTGGGGCCAACGGGATCACCGTGAGCAGGAGCGCCGCCAGCGCGGCCATCAGTCGTCGGGTCATCGTCTCTCCTAGAGTTCCCGCGCGCGGACGTTGCGGAACTCGGTCAGGTCGTTGTCACCGTGGTTCTGCAGGCCGATGAAGCCGCGCAGGAACTGCCGCAGATCGGTCGGCGGGTCGCCGGCGCGGGAGGACTGTTTGCCCGGCGTGTTGTCGAACTCGTTGATCACCACACCGTTGCGGATCATGGTGTAGTGCTGCCCGACCACGCGGATCTCGTAGTCGTTCCACTGGTTTTTCGGGGTGACCCCGGCCTGGGCGAGCGGCACGGGGTCGAAGTTGTACACCGAACCGGTCTTCTGCGGCTCACCGGTCTCACCGTCGTAGATCTGGATCTCGTGTCCGCAGTAGATCGCCACCCAGGCCTCCGAGGTGCGGGCCGATCCGACCGTGCCGCAACTGCCCGGCGGTCGCTGGTCGAGGGGGATCCGCGGGTCCGGGAAGCGGGTGAAGACGCCGGTGTTGGCCCGACCGGTGCCCGGCGCGATGTCGCGGAACTGCACCTTCAGGGAGAAGTCGCCGAGCTCCTTGGTGTGCCAGAGCATGCCCAGGCCACCGCTTGACCGCAGCGACCCGTCCGGCTGGATGCCGAACGACCCGGACGGCGCCTGCCGCCAACCGCGTAGCGACTCGGCGGTGCCGTCGAAGAGTGGCTCGTACCCCGTGTGTCCGTCCCGGCCGATGTCGGACGCGGCGGCCAGGCGGGTGAGCGTGCCGGACTCGCGGGCGGTGAGCAACCCGTCGTCCTGCAGCGCGCGGGTCACCGCGGTCACGTGCCGGACGAAACTGTTGTGGTCGGCCCAGGTGCTCTCGTCGTCGATCAGGTCGTTGACCGTGCAGCCCTGCCCGACCGTGCGGCTGGGCACCCCGGTGTCCGTGTCGTCGAGCCACACGTTCTGCCGGTCGTCCGGCACCGCGCAGCCCACCGTGACCGTGGACTGCACCGTCGCCGTCTCACCGTCGGCGTACGTGACGGTCAGCTTCGCGGTGTAGGTGCCGACCTTGGCGTACACGTGCCGGGGGTTCGCCTCGGTCGACGTGGTGCCGTCGCCGAACTCCCACCGGTGGCTGACGCCGCCGGAGCGGGAGCCGTTGAAGGCGATGGTCAGCGGTTTGTTCTGCACGGCGACCGAGGTCGCGGCGGGTGCCGGGGTGGGTGCGCCGCCGGTGTAGGTGATCCGGATCAGCTTCTGGTTGGGGTGCAGGCTGAAGAAGCCGCCTCCGTAGTCCAGCAGGTAGAGCGCGCCGTCCGGGCCGAACTTCGCGTCCATCCAGCTCTGCAGCCGGGCGTCGCCGTTGCCACTGGGGATGATGGCCCGCAGCGACTCGGCGAATACCGGCGGTGCGGCAGTCGGCACGCCGGCCGGGTCGACGGTGACCGCGACCCGGTTGGCGGCGTTCGACTGGTCGCCGATGAACCACTTCTCGTCCCAGTACTCCGGCCAGGCCACGCCGCTGTTGGTGTCGACGAGGTCGCGGTGGTAGGTCGGACCGGACATGATGGCCTGCCCGCCGCCGCGCAGGTAGGGCTGGGTGTAGGTGGCGTCGGCCGCGACGTAGGTCGGGAGGCCGCTGCCGTCCGTCCTCTTCGGGAACACCGGTCCCCCGCCGTCCGGCGCATACCAGATCATGTTGTCCCGGGCCGCCGGGATGTCCACCAGACCGGTGTTGCGGGGTGACTCGTTCTTCAGGTTGTCGCAGTCGTACCAGCCGGTCAGCACGGTCGCGTCGGTGCTGCTGCGGTCCCGGTACGGCTGCCGGTTGCCCATGCAGTACGGCCAACCGTGGTTCCCGGCCGAGGTGATGACGGTGGCGGTCTCGTACTTGGCCGGGCCGAGGGTGGGGCTGGGCGATGAGGCGTCCGGGCCGACCCAGCCGGCGGTCAGCCACTGGTGCTCGGGGTCGACCTGCAGGCGGGCGATGTTGCGCACGCCCATCACGTAGATCTCCGGGCGGGTCTTCTCGGTGCCCGGCGGGAACAGGTTGCCCTCCGGGATGGTGTACGTGCCGTCCGCCTCCGGGTGGATCCGGATGATCTTGCCGGCGAGGTCGTTGGTGTTACCCGACGTGCGGCGGGCGTCCTGGAACGAGATCCCCTGGTACTCCTGGGTCCAGTTGTTGCCGGAGTAGCCCTGCGATCCCTCGGAGGAGTTGTTGTCGCCGGAGCCGACGTAGAGGTTGCCCTTGGCGTCGAACGCCATGCCGCCGCCGGCGTGGCAGCAGCTGTGGATCTGCACCGGGAACTGCAGCAGATCCTTGCGGGTGGCCTGGTCGATGCTCTGCGCCTGGCGGTCGTAGGTGAACCGCGAGACGGTGCGCTGCCCGACCCGCTTCACCCGGTCGATCGAGTCGTGCGGCATCCAGTAGACGTAGAGCCAGCCGTTCTCGGCGAACGCGGGGTCCGGCACGATGCCGAGCAGGCCCTCCTCGTTCTTCACCAACTCGGAGCCGCTGCCCCGGTTGCCCATCACCTCAAGGGTGGTGAGCAGTTTGGCCTGCTTCGTACGCGGGTCCCACGAGTGGATGGTGCCGCAGCCCAGGCCCACGTTCGGGTTGTTCCAGTCGGCGATCGGGCCGCTCGGGCACGCCGCCTTGCCGACGTAGAAGGCCGTGCCGTCCGGCGCGATGGTCAGCCCGTGCGGCTCGCCGATCTGGTCCAGCTGACCGGTCTGGTTGGCCGCGGTGAGCCGCTCCACTTTGTAGTTCGACGCGATCGTGGCCTGGCAGTCGCCGCGTACGCGGCCGGTGGTCCAGTTGAGGGCTCCGGTGAGGTGCGTGCGGAACGCCTCCTCACCGTAGCTGCCCTCGGTGTGACCCATGCCGGTGTAGAACGACCGCCCGCCGTCGTAGTCCCGGCACCAGGACACCGGGTGGAAGGGGCCGTTGGCGCCCGGCCCCGGGTTGTAGTGCCGCTCCTCGACCTGGGCGAGGGTGTGCACGGTGCCGATCGGGTTCGGGTCCCAGTTGTCCCAGCGGTCCGACCGGGTGATGGTCGTCGGCAGGGATTCGGTGGCCGGGTGGTGGCGGTCCAGGATGTTGACCACCGCCTGGTTCACCGGTGGGATCTGCGGCGCGGTGGTGTCGCCGGTGAAGAGCCGCAGGTCGGCGAGTTGGATCAGCGGCTCCCCGCTGTTCGCGGTGATGTTCAGCCGGAAGTGCTTGAACTCCCGCGGGGTGGTGATGTCGAAGCGGCGGATCTGGAACCGCTCCGGGAAGACCTGACCGGTGCGCCGGTCCAGGTCGGTCCAGCTCTGGCCGTCCGCCGAGCCCTGTAGCGTCCAGTCCTTCGGGTCGCGGCCGGTGAAGTCGTTGGCCGACGTCAGCGCGTAGCCGGTGACCTGCTTCGGCGCGCTCAGTTCGTAGGCGACCCAGGCCGTCGGGGTGCGGACGAGCCACTTGGTGTTGCCGTCGCCGTCGGTCAGCTTCTCCTTGGTCTCGTTCGGTGGGTTCTCGCCGCTGGCGGTCACCCGGGCGACCGGCTCGGCCACCGGGATGGCGCCCGCCGGGCGGGTGCCGATCAGGCCGGTGAACCAGGCGGAGTCGACCTGGGCGCGGGCGGCGTCGGCGATGCCGACGAAACCGCCGCCGGCCTTCATGTAGCTCTGCAGCGCCGACTCCTGGTCGCGGTTGAGCGCGGCGCCCGTCGTGGAGAGAAAGACCACGCTGCGGTACGCGGACAGCCCGGCCGGGGTGAACACGCGCGGGTCCGTGGTGGTCGTGACATCGATGTCATGAACGGCACCAAGCTGCGTGATGGTGTCCGCTGCGCGGGAAACCGGGTCCTGTTGCTCGGCGACCGGCCCGTGGAACACGAGGATCGCTGTCTTCTGCGGCTGCGCCGCCTGTGGTGCGGCTGCCGTTCGCGGTGCGGCTGCCGCCGTCGTTGCTGGGATCAGTGTCGCGATTGCCGCTACCGCGGCGAGAGCTCGTCGTATTTTTCTGGTCATCCCGTCCCCACTTTCGGTTCGGTCAGCTTCCGTGCGTGTGGGTGTGGCCCTGGAACCGGTGGATCGCCTCCTCGGCGCCCGGCGGCATGCTGCCGTCGGCGTTGCGCACCAGGAAGATCCCGGCCATGCCGCCGTCGGAGTGGAACTGCACGTGGCAGTGGTACATCCACGCCCCGGGTCCGACGCCCTCCCCTGCGAGGACCTGGAAGCCGAAGGAGCTGCCCGGATTGAGGTCCTTGTTGTCGATCACGAGGCTCGGGTCGGCCGGGCCTTCGAGCATCCCGGTGCGGTTGTCCGCCCAGCGGTGCGCGTGCAGGTGGAAGGTGTGGAAGGTGCCGCCGTGCCCGATGGCGATCCATTCCACGCGCTCGCCCAGGTTCGCCTCGAACATCGGGGTTTCCGGGGCCATCCGATTGTTGATCATCATGTCGTTGAACACGACCGTGAACTGTTTCGTCGGCAGGATGTCGCCGCGCCGCCGGACGATCAGCGCCCCGTACAGGCCCTTCGCCACCCCGGCGGTGCCGTGGTCGGTGCCCATGGCGTGATCGTGGTAGTGCCAGTAGCCGGCGCTACCCGGCATGAACCTCCGGCCTGCGGCGGCGAACATCTCCCGCGAGCGCCAGACGTACGTCCGCGTCTCGCCGGGATTGTTGAACGAGGCGTTGAGCGGGCTGCCGTCCGAGTCGGTGCTGTAGTCCACCCCGTGTGGATGGATGGACAGCCGCTGGTTGGTGGTGTTGACCAGCGTGATCTCCAGGGTGTCACCCTCGTACATCTCCAGCAACGGCCCCGGAACGGTGGCCTGGCCGGGTGCCAGGCCGTACCCGAACAGGCCGCCGGGCAACTGCTCGGCGTAGATGGTGACCTTCTTCGTGACGCCGACGGCGGCCTGTGCGGGGCTGCCTCCGAACGCGGTGTCGATCGCTGGGGCGGACGCGCCCAGCGCCCCGGCGGCGAGCGCTCCGGTGGCGATCAGGGATCTGCGGGACAGCTGGCGGTGAGAGCCAACGGCGTGATCGTCCATGGGTCTCCGTTCCCGACCGGGCGAAGACGCGACGAGGGCAGGGTGCATCGACCGCCGAGCGTTGGGCGGAGGCACGACTGAGGTGAGGCTCGTCGCGGGCTTTGCTCGGAAGACTCAAGACTTTCGGTGGATGCCAGCAACTTATGTAATCCATCGACGAAAGTACAGGTCTGATTGCAAAAAGATTACCTTGACATCACGACGGCCGTCGATTGACATGAACCTGACATGCAGGCCGGGGTAGGCATCAGCCCGTCACGCCGCGCATGATCCACTCAACATCGCCGATGTGGCGGCATCCGGAGCGCGCGATACCGCGACATCGCCGATGTCGTGTCGATCATGGAAGGCGCGGCCCAACGGCCCTGGCCGAGGGCGAGGGCGAGGGCGGAGGCGGCCCCAGGGGCGGTCCGGGGGCCGCCCGGCCCGGAGGGCGCGGGGCGGCCCGGCCCGGGGCGGTCGTCAGAGGTTGTGGCGGTCGTCGACCGGCAGGCTGGGGGCCGCTGGCGGCTCGGGCGACTGCTCGGGCTGACCGAGCTGCGCGACGTGGGTCGGGTCGAGGACCCGGGAGAGGAACGCACGGGTCCGCTCGTGCTTCGGCGCGCCGAGCACCTCCTGCGGCGGCCCCTGCTCGACCACCACGCCACCGTCCATGAACACGACCCGGTCGGCGACGTCCCGGGCGAACGCCATCTCGTGGGTGACCACCATCATCGTCATGCCGTCCTCGGCCAACGCGCGCATGACAGTGAGCACGTCGCCGACCAGTTCCGGGTCGAGCGCGGAGGTCGGCTCGTCGAAGAGCATCAGCTTCGGCTCCATCGACAGCGACCGGGCGATCGCCGCCCGCTGCTGCTGCCCACCGGAGAGCTGTGCCGGGAACGCGTCGGCCTTGTCGGTCAGGCCGACCCGCTCCAGGTTGGCCCGCGCGACGCGCTCGGCCTCGGCGCGACCGCGCCGGAGCACCCGACGCTGGGCGATGGTGAGGTTGTTCAGCACCGTCAGGTGCGGGAACAGGTTGAACGACTGGAAGACCATGCCGATGCCGCGGCGGACCGCGTCGATCTCGACATCCGGGTCGGTCATCTCGACCCCGTTCACCCAGATCTTGCCGGCCGTCGGCTCCTCCAGCAGGTCGACGCAGCGCAGCAGCGTCGACTTACCGGACCCGGACGGCCCGATGACGCAGACCACCTCGCCCTGGCCGACCTCGAAGTCGATGCCCTTGAGCACCTCAAGCGGCCCGAAGGACTTGTGCAGGTCGCGGATCTCGACGGCGGGGCGGGATGGGGTCGTCGTCATGCGGGTCACCGAGCCTTGGCGTAGCGGAGTTCGAGGCGTCGTACCACCTGGGACAGGGGCAGGGTGATCACCAGATAGGCGAGACCGGCCACCAGCAGCGGAGTCGCGTTCACCCGGTCGTTCAGCATGTCCCGGCCGAACTTGGTGATTTCGATGGTCTGCGCCGTCACGCCCAGCACATAGGCCAGCGACGAGTCCTTGGTGAGCAGGATGAGCTCGTTCGTCAGCGGCGGGATCACGATCCGGAACGCCTGCGGGATGACGATCGTGCGCATGGCGGTGAAGTGCGACATCCCGAGGGTGCGCGCCGCTTCCATCTGTCCCTTGGGAACAGCCTGGATACCGGCCCGGATGGTCTCGGCCATGTACGCCGCGGCGGTCAACCCGAGACCGATCGCGATCGAACCGAACACACCACCCGGGATCTCCCGCTCCGGGAAGGCGATGGGAATGCCGTACCCGACGAGGAAGAGCACCAGCAGCGCGGGCAGACCCCGGAACAGCTCGATGTACGCCGTCGCCACCCAGCGGTACGGCGCCACCCGGGACAGCCTCATCAGCGCGAGGATGGTGCCGAACACGAGACCGAAGGCGAACGCGCCCAGCGTGTAGAGGACGGTGTTGCGCAGCGCGACGGTGATGATCGTCGGGAACATCGACTTGATGATGTCGACGCGGAAAAACGCGTCCTTCAACCTGTCCCAGTCCGCGGCGAAGAGCACCGCGGCGATGATGGCGATGAAAACCAGGTACTGGAGCCCGAGGGACAACCGCTCCCGCTGGCGGCGTCGCAGCTTCACGTTCGCTCGTTGCCTTCCCGGAGGTTACCTACGAGGAGGGCGCGCGGGCGCGCGCCCTCCTGCACTGAGCTTCGATCAGGCGCTCGGCCGCTTGCCGATCCACTTCTCGTAGATCGTGTCGTACGTGCCGTCCTGCTTGGCCTTGGCCAGCACCTCGTTCATCTTCTTGAGCAGTTCCGGGTTGCCGTCCTTCTTCACCGAGAAGCCGTACTGCTCGCCGGTGTCGAACTCGGCGGCCACCTGGAACCCGCCCGGGTTTTCCTTGAGGTACTCGGTCCAGACCGGCAGGTCGTTGACGGCGGCCTCGACCTGGCCGTTGGAGACGGCCTGCTGCAGGGCGGCGAGGTCCTCGAACTCGACGAGCTGCAGGCCCTTCTCCTTCTCGAACTTCCGGGCATAGTCGCGGCCCGTGGTAGCCGCCTGGACGCCGAGCTTCTTGCCCTTGAGGTCGTCGAGCGACTTGTACGGCTTGCCGGTCTTCACCAACATGGCCTGGGTGGCGTCGAAGTACGGATCGGAGAAGTTCATCACCTTCTGCCGTTCCTCGGTGATCGTCATGCCGGCGGCGGCCGCGTCGCACTTGCCGGTGTTCAGGTCCTGGCCAGACTTGATCCCCTCGAACGGGGTGTCGATGATCGTCTGCTCGACGCCCAACTCCTTGGCCACCAGGTCCATGATCTCGACGTCGAAGCCGGTCACCTTGCCGCTGGCGTCCTTGGACTGGAACGGCGGGTACGGCAGGTGGGTGCAGACGGTCAGCTTGCCCGCCTCGACCAGCTTGACCCCGCTCGCCTGAACCTCGCTGTCATCCTTCTTGGCGCATCCCGCGGTCACCGCGAGGGCGGCGACTGCCACGACGAGGCCGGCCTGACGGATGGCGCTGTGGAACCTCACGGCTGTGTCCCTCCGGTTCGGCTCCCCTGTCACCGGAAGCCAAGTTGGTGCTAAGACTTTGTGACAGGCGACGGTACCTGATTGCGCGAGCCACACCCAGATCACGTCGGGTCGTTGGGCCAGCGCGGCAACAGCGCCACCGACAAACCCGACACTGGGCCGACAACCGGGCGGCGTTGGGCAGGATCGTCTAGACCGCGTAGCCCCACTCGGCCAGCGGCTTCTCCAGCACCCGTTCGATCGCGGCGAGCTGCGCCGGGCTGAGTTCGTCCCGGTACGCCGCCGCCCGGCCCGCCGTGAAGTCGTACCGGGAGAGGCCCTTCTCGAAGGCGGGTGACCAGCTCAGCCCGAGAAAGTCGAGCATCCGGCCGACCTGCTCGCGGGGCTGCTCGACCAGGTCCTCGTAGCGCACGTCGAGCCACTGGTCGGCAGGGTGGCGCAGTCGGGCCTGCGCGAAGGCGTCCATCAGCATCTTCCAACCCAGCGCGGCGAGCACCTGGAAGGACCGGCCGGACTCGACCCACTCCTCCCGCAGATCGGACGGGAGCGGGCCGTAGATCCAGTTGTCGGGGCCACGCCACCCGTCCCACCAGCCCATCTGGAGCCAGGAGTTGGCCACCGCCCGGCCGTCCCGCACGACGTTGACCACCCGCAGGTCCGGGTACGCGGCGCGCAGCAGGCCGGTACGCGGCCACCCGGTGATGTGCTGCACCAGTTGCTGGCAGCCCTGCCGGGCGATCCGCTCGTCGAAGAAGGCCCGCAGCCGCCGGGCCACGAACGGTGTCAGGTCCTCGGCCACCAGGTCGCGGCACGGTCGGGAGAAACCGCCCAGCACCTGCCGGTCGAGCAGGTGGTACGCCTCCGACGGCGCCACCCGGAGCCGGCCCCGTTCCAGCAGCCGTCGGCTGTGCCGCAGCGAGGTCATCCCCACCGGGCGCGGCGCCGACCGCCGGTAGAGCACGCCGTTGAACCTGCCCTTGGGGTTGAGCCGGGAGAGTTTGTCGTCCAGGCCGGAGACGAAGCCGACCGCGGGATGCCGGGAGAGCAACTCCTGGACCAGGGTCGAACCGCAGCGACCGGTGCCCACCACCAGTGAGAGCATCTTCAGCCTTCCTGCCGGGTGGCGGGTGACGAGGGGACGACCGGGTCGGGAGGGAACGTGGCGGCGGGTGATGTGCCCGTCGGGCGGCGCAACGGGTAACCGAACCGAGACAGGGCCACCCCGGTCAGCCCGGTGACCACGGCGTACGCGCGGGTGGAGAGCCCGGACAGCCACTCGGTGTCGGCGACCACGCCGACCACGCCGGTGCGGTGCCGCGAGGGATTGCCGGCCGCCGAGTGGGTGGGTGTCAGCCGCACCGTGTCCGGTGTCGGGAAGGGCAGGTCGTCGGGGGTCGCGCCGACGAACAGGGCGATCTTCGCGGTGGTGCCGGCCGGGTCGGCCACGAAGTCCTCGTAGCGCACCCGCAGATAACGGCCCGCCGTGCTGTCGTCGACCGGCCGGCCGCCCCAGAGTCGTACGGTCGCGGTGTTCCAGACCAGCCAGAGCAGGGCGGCCTTCCAGACCGGTGGCCGGCTCATCAACCGGTCGTCCGCGCGCCCGTCCAGGGGGCGTCGGCGACGCCAGGAGTACGCGGTCGCGCGCGGGTCGCGGACCACGTGCAGGACGTACAGGTCGATGCCGGGCAGGCTGCCGAGCAGGGCGCCGTACGGCGGCAGCTTGGAGGAGTCGACGATGACGCCACTGGCCCGGTCGGGAAGGGCGTGCTCGGCGATCGAGGCGTAGAGCCGGGCCAGGTGGGTGTCGTCGGGGTGACCTGGGACCGGCGGTTGTCCCCGACGGTGCCGGCGGAGCAGTGCGGGTAGCCCGCGCAGTCGCAGCCGCTCGGCCAACCGGGCGGCGATCCCGGCCGGGTCGGCGGTGATCAGGTCGGCGCGCACGCGGGTCCAGAGTGGGCAGTCGGCCAGTGGCGATCCGCAGCCGCAGGGCCGGTTCTCCAGGATGCCGCGTCGCCACAGGTAGCGCAGTTCGCCGGCGGCGAAGAAGCCCGGCAACTGCCCCAGGACCGTGGTGACCAGCGTGCTGCCGCTGCGACCGCTACCGGCGAGGTAGAGCACCCGGACCGCGCTCACCGGGCCGCTCCCCCATCGGTCGCGGTGCGGGCCTTGCGCCGCCGGATGGGCAGCGCTGTGGCCGCCTCGGCGTACAGCTCGCGGATTCGGGCCAGGTGCTCCTCGGGGGAGAACCGCCGGGCGACCTTCGCCCGGCCGGCCTGACCCATCCGGTACGCCTGCTCGGGGTCGGCCAGGATGTCGTTCAACGCGTCGCCGAGGTCGGTGGGCCGGTCGGCGGCGACGATGGTGCCGTCCAGTGTGGATTCGACCAGCTCGGGAAGGCCGCCCAGGTCGGTGGCGACCACCGGGACACCGCAGGCGAAGGCCTCCAGCACCGCCATCGGCTGGTTCTCGTGCCAGCGGGAGGGGACGGCGACCACCGCCGCAGACCGGATCAGGTCGTGCAGGCGTGGCTTGTCGAGGCGACCGTGGAACCGGATCCGGCCGGGCACCCGTCGCGCGGCGAGCGCCTCCAACTCGGGGCGGGCCGGGCCGTCCCCGGCGACGTCCACGGCGACCCCGTCCGGCAGCGCGGCGACCGCCTCGATCAGCACGTCGACACCCTTCTCCGGGGCCAGCCGGCCGGCGAAGACGACGCCACCACCGGGCGCCTCCTTGGCCGCGATGCCGGTCAGGTCGACGAAGTGGTTCACCACCCGCAACCGGTCCGGGTACACGCCCGCGCGGCGCATCACGTCGGCCAGGAAATCACTCGGGCTGACGAAGACCTGCACCGGGTCGTACGCGTTCAACTCCCGGTGCAACCAGGACTCGACCGCGAGCAGGGTGCTGCGGGACAGCGAGCCGTCCTTGCAGCGACGACGGGCCGCCTGCAGCGGGCCGTCGGTGACGCACGCCTGGCAGGGGCGGCCCCGGTCCAGCAGTTGGTAGCTCGGGCAGGCGAGCTTGTAGTCGTGCATGGTCAGCACGCACGGCACGCCGGCCGACCGGGCTGCGGCGAGCACCGACGGGGAGAGCTGGTGGTAGATGTTGTGCAGGTGCAGCACGTCCGGCCGGAAGTCGTCGATCACCCGGGCCAGCCCGCGCCGGCTCGTCGGTGACCACAGCATCCGACCGGCGGCCACCGCGCGTGGCCGTAGCCCGCTCGGTGCCGGTTCCAACTCCACTTCGGCGGGAAAGTGCGCCGCGTAGGGCAGCGGCGACTCGTTCTCCGGGTGGCTCATGCCGAAGTAGGCGACCGTGTCGCCCGCTGCCCGCTGCAACTCGGCGAGGTCGAGCAGGTATCCCTCGGCGCCGCCACGGCGGTAGAGGAACTTGTTCACATGCAGCACGCGCATCGACTCGGCCTGCTCACGTCGATCGGGCGAACCCGGCCCGGAGGTGATGACCGGGGTCTGCCCGCCCCGGCCAGGGCTCACCGTATGCAGGGCGGGTCGGCGAGTCCAGCTCACCTATGGCATGTGCCTGAACGGTTGATCTTCGCATGCCCGTGCGGCCCGCAGCCTGGCCTCCCGCCATGATCTCCCGATAGCCTGGCTCCGCCGGTCGCACCCGCTCTCGGTGGGGCAGGACCGGTGCCCGAACGAGGAGGACCCGTGGCAGCCGACGACGAGGTCTCCACGCTCGCGTACACCGCCCGGCGGGTGAGGCGGCATCTGCGCTGGGCCCGGACCGAGGGGATCGGACGGCTGATCGAGGAGGACCGCCTCAACCCCGTCGACCGGATCGGCACCGCCCTGGCGAAGCGACGCTTCAGACGGCGGGCCGGCCGAGCACCCGGCTCGGCGGTGCCGGTCTACCTGGTCGGCCTGCAACGGTCAGGCACGAACATGCTGGTCCGAGGACTGGACTCGGCCCCCGAGGTCGAGGTTCGCAACGAGAACGACCGCACCCTCTTCCACCGCTTCCAGCTCCGCCCGGATGAGGTGCTGACCGCGACGGTCCAGCGCAGCCGGCACGCGTACGTCCTGGTCAAGCCGCTCTGCGAGAGCCACCGCGTGGACGAGTTGCTGGCTCTGCCCGGGCTGGTTCCCGGACGCGCGCTCTGGGTCTACCGCGACGTCGACGACCGGGCCCGCTCCGAGGTCGCCAAGTTCGGTGACGCCAACCTGCGGGCGCTGCAGGCGATCGCCGACGGCACCATCGGCCGGCGGTGGCAGGGTCAGCGGCTCGACGCCGACACCATGGAGCTGATCCGGGGCCACGACCCGCACCGGTTGGACCCGCACAGCGGCGCGGCGCTCTTCTGGTACGTCCGCAACTCGCTCTTCTTCCAGCTCGGCCTGGACCAGCGGGCCGACGTGCTGCTCTGCCGCTACGACACACTGGTCGCGGAGCCTGCGGCACAGGTCCGGCGACTCTGCGCCTTCCTCGGCTTCCCCTACCATCCCCGGCTGCACGCGCACATCGCCCCGCGCCAGTCCCACGCTGCCGGCGCCGCGGGCTACCAACCACTGCCGATCGACCCGCGCGTCCGGGCCCTCTGCGACGAGCTGACCGACCGGCTCGCACGCCCCGCCGCCGACGCACGCCCCGTCGCCGACGCCCGATCCGACCACGAGGTGGCCGACCGTGGCTGAACCCGAAACCCGTACCGCGCCGATCTTCCTGGTCGGGTGTCAGCGGTCCGGAACCACCATGGTGCGTCTCGTCCTGGACTCGCACTCGAACATCAGCTGCGGCCCCGAGACCAGGTTCCTGCCCGACCTGCAACGGATCGTCGGGCGGGACTGGGAACGGCTGGCCCGCTTCGGCTTCCCGCGCGAGGACTGGCTACGCCGGATCCGCGACTTCTTCGGCGGCGTCCACGCCGACTACGCCGCCGCGCGGGGCAAGACCCGGTGGGCCGACAAGACCCCGCTGTACGCCATGTCGCTCGACTTCGTCACCGAGGTCTTTCCGGACGCCCAGATCGTGCACCTGATCCGGGACGGGCGCGACGTGGTGGTCTCGCACCGCAAACGGTTCGGCTACTGGTCCGCTGTCAAGTGCGTGGTGAAGTGGCCGCGCTACATCCGGGCCGCCCGGGCGGTGGGCGCCACCCTGCCAACGGACCGCTACTACGAGCTGCGGTACGAGCAGGCGGTCACCGAACCGGAGAAGGCGATGCGCGGCCTCTTCGAGTTCCTCGGCGAGCCGTGGGAGGACGGCATCCTCGACTACGACAGCAAGCAGCACGACGTGGCCCAGAAATACACCACCGAGGCGGAGAAACGGCGGGCGGCGGCGAGCGTCACCGCGCCGATCTACGGCTCGCGGGTGGGCACCCACCGCCGCGAACTCGACCCGTTCCTCCGCCTGTTGGTCTGGGTCTTCTCCGGTCCGACCCTGCGCGCCCTCGGCTACCGATGAACCGCGTCCACCGGCTGCGCGCGTTCGCCGCCGCACTCGCCGCCGCACTCGCCGCCACGCTCGTCGTCACCGCCGGCTGCACCGCCGACGGTGACGATCCCCCGGCGGCCCCGCCGGGCGCCGGCACCCCATCCGGTACGGCGGCACCCGGTGACGCCGCACCAGGGCGCACCGTCGACGGGGTGAGCAACCCGTTCGGCGCGCACTGGGACTGGTCGCGGTACCAGCAGTTCGCGCCGTACCTGCGCCGGATCGCCGGTTCGGCGACGTACGAGGAGATCTCCTGGTGCGAGATCGAACGGACCTCGGGGCAGGTGGACTGGGCCGGGTTGGACGAGATCGCCTCCCGCAGCCGGGAACTGGGCATCACCCTGCACCTGAAGATCCGTACCGGGGTGTGCTGGGCGACCGGTGGCACCGCGCGGTACACCCGAGGCGCGGCGAACAAGACCGAGTCCGCGATGCCCACCGACCTCGGCGCGTACCAACGGTTCGTCCGCTCGGTGGTCCAGCGCTACGGCCCCTACGGGGTGCGGGAGTACGCGATCGAGAACGAGGTCAACGCGCCGAGTTACTGGGCCGGCAGTCCCGAGGACTACGTGCGGCTGGTCAAGGCGGCGGCCGAGACGATCCGCGCGACCGACCCGCAGGCCAGAGTGGTCGATTCCGGCATCAGCAGCGTCGCGTACGGCATGGGTGTCGCCGACCGGCTGCTGCGTGCCGGTCGGGCGCCCGAGGCGGTCGCCGCCTACCAGGCGTACTTCCAGCGACGCGTCGGCACCAGAGGGCAGCAGATTCCGGCGGTGACCGGCGAGGCGCAGCTCCGCAAGGCGCTCGGCACCGAGACCAACAGCCGCAGTCTGCGTTTCCTGGCCGCGACCCAGTCCCTGTTGGCCGACCGCACGGTCGACGTCCGGCAGGTGCATTTCTACGAGCACTTCAGCGGGGTGGCGCCGCTGCTGGACTACCTTCGGGCGACGACGCCGGCCGGTGCCCCGATCCAGGCGTGGGAGGTCGGCCAGTTCTGGCGCGACGGTGACGGTGACCCGGCCAGCCGGGCCGCTGAGATGGTCAAGACGGTCACCCTGCTGGCCGCCGGCGGGATCGGCGAGATCAGTTGGTTGCCGTTGGCGTACAACCCGAACAACGCGGCCGGCAGCGAGGTCCGCTACGGCCTGCTCGACCCGGACGGCACCGAACGCGAGGCCGGAAAGATGTTGGCGAGCCTGGCCGACGCGGCCCGGGACGCCACCGTCACCCCGTTGCCCGCCTCGGTGGCCGGCAAGGTGAACGGGGTCGCGTTCGTCCGCGGCGGATCGAGCACACTGGTGCTCTGGTCGGCGTCGAACACGCCGGTGACCGTGCCGGCGGCACCGGGCGGGCGGACCGGGGCGCTGGGTGGTCCACTCCGCGCGGCCGGTGGCGGCACCACCGTGACCGACGTCCCCGCCCTGCTCCGCGCCGACCAGCCGGTGGACCGGATACTCGCCGAGGTCGGCTAACGGGCGGGCCACGGGTCGGGCCAGCCGAGCAGAGCGGCCAGGCGGGCGTTGTGGGGCTTGAAGTGCTCGGTCAGGCGGTCCCGCAGATCCGGGGTGAGCTGGGAGGTGCCGTCATCGACGCGACGCGTGTGCCGGGTGAACGCCTCGGGTGTGAAGGCCGGCAGGTCGAGGAAGCTCAGAATCTCGCCGTACGTGCCCGCCGGGTCGACGTTCAGGTCTTCGGTCCGGGTGACGTGGATCCGCTCCCGGGGAACGTGCGCGAACCAGCGTTCCAACTGCTCGGCGTAACGGCCCCGGGCGGCGTACGAGTGGTTGCGTAACGCCGAGTGGGCGGCACGGGTGTCCGGCCCGCCGCGCATCGCCCGTGCCAGCCGGTCCTCCTCCGCGTCGAGCGCGTCGGCGAAGGAGAGCGGCTCCGCCCCGTACGAGCGGGTGTGCAGGTAGTGCGAGTACGCCCGCTGCACCGGGTCGCGCAACAGTGCGACGAAGCGGGCCTCCGGCAGGGTCGCCGCGACCCGGGACGGCACGCTCGGATGGAACAGGTAGTAGGGGCTCGCCTCGAACGTGCGCTCGTCCGGGGCGAGGCGCGGGAAATGCCCCCGGTACCAGCGCGTACCCCGACCGTGGTGGACGCTGAAGTACTGCAACTCCTTGCCGGTGGCCACCCGTACCCGGGGATGCGCGGCGAGGTGGTGGTACAGCGAGGTGGTGCCGCAGCGCTGCCCGCCGATCACCAGGAAGTCGGGAAGCGGGCCGGGCTCCCCCGGCCTCGCCGCGCGTCCCCACGCCCGCGCGGCGCGTACCCCCCGGCGCAGCCGGTCGGTGACCTGGCGCCGAGCGACGCCGGTCATGAGCCGGCTCCGGTGTGGCCCGTGCCCGCACCCGCACCAACGGCGGGACCGGAGTCGGGGACGGCGGCGCGTCGACCGCCTCGACGGGTCACCGACCGCAACACCATGACGTCCTCCCGACTGAGCCCAAGGGCGAGCACCGCGGCAAGGTAGACGGCCACGATCGCGGCCAGACCGACCGTGAGCTGCGCGATCCAGTCCTCGACGAGCCACCGCACACCGAACCCGACGGCCAGCGCGACCAGCGCCGCGACCAGCCCCTTGACCATGCCGGCCGTCACCGGCACGGTGTGCACCTGCGCGCGCACCTGCCAGACCCGGGCGACGTTCACCGCGGCCAACGAGACCGCCCAGGCCACCGCCGCACCGAGGATCCCGTGTGCCGGGATGAGCCAGAGGTTGAGCAGGATGTTGAGCACCAGGGCGGCGAGGTTGTCGACCATGTTGACCGAGACCCGGCCCGACATGTTCAGCAGCGTCCCGCAGGGCCCGGTCGCCGCGTTGACGAGCTGACCGAGGGCCAGCACGATCGTCACCGTCGCACCGGCGGCCAGGCCGGGCCCGCCGATCAGACGCAGCAACTGCTCCGGGAAGACCAGCAACGCCACGAAGGCCGGGAGCGACAGTCGGACCACCCACCCGGTGGCGACCTGGTAGATCCGGCGTACCTCGTCCAGCCGGCCCTGGTGGTAGAGATGCGCCAGATGCGGGCCGAACGACGCGTTGACCGGCGCGAGCACGAACACCGCGATCGTGACCAGCCGCGTCGCCACGTGGTAGACGCCGATCGCATCGGCGCCGTAGTCGAAGAACCCGAGCAGCAACGCGTCCACCCAGATCAGCCCGGTGGAGGAGAGCGAGGAGACCCAACTGACCGTGGAGAAGCGGAACAGCTCGCCCGGGCGGTACGCGGGCCGGGCGGCGGGCACCCGGCGCACCATCCGGGCGAGCGCCACGAGAGCGAACGTGGCGGCGCTCCAACTCGCCACCACCAGAGCCCAGAACGCGCCGGTCAGGCCCGCCCCGACCGCGAGCGCCAGCGCGGTGAGCACCAGCCGCGCGGCCGGCTCGTAGACCTGGCCGATCAGCGCGTAGGCCCGCTGCGTGCGCCAACCCCGGGTGGCCGCGAGCGCGGCCTCGCAGATGGTCGCGGCGGGCAGGCACAGCGCGACCAACCGCAGCCCGGTGGTGAGGTGCGGATCGTGCAGGGCCTCGGCGAGCCACGGTGCGCCGACCGCCAGACCGACCGCGATCACAGTGGACGCCACGGCCGAGATGCCGATCCCGAGCCGGATCGCGCCCCGGAGCGCGGCCGGCTCGTCGTCGGCGAGATGCACCGCCACGAAGCGGGTCAGCCCAGCCCGGAAACCGGAGAGCGAGAGCAGCCCGAGCAGCGACAGCACGGCGTAGACCTGGGCGTACCGGCCGACCTCCCGTAGACCCAGCACCCGGGCCAGCAACAACATGACCAGGAAGAGCGCCACCTGGCTGAACACCGCGCTCGCCAGGTTCAGCATGCCGCCGCGCGCCATGCCGCGTACCTGCTGATCGCCGGCCTCCGGCGCGGTCGGCGACCGGCCGGTCAGCTCGCCGCGCACCCGGCGGCCCGTTCCCGGATGGTCACGGCCTCGCCGCGGTCACGGACTCCGCCGGCACCGACGGCTCGCCGGACGAGGAGACGGCCGGCGCGGTGGTCGGGCGCGCGGCGGCACGACCCCGCGAGAACAGTTCGAGGACGCCCACCAGCAGCACCCCCAGCAGCAGACCGGCCCCGCCCACCGGCAGGACGGTACGCACCAGCTCCGTCAGCCGGCTCACCTCGTGCGCCTCGCCGATGCTGGTCACCTGCTTCGGATCGGCGGCCTGGGCCTGCGCACGAGCGGCCTGCAACCCCTCGCGCGCCTGGGACAACGCATTGGTCGCTGCATCTCGCTGGGCGAGCAGGGCCTG
Source organism: Micromonospora sp. NPDC005413 (assembly GCF_040606435.1). Classification (NCBI taxonomy): domain Bacteria; kingdom Bacillati; phylum Actinomycetota; class Actinomycetes; order Micromonosporales; family Micromonosporaceae; genus Micromonospora; species Micromonospora sp. NPDC005413. Next base: position 72,360 of record NZ_JBEXEV010000031.1, read on the forward strand.
GTAGTCGGGGAGCTTCGGCCCCAGGTCGTCGAGCTTCTTCTGGGCTGCGGTGATCGCGGCGGCCGCCGCGTCGGCGCCCCGGCCGTTGCCGACCGCCTGCATGGAGAGCTGCTGCTGCCGCAAGCTGGTCAGCTCGCCCAGCGTCGCCTGGTAGATCCGGTCCGGCTGGGAGACCTTGTTCGCCTTCTCCCACTCACCGATCGACTTGGTGGCCGCGGTGACATCGGCGTTGGCCGCCTCGACCTCACCGGTGGCGATTCCGACCTGGGAGGAGAACAGGAAGGCCAGTGCCCGGGTGGTGGTCGCGGTGAGGACCGGCGCGACCTTCGCCTGGTCACGGGCGGTGTACGTCACCTCCAGTTGGCTGCTCGCACCGACCTGGGTGATGGCGAGGCCGTCGCGCAACCGCTCCGGCGTCACCCCGGTGTCACTGGCCACGTCGGCGAGGACCCGGGGCGAGGTGACCGCCGCGCCGAAGGCCGCGACGAACTGGTTCGCCGCCTGCGTACCGGTGTACTGCGTCCCGGCCGCACCACCCACCAGCGCCGGCGCCGCCACGTACGCGGTGCCGCTGAACTGCTGTGGTGCGAACAGGACGATGCCGGCCGCGGCGCCGGTGGCGAGCACCGGCACCCCCACGAGCACCCACAGCCGCCGCCGGGCGACCCGCAGGTAGTCGACGATCTCCACTTTCTCCCCAATGCTGTCGTTCACTCAAACCGGGACAGGCGTGCTTCGCGGCTGCTCGCCGGGCAGGTTCGCAGCCGGCTGGCGGGCGATCGCACTGGCCGCCGCGGCGAACGCGACGAAATACCAGAGCGTAACCACGTTGGAAATGACGTTGGAGGCTGCGCTGACCGCCACGAACGCGGCGGCACAGCCGGCGAAGCCGACCGCGACGCCACGCTCGAAGCTGCCCGGAGGCGCCCGGCGCAGCGCGGTCCGCGCGGTGTAGAGAAAGGCGAAGAGCATCATCAGGTACGCGCCGAGCCCGAGCAACCCCGTCTCGACGTACGCCCGCAGGAAGTCGTTGTGCGGCTTCTTCGCCTCGTCGGTCTCGCGCTGGGTCATGTTCGGCCCGATACCGGTCACCGGGTTACGGTCGGCCAGCGTGACGATCTCGGTCCAGTAACCGATCCGCCACGCCAGGGTGTTTCCGGTCGGGTCGCCGCCGACCTCGCGCGAGGTGCCGAGTTGGGCGAACCGCTCGCCGACGGCGGGCACCAGCGCCACCCCGGCGACGGCCACCAGGCAGAGGGTGACCAGCATCCGCTTGCTGCGGTGCAGCACCGCGACCACGACCAGGCCGATCGCCGCGCCGAGCAGGGCACTACGGGTGTTGGTGAGCAGCAGGAACAGCAGCGAGAGCGCGAGCAGCACGCCGAGTGACACCCGCAACCGGCGACCCAGGAAGCGGTACACCGCGAACCCGAAGATCACCATGAACATCAGGTAGCGGCCGAACGTGGTCGACTGGCTGAACGTGCCGCTGATCCGGGTGAAGTCGCCCTTCACCTCGGCCGGCGGGCTGCCGAGCAGCGACAGGACGACGGTGTAGCCGACCGCCAGCACCAACGAGGCGTAGCAGGCGAGCAGCACCCGACGGATCGCCGCAGTGTCCGGCATGAGCTGTTCCAGCACCACGAACATCACCACCACGGTGAGGATCCGCAACGCCTCCAAGAGACTGTTCGCCGGCCGGGTCGCCCCGAGGGCGCTGACCACGCTGCTGGCGCCGACGAGCAGCATGGCCCAGCTCAGCGGGGAACCGCGCAGCCGCCCGTGCCGACTGAGTTGTGCGGCCAGCCAGAGCCCGGCGGCGAGGAGGAAGAGCACCGCGAGCAGGGTGGAGGGGTCCATCGCCCTCGCCGCTCCGGCGGAGTCGGCCTGGCCGGCGCTCGGGCCGGTGAGCTTGAACAGGTCGACGCAGGAGCGGACCGCGAGCATCAGCAACACGTACCCGGCGAAACGGGTCAGCGCGAGGACGGCCACCGCGATGCCCGCGACCGCGGCGAGTGGCAACACCATGCCCTTACGGTCACCGGCCGCCATCGCGACTCCCGCGACCACCGCCACGACCGCGGCGGCCAGCGCCGCACCGCCGGTGAGGAGGCGGGGCCCGGTGAGCCACCTGCTCACGGGCACAGTCCTGTCGCCCGACGGTCTCGCATCCTCGGACCGTCCCGCATCGACCACCTGCTGCGTGTGTTGTTCCACTGATCCCACTGAACCGAATCGACGCTGCCCGGCCGCTGCCGGGCGCGGCCAACCGATGTCCCCCCGGCACAAGATCGGTTCAATCTAGCCCTGTCACCTCGACGGCAGAAGGGGCCGTTGCACCGACTGGTCCGTCCTCCGCCAGGCTGACGATGCTCCACCGGCGAGCGACCCGCACGGTCAGTCGGTGCCCGGCGCGGGTCGTGCTCTGGCCCGTCGGCCAGGCACCGGGACCATGCTGAGATAGAGCCGCTCCAACTCGCGGGCAGCGGTGTCCCAGCTGTATATCCCGGTCACCCGGTCGCCCAGCGCCACGGCACCGGCCCGTTCACCCGCCAGGTTGGCGAGCAGAGCCGTCAACACCCGGACCAGGTCGTCCTCGTCGCCGTCGCGGAACAACCGCCCTCCAGGGGCATCGGACTCCAGCACCTCGACGTGCGGCGCAATGTCGCTCGCGACCACCGGCAGCCCGTACGCGGCCGCCTCCAGCAACGTCAACGGCAGTCCTTCCAAGCGGGACGGCTGGACGAAGCCGGCGGCGCTGGCATACAGCTCGGCGAGCAGGTCGCCGTAGGCGAACCCGGTGAAGACGATCCGATCGTCCCCTTCGGCCTCACGGCGCAGCCTGTCCACGAAGTCGTCGGTGAACGACGACCCCCCGACGATCGCCAGCCGCATTTTGGTGTCGGTCCGGCGGAAGGCCCGGATCAGCAGGTCGGCCGCCTTCTCCGGAACCAGCCGGCCGACGAGCAGCAGGTAACCGCCGGGGGTCAGCCCGAACCGGGCCTCGATCTGACGGGTCAGCACCGGTTCGACCGGGTTCACACCGTTCGGAATGTAGGTCGTGGGCCGGCCGAACCGGGTCTCGTAGTGGGCGGCGAGCCCACGGGAGACCGTGACCCGCTGGTGCGGGATGTACCCGCTCAGCCAGTGGGCGCTCCCCAGCACCGTGCGCGCGGCGAGCCCCCACTTGTCTCGCTGGTTGTCCATGCCGTGCACGGTCAGGACCACCCGTGCCCGGGAGAACCAACGCGGCATCGGGGCGACCAGGCTCGGCCCGAGCCCGTGGTAGTGCACGATGTCCGGCTGGTCGGTCATCGCCGCCATCGTCGAGGCGGCCGCGTGGACGATGGCGTCGAGGTGCTTGCTCGCGATCGTGCGGACCTGGCGCAGCCGCACACCCCGGTAGGCGTTGGCTGGCGTGTCGCCGTAGCTCTTGCGGCAGTAGACCGTGACCTCGTGCCCGTAGGTGGCCAGTCGACTGGCCATCTCCTCCACGTGCCGTTCGATCCCGCCGTAGGTCGCCGGCATCCCCTTCTGGCCGATCATCGCGATCCGCAGCGGACGCCAGTCGACGCCTGGTCCAGCGGCGCTCGGTCCGGCCGGCCGCGCGGGAAGCACCCGCCCCACCGGAACGCTCTCACCCCGCTGCCGGGGAATCGCAGGACTTCCAGCGTCCTGGTCCACTTCCTCGGCCTGCAGGTCGGGATGGGCCACGATGACTCCCTGCGTGACTAGGTCCGCGCCCGCCGCCCGGGCAGATCAACACCTTGCCACGAACAGGCCCGTCCGCCAGCTGATCACTCAGACAAAAAATCCATCAGTGGGAATCGTTACCCATGGAATGTCATCCGGATGACATCGAGGTGGACGGTGGTGACGTCTGCGCCTTCCTCCGGCCCTTCAGCATGGTGAGCACGACGGAGATCGCGGCGGCGACGCCGACGCCGACCCAGAGCAGCGGGTTGGTCCGCAGGTCATCGGGCAGTTGCTGGCCGAGGACGAAGACGCCCATCGCCACGACGAACCAACCGAACACCTTGCGCAGGATGTCCGCCGGGATCCGACCGGCGAGCCGCCCACCGGCGAAGCTGCCCGCGATGGCGGCGACGGTGACCGCTGCCGCGAGGCCCCAGTTGATGTGCACACTGGACAGGTAGCCGGCCAGGCCAGCGATGGACTTCATGGCGATGACCACCAGCGAGGTGCCGACCGCGACCGGCATCGGCAGGCCACCGAGTAGCGCCAGGGCGGGCACCACCAGGAAGCCACCGCCCGCGCCGACCAGGCCGGTCACCAGTCCGACCACCACACCGTCGAGGATCACCCGTAGCACCGGCAGTTCGTGCGGCACTGCCCTGCCTTCGGCGTTGCGCCTCCCGCGGATCATCGCGACCGCGGTGGCGAGCATCATCACGGCGAACCCGGTGAGCAGGAATCCGGCCGGGATGAACTCGGCCAGACGGCCGCCGGCGTAGGCGCCGGTCATGCCGGCGAAGCCGAAGATCAGGCCGGTGCGCCAGCGCACCCGATGGGCGCGGGCGTGCGGAATGACGCCCACCGCGCTGGTGGCGCCGACGACGAGCAGCGAGGTCGCGATGGCCTCTTTCGCGGGCAGGTCAGCGACGTAGACCAGCAGCGGCACGGCCAGAATCGATCCGCCGCCGCCCAGCAGCCCGAGGCTGACCCCGATCAGCACGGCCAGCCCGATGGTCAGCGCCAGGGTCGCGGTCATGCCCGCTCCGCGGCGCTTTCGCGCAACTGGCCGACGATGGTGTCCAGGTCACAGCTGGCGCCCCGGTTGTACGGCAGTTTGCCGAGCATCATCCCCATGGCGCAGGTGTTGGTGACGGCGGCGAAGGTGAGACCGGCGCCGATGAACCCGGCCACCCACTTGAGCTGCGGCACGAACACCGAGCCGAGAACGCTGACCAGCACGATCGAGCCGGCCACGAGGCGGACCTGACGTTCGAGGTCCCACCGGGACGCGCCCCGCTTGATCGGCGCGTTGGCCGCCTGCCAGGCCATGATGCCGCCGTCGAGGACCGTCAGGTTCGGCAGGCCGACGCCAGCCAGGGTCTGCTCGGCCTGAGTGGCGCGGGCACCGGAGCGACAGACCAGCACGACGTCCTCGTCCAGGTGGTTGCGCAGCTCTTCACGGTGCTCCTTGAGGAGGTCGAGCGGCACGTTGTAGGAGCCGGGGATGTGCGACGTCTCAAACTCCGCCGGGGTACGCACGTCCAGCACGCGTGGCGCGTGGCCGGAGTCGATCAACTCGCGAAGACTGACGGCGTCGAGCGTGGCGGGGCGGGTGGTCTCGGACGTACTCATTTCTCCTCTTTCACGGATAAGTTGCCAGATGTCATGGCAGGGGGGTGCCGGCCGGCACCGGGTGGCGCCGGCCGGTGGTTCGGACTGTTCAGGTCAGGCGGCGGTGACCATTTCCAGGCCGGCGGCCTTTGCCCGGTCGAACGTGTCGTCGACCACGACCACCTCGCGGCCGGCGTTCGCCAGCAGGGAGGCGGCGGCGGTGGCCCGGTAGCCGGAACCGCAGTGCACCCAGACGGCCCCGTCCGGTACGTCGGCCAGCCGCTGGGGCAGGTCGGGCAGCGGGATGTGCACGGCGCCGTCGATGTGGCTGGTCCGCCACTCGTTGGTCATCCGCACGTCGAGGACCACGTCCGCGCAAGGCAGACCGGCAGGGACGTGGCCCTCCCGGGCCGCCGCGAGGGCCGCGAAGTCCGACATCCGCAGTTCCCGCAGCTGACCGGGATCAGCCGCCCACTGCTCGGCTTCGCCGGTGGCCTGCGCGGCCGGGCGGTCGATACCGATGCGGACCAGTTCGCGTTGAGCGTCGGCGACCTGCTGCGGGGTCTCGGCGAGCAGGGTGATCGGCACCCCCCACTCGATCAGCCAGCCGAGCCAGGTCGCCATCGGGCCGTCCAGGCCGAGGCTGACCGTGCCGGCCAGGTGCGAGGCGGCGTACGCCTTGCGGTGCCGTAGGTCCACCACCCACTGCCCGTCGGCCATCCGCTCGCGCAGTTCGGCGGCGTCGGCGCGGGTCACCGGGGTGAGGTCGACCGGGGCCGGTCCGGCCAAGTTCTGCACGCCCATGTGGGCGTAGTACGCCGGGTAGGCGTCGAGACCGGCGAGGGTCTCGGTGACGAAGTCGTCCGCCGCCAGCCTCAGGACCTGGTTCTTCTCCCTCTCCCGGCCGATCGTCGACTCGGGGGCGTCCGACTGGCTGGCCGAGCAGAAGCTGCCGAACCCGTGCGTCGGCCACACCTCGGCCCCGTCGGGCAGCAGATCCGCCAGCCGTTTCGCCGAGGTGTGCTGGTGGTGGGCCAGCTCGTGGGCGTGCTGCTTGCCCAGCAGGTCCGTCCGGCCCGTCGTGCCGAACAGCAGCGAACCGCCGGTGAAGACACCGGTTGCCTCCCAGCCGGCGCCGGTGGCGACGTCAAGGACGTACGACAGGTGGTGGAAGGTGTGCCCCGGCGTGGCGATCACCCGCAGCCGCAGCGAGTCGGAGACGGCCACCTGGTCGCCGTCGGAGACCGGCGTCCGCTCGAATCCGACCTCGTCGGCCGCTGCCACCAGGTAGTGGGCACCGGTGATCCGGGCGAGCTCCAACCCTCCCGAGACGTAGTCGTTGTGGATGTGCGTTTCCACGACGTGGGTGATGCGGACGCCCTTTTCGCCCGCGAGGTACATGATCCGATCGATATCGCGCTGGGGGTCGACCACGATCGCCACCCGGCCGTCCGACGCGAGGTAGCTGCGATCACCGAGCGAGGACGTCGCGACGACGGAAACCTCAACTGTCATGCCCTACTCCTTCCCCGATACCCCGGGGGGTATGCAAATGACATACTGCTGTCTTGTTCTTCACCTACGCGCCGTTACCCGCCCACGCCATCGCTGACGAGTGCAACTCGTCGCGGTGATAGCCGTAACGGCCGGCTAGCAGCGCAGCGGCGCGCTGCGGCCCGGGCGGTGCCATCGGACAGCCACCGCTGGGCCTGAATCGAGGCGCAGGTCCGCCGCATTTCCCACCAAGGACCAACCCTCGCCGCTTGATCAACTCCGTGTCGCCGACATTGGGGTATCCCTGACGCCGGATACCCCCACATCGGCGACATGGAGTCGATCACCGCCCGACCGGACACGACTCGACCGGGACATGGCGCGACCGGACACGACTCGGAGCGCCTCAGGCGAGGGCCAGGAAGAGCTTCTCGAGTTCCTCCTCGGTCATCTCCGGCTCCTCGCCACGTTCGCGCGCGGCCCCACAGTGCCGCATCCCCGAAGCAATGATCTTGAAACCCGCCCGGTCGATCGCCTTCGACACCGCGGCAAGCTGGGTCAGCGCCTCGCGGCAGTCCTGACCGCTCTCCATCATCTCGATGACCGCGTTGAGCTGCCCGCGTGCCCGCTTGAGCCTGGTCAGCGCATCCGACGTCATCTCCGGCCGAAGTTTCATCGACACCTCCTGCGTCCAACCATACCCCGGGGGGTATCAGTTCGCCAGGGGCGCCCGGAAGGCACCCGCGGCCAGGGCGTACCTGCTCATGGACGTGCAAATGGCCGACGAGCCCCGGTCAATCGCTGGTGGATTGACCGGGGCTCGTCGGGTGGAGCGGTCAGACGAGGTCGAACCGGTCGAGTTCCATGACCTTGGTCCAGGCTGCCACGAAGTCGTTCACGAACTTGTCGCGGGCGTCCTGGCTGGCGTAGACCTCCGCGAGGGCTCGCAGCTGCGAGTTGGAGCCGAAGATGAGGTCGACCGCGGTGGCGGTCCACTTCACCTCATCGGTGGCCAGGTCGCGGATCTCGTACACGTGCTCGTCGGACTCCGACGCCTTCCACCGGGTGCCCGGGGAGAGCAGGTTGGCGAAGAAGTCATTGGTGAGCACGCCCGGCTGGTCGGTGAGGACGCCGTGCCGCGTACCGCCGGTGTTGGCGCCGAGGGAGCGCAGGCCGCCGATGAGGACGGTCATCTCGGGCGCGGTCAGGTTGAGCATGTACGCGCGGTCGATGAGCAGCACCTCCGGCTGGGTCTTCTCGCCGGGACGCAGGTAGTTACGGAACGCGTCGGCGCGCGGCTCGAGGACCCGGAAGGACTCGACGTCCGTCTGCTCCTGAGTGGCGTCGGTGCGGCCCGCGCGGAACGGCACGGTCACCTCGACGCCAGCGTCGCGCGCTGCCTTCTCGACGGCGGCCGAGCCGGCCAGCACGATGAGGTCCGCGAGCGAGATCTCCGCGCCACCAGCGGAATTGAAGTCCCGCTGAATGCCCTCAAGGGTCTCCAGGACCGTCGCGAGCTGCTCAGGCTGGTTGACCTCCCAGCTGCGCTGCGGCTCGAGACGAAGCCGGGCACCATTGGCGCCACCGCGCTTGTCGGTGGACCGGAAGCTGGCGGCCGAGGCCCAGGCGGTGGAAATCAGCTGGGCGGTGGTGAGGCCGGACTCCAGAACCTTCGCCTTGAGGGCGGCAACGTCGGCGTCACCCACGAGTGCGCCGTTGACGGCCGGCACCGGGTCCTGCCACAGCTGCGCCTCCGGGACCCACGGCCCGAGGAAGCGGTCGACCGGACCCATGTCGCGGTGCAACAGCTTGTACCACGCCTTGGCGAATGCCAGCGCGAACTGGTCGGGGTTCTCCAGGAAGCGACGCGAGATCTTCTCGTACGCCGGGTCGACGCGCAGCGACAGGTCGGTCGTGAGCATCGTCGGCTTGTGCTTCTTCGACGGGTCGTGGGCGTCCGGGATGATCGCCTCGGCGTCCTTGGCGACCCACTGCTTCGCGCCGCCGGGGCTCGTGGTGAGTTCCCACTCGTGGGCGAAGAGGATCTCGAAGAAGCGGTTGCTCCACTGCGTCGGCACGTCGGTCCACGTCACCTCGAGACCGCTGGTGATCGTGTCACCGCCCTTGCCACTGCCGTGGGTGCTCAGCCAGCCGAGGCCCTGCGCCTCCAGGGGGGCGCCTTCGGGCTCGGCTCCCACGTGGCCGTCGGCGACGCCGGCGCCGTGGGTCTTGCCGAAGGTGTGGCCACCGGCGATGAGGGCGACGGTCTCCTCGTCGTTCATCGCCATCCGGGCGAAGGTCTGACGGATGAAGTGCGCCGCCGCCAGCGGGTCCGCGTTACCGCGAGGGCCCTCCGGGTTGACGTAGATGAGCCCCATCTCGGTCGCCCCGACGTCGGCCGCCATCTCCTGCTCGGAGACGTAGCGCTCGTCGCCGAGCCAGGCGTCCTCCGGGCCCCAGAAGATCTCCTCGGGCTCCCAGACGTCCTCGCGGCCGAAGCCGAAGCCGAAGGTCTTGAAGCCCATCGACTCCAGGGCGACGTTGCCGGCGAGCACGAGCAGGTCGGCCCACGAGATCTTCTGGCCGTACTTCTGCTTGACCGGCCACAGCAGCCGGCGGGCCTTGTCGAGGTTGGCGTTGTCGGGCCAGCTGTTGAGTGGGGCGAACCGCTGCCCACCGTCGCCGGCACCGCCGCGGCCGTCCTGGATCCGGTAGGTGCCGGCCGCGTGCCAGCTCATCCGGATCATCAGGCCGCCGTAGTGGCCGAAGTCGGCCGGCCACCAGTCCTGCGAGGTGGTGAGGACCTCGGTGATGTCCCGCTTGAGAGCCTCGACGTCGAGCTTGGCGAACTCCTGGGCGTAGCTGAAGTCGACCCCCAGCGGGTTGCCCTTCGGCGACTGGGCGTGCAGCACCGAGAGGTCGAGCTGGTTGGGCCACCAGTCCCGGTTGGTACGCGGACGACCGCCGGTCTTCGGGGTCGGCGAGTCGATCGCCGGGTTTTCACTCTCGCTGCCGTGCGCGGTCACCGAGTCGTGCGCGACCGGGCAGCCGGCCGCTTCCTTCTGGTCCACGCCCTGCGCACTCTTGGGGCCATTGTCCTGGGTGTCGCTCATGTGTTTCCTTCCGAGCTTGCGGATCTCTGGGGCATGCGTTCGGTCGCGCAGTCGGGACAGGTGCCCCAATAGACGACCTCCGCCTCGTCGACCACGAAACCGTGGTCGACCGGGGCGGTGAGACAGGGAGCGTGGCCGACGGCGCAGTCGACGTCGGCGATCGCGCCGCAGGAGCGGCACACGACATGGTGGTGATTGTCCGCGACCCGGGACTCGTAGCGGGCGGTCGCACCGGCAGGCTGGATGCGCCGCACCAGACCAGCGTCGGTGAGCACACGCAGCACGTCGTACACCGCCTGGTGGGAGACCGTGGGATGATCCGCCCGTACCAGCGCGATCACCGCGTCGGTGCCGACGTGCGGATGGTCGCGCAGCGCTGTGAGCACTGCCAACCGGGGGCGCGTCACGCGCAACGAGACGGCCCGCAGTTGCGTCTCGAAGTCGGACGTCACGTGACGAACACTAGCCCACTTTTCTGGAACGGATCAAGTTTCACCCGAGACCGTGCACCGCGGCGGCGGACGACTCACCCAGGTTCACCTGCGAGAGGAAAAACAATTCCGACTGCCATGTCGAGAACCGGTGACTGGCTCCGTCCCCGAGGTGAACCTGACGACCAAGATGGGTCGCATCAGCACCGAGGAGAACCACGATGGCCAAGTACCTGCTGCTCAAGCACTACCGCGGCGCTCCGGCTGCGGTCAACGACGTGCCCATGAACCAGTGGGCGCCGGAGGAGATCACGGCGCACGTGCAGTACATGAACGACTTCGCGGCCCGGCTCGAGACCACCGGCGAGTTCGTCGACGGTCAGGCGCTCGCCCCCGAGGGGACGTTCGTCCGGTACGACGGCGAGGGACGCCCGCCGGTCACCGACGGCCCGTTCGCCGAGACCAAGGACCTCATCGCAGGCTGGATGGTGATCGACGTCGACAGCTACGAGCGCGCCGTCGAGCTGGCCGGGGAGCTGTCGGCCGCTCCCGGAGCGGGCGGCAAGCCGATCCACGAGTGGCTCGAGCTGCGCCCGTTCCTGACCGAGCCACCCACCATCACGGAGTGACCGCTCAGCTGAACGAGGCTCTGCTCCGGCGCCTCACGCCGAGCGTGCTCGGGATCCTCGTCCGCCGCGGAGCCGACTTCGCGGCGGGCGAGGACGCCGTGCAGGACGCGCTGGTCGAGGCGGTCCGCGTCTGGCCGGCCGACCCGCCGCGGGACCCGAAGGGCTGGCTGGTCACGGTGGCCTGGCGCCGGTTCCTCGATGCGACCCGGGCCGACGCCTCCCGCCGCCTGCGTGAGGACCGGGTCGACGAGGAGCCGGCGCCCGGGCCTGCGCCCACGGTGGACGACACGCTCCAGCTCTACTTCCTGTGCGCCCACCCGTCGCTGACGCCGTCGTCCGCGGTGGCACTCACGCTGCGCGCCGTCGGAGGGCTGACCACCCGCCAGATCGCCCAGGCCTACCTGGTGCCCGAGGCGACCATGGCGCAGCGCATCAGCCGGGCCAAGCGCACCGTCTCCGGTGTGCGATTCGACCAGCCCGGCGACGTCGCCACCGTGCTGCGCGTCCTCTACCTGGTCTTCAACGAGGGCTACTCCGGCGACGTCGACCTCGCCGCCGAAGCCATCCGGCTCACCCGGCAACTCGCGGCCGCGATCGACCATCCCGAGGTGGCGGGGCTGCTCGCCCTCATGCTGCTCCACCACGCGCGACGCGCCACCCGGACCGCGCCCGACGGCAGCCTGGTGCCGCTCGCCGAGCAAAACCGCAGTCGGTGGGACACCACGTCGATCGCCGAGGGCGTCGAGATCCTCCAGGCGGCCCTCGGCCGCGACCGGTTGGGCGAGTTTCAGGCCCAGGCGGCCATCGCGGCACTCCACGCCGACGCGCCCGCCGCCGAGGAGACCGACTGGGTGCAGATCGTCGAGTGGTACGACGAACTCGGGCGCCTGACCGACAACCCTGTCGTCCGGCTCAACCGCGCAGTGGCCGTCGGCGAGGCCGACGGACCGCGCGCCGGCCTCGCGGCCCTCGCGGCACTGAACGACGCACTGCCCCGCCACACGGCGGTGGCGGCGTACCTCCATGAGCGCGACGGAGACCTGGCAACGGCGGCGCGGCTGTACGCCGAGGCGGCCCGCAAGGCCCCCAACCTCGCCGAGCGCGACCACCTGACCCGTCAGGCGGCCCGGCTCAACGCCCGCCGGCGTCGCTGACGGGTCGAGTCACGGGACCGCTTACCTCCCCGGTCCCCCGCGACAGCCGTGGCGTGATCCGGAAACTCTCCGGAACTTTCGGCCGGTCCGACTTCGACCGCACTCCCCTCGCCCAGGCTCCACTGTCATCCTTACCGGACCCTGATCGATCACTGGCCAGTAGTAACGACCTCCTGCGCGAGGCCAGCCGGCGAAACTCCGCCGCGTCAATGTTTCCGAAAATTGTTGACAAGTTGACGGCTGGGTTAATACGGTCGCCATCGACGGCGCTCTATTACCGTCAGCGCCATCCACCGCGACGCTCCCCCGGTCGTCGTGCAGGACGACCGGCCAACCACCACCACGCGGTACGAGCCGATGTCCGGTGGCCGTCATCTGGCCGCCGACAGCCTGTCGGGTCGCGCCGCACTGCTGGCCTCCCGCCAGCCGTCCCGAGGAGGAAGCGAGCACATGATCGACACCGACCAGATCCCCACCAAACCGAGGAGGCGCGGCCGGATGCGGCTGCTCCTCGGTGCCACCTGCGCCGCTGTACTGGCCGTCGCGGGCACGATGACGGCCACCAACGCGTACGCCGAGGCCGATCGGACGGTCAGCTCGAACACCACTGGCACGCACAACGGGTACTTCTTCTCGTTCTGGAAGGACAGTGGCAACGCCAGCATGACGCTGCGCGCCGACGGCCGATACTCCAGCAGTTGGGACAGGAGCACCAACAACTGGGTCGGCGGCAAGGGTTGGGCCACCGGCAGCCGACGGACGGTCACCTACTCGGGCAGCTACAACCCGGGCAACAACAACACCTACCTCGCCCTGTACGGATGGACGCGCAACCCGCTCATCGAGTACTACGTGGTGGAGAACTTCGGCAGCTACAACCCGAGCAGCGGCGCCACCCGGATGGGCACGGTCACCACTGACGGCGGCACCTACGACATCCTCCGCAGCCAGCGGGTCAACGCCCCGTCGATCGACGGCAACCAGACGTTCTACCAGTACTGGAGCGTCCGCCAGCAGAAGCGCAGCAGCGGCACCATCACCACCGCCAACCACTTCGACGCCTGGGCCCGGGCCGGCTTGAACCTCGGCAGCAACCACAGCTACCAGATCCTCGCCACCGAGGGCTACCAGAGCAGCGGCAGCTCCGACATCACCGTCTGGGAGGGCGGTGGCGGTGGCGGTAACCCCACCCCAGCACCCACCACCGGCAACCCGGGAGGCGGCAACTGCAACGCGACGCTCTCGGCCGGCCAGCAGTGGGGCGACCGGTTCAACCTCAACGTCGCGGTCAGCGGCACCAACAACTGGGTCGTCAGCCTCGGCCTTGGTGGCGGCCAGAGCGTTCAGAACAGTTGGAACGCCGCCGTCAGCGGCACGAGCGGAACCGTCACCGCCCGACCGAACGGCAACGGCAACAACTTCGGCGTAACGATCATGGCCAACGGCAACTGGACCTGGCCGACGGTCACCTGCCGAACCGGCTGACCCCGACGGACTCCTGATACCGCACGTGTGGCGTGGTGGCCTCGGCTGCCACGCCACACGTGGTGGGTAGCTCCGCCATCGACCTCGGCGTTCATGACGGCTGGTGCCGCACGAGGCCAGGGGCGACCGTGGCAGTCACCGTCGGCTAGACCCGCGGCACCGCGGTCCCTCCGGCTGCCGGTACCTCGGCCACCGGATCCTCCGCCGCCGGTTCCTCGGTGGGGTCCGCCGCTGGTTCCTCCGTCGGCTCCACTGTCGGTGCCGTCGTCGTTCCGCCCGTCGGCGCTGTCCCCGGCCCCGCAGGGGCGCTTTCCGACGTGGTAAGCCCGGGTGCACCCACACTGCTCCCGGCTGACGGCGTGGATCCGTCTGGCGTTTGCTCGCCCGCTGGGCTGGTCGCCGTCGGGGTCGAGGATCCGGGCGCTCGAACCGGCATACCCGCCGAACTGCGGGTGCCCGGTTCGCCGCCACCGGCGCCAGGGCCGGGTCCTCCCTGCGGCGACACCGATGGCGACACCGCAGGTGGCATCGACGGTCGCCCGGTCGGGCCCGGCATCATCCCGGTGGGATCAGCGAGCACCAGGACTGCGGCCGCGGCGGCCACCGATCCGACAAGCACCGCGAGCGCTCTGTGTCCAGGGTTGACCGCCCGACTCATCGCACCGGCAAGGGCCGACCGCCGGGCGGCCTGACGCGTGGTGTGCGGCCCGGTAGCGGCCCTCATCAGTTGGTCAGGCGAGTCTGCGAGGGTCTGCGCCGCGGTTGCCATGGCCGCCGCCGTCGGGAACCGGTGGGTGGGCTCCTTGGCCATCGCGGTGGCCACCAACTGCCGCACCGCTGGCGAGACGTCGTCGGACAGCGGCGGCGGTTCCTCTTCGAGGTGCCGCAGCGCCACCGCGACGGCGTTCTCGCCCTGGTGCGGGGGTCGACCGGCGAGGCAGTGGTAGACGACGGCACCCAGCGCGTAGATGTCGATCGCCGGTGTGGTCTCGTTCTTGGAGACCTGCTCGGGTGCCATGTACAGGGCGGTGCCGACCACCTGGTTCGCAGCGGTCAGGCTCGACGCTTCCTGGGTGACGGCAACGCCGAAATCAACGAGTACGACGTGCCCGTCCGGCTCGATGATCAAATTGTTGGGTTTGACGTCGCGGTGGACGACGCCGGCGTCATGCGCGGCCTGCAGGGCGCGGGCAGTCTGCGCGGCGACCGACATCGTCTCGGCCGTGTCCAGCCGGCCGACTTCGGCGATCCGCTCCGACAAGGGCTGCCCCTGCACGCACTCCATCACGATGTAGGCGAGGACCGGCGCTCCGGGCTGGGAGACTTCGCCGTAGTCGTAGACCTGGGCGACGCCCGGGTGGCGCAGGGCCGCCATCGCGCGCGCCTCCCGGCGGAACCGCTCACCGAAGTCGGCGTCGGTGACCAGTCGAGGGTGCAGCATCTTGACGGCCACGCAGCGGTCCAGGATTTCGTCGACCGCCCGCCAGACTTCGCCCATACCGCCGCTGGCGATGCTTTCGACCAGGCGGTATCGGTCTCCGACAAGTTGCCCCACACTCGGCATGAAGGTTCCGGTACCCCGGACTCGCCGATCTCAAGCAACTGCGTCTCTGCCTCGGCGCCGAGGTGCACCGCGACGACGACGGTGTGGTCGTTCCGCCGGTCGACGTGCGGGAGTAGCCCGGGGCGCGCGCCAAGGTAATCGCCGTTCGCCGATTCTGCACGCGGCGCACACGCCGGCCCCACGGATCTGACCGTGGTCACCCGGTCTCTGTCCCGGCTGGGCGAGTCGCGGGGGCGCCCGGGGTTGAGCCGGCCCCGCCGCTGTGCGGCGGGGCCGGCTCAACCGATTGCGGGCCCGGTCAGCTGTTCAGCCGGGCGAGCAGCGCGGTCGCCATGCCCTGCTCGCCTCGGGCGTTCGGGTGGAAGGGCGCGGCCGCGTTCTGTGGCACCAGTCCCTCGACCCACCGGGTGCCGCTGCTCTTGCACGCGTCGCGGCCGATCGACGGGGTGTAGACGTCGGCGTAGGTGGCGCCGTTTGCGGTCGCGGTGCTGGCCAGCATCGCGTTGAGCGACTTCTCGGTGCTACGCAGGTACGGCACGTCCTGGTAGGCGATCGGGACCACGGGCCAGCAGCCGTAACCGGTGTCCGGCACGATCGCCGGGTACCCGAGCACCACGACCCGCGCGCTCGGCGCGGCCCGGCGGACCGCCTGTAGCACGGCGGTCACCTTCGGCGCGGCAGCGGCGATCCGCGCCTGCAACTGGTCGATGCCTCCGGCGGTGTACCGGTTCTTGCAGGGCGAGCCGAGCGGGCTGCTGAGGCTTGCCTCCGCACAGTCGCCGATGATGCCGGAGAAGCCGATGTCGTTGCCACCGATCTGCACCGTCACCAGTGACGTGTTCGACGTGACCGCGTTGACCTGCGGTGGCAGCGCGATGCCCAACGCGCCGCTGCCCCCGTAGAGGATGTCGTCCGTGGTGGCGCCGGAGCAGCTCACGTCGGCGAACGACGATGAGCCGGCGGACGCTGCTACCAGCGATGGGAAGTTGCGGCTGGACCGTAGGCAGTTCAGGTCGACCTGGGTGGGGATCAACGGACCTGAGGTGTACGAGTCGCCCAACGAGACGTAGCGGCCGGCGGGTACAGCGGCGCTGGCGGGTGTGGCGACGGTGAGCAGCACGCCGGCGGTGGCCGCGGCGAGCGCGACCAACCGGGTGGCTGCCCGCAGGCGGGGCAGGCGGGGACGGGTCATGACGGCTCCCAGAGGGGATCACAGTGGTGGTGGTGCCGAGATCCTGCCGTCGCAGACGTCAGACGTCAATATCGATAAGCCTCACTAAAAGCCGTTCCGGGGTGTGGGATGGATCAGGGGGCTAGTTCCCTCCCGGCACCTGGTCCTTGACCTCGTCGTAACCGACCTTGGCCGGTGCCGCGCTCGGCGAATAGATCGCGCGGATCACGCCCGTCGGAAACGACTCCGTCGCCAACAACCGCAGGTGGTACACCGCATCGCCCTCGTCGAACAGCTTGCGGCCCTTACGCGCCGCTACGGGATGCACCAGCAGGCGCAGCTCGTCGACCAAACCCGCGGCGAGCAGTTGCTGTACCACCGAGATCGACCCGGGGATGAGGACGCCTCGGACGCCGGCATCGGCCTTGAGCGAGGTGACGGCATCGAGGAGATCACCCTGGATCAGCTCTGAGTTGCGCCAGGAGAATTCCAGCGGCTGACGCGAGACGACGACCTTGCGCACATCCCCGAGTTGCTTGGCGAACGGTGCGTCCTCCCCACCGGCAGCCTCACGGTCGGGCCAGGCTCCGGCAAAGCTGTCGTAGGTCTCGCGGCCGATGAGCAGCACGTCGGCGGTGTCATAGTCCTCACTGACGGCGCGACCCATGTTCTCGTCGAAGTAGGGAAAGTGCCAATCGGGGTCGATCTCGGCCACACCGTCGGCCGAGATGAACAGCGTGGAGATGACCTTTGCCATCGCGGTGGTCCCTTCGAGTCAGGTGGTGTCGATACGTAGACCGGCGCATCATCCCAAACTCATGGGCCAGCCACCGGCCCGTACCGATGAATGGTTCGGCGTTTCGACCTCGACGCGATGCACGACATCTGCGCAGTCCGTCAGTGCGTGCTGCGTGCCGTGGACGCCACGGCTCTCCGAGTGGGAAGGGGGGGGGGGGGGGTGGGGGCGTGCCCGCCCTAGCAAAAGGCGGGGGCGAGATAAACCC
>NZ_JBEXEV010000032.1:0-83552 GCF_040606435.1 Micromonospora sp. NPDC005413
GTTCAGTTGACCGGTACTAATAGGCCGAGGACTTGACTACTAAGCTGCTACGCGTCCACTGTGCAACTCTCGATAAACGAACAACAGACCACACGCGTGTGTGTGGTGTTGTTTGACATGTCGATAGAGTTACGGCGGTCATGGCGGAGGGGAAACGCCCGGTCACATTCCGAACCCGGAAGCTAAGCCCTCCAGCGCCGATGGTACTGCACTCGTGAGGGTGTGGGAGAGTAGGACACCGCCGGACAATCTTTCGTCAGGGCCACCCCCTCGGGGGTGGCCCTGACGCATTTCCCCCTACACGACGGGGCCACCCCTCGGGGCTGGCCCCGTTCTGCGTTCCCCACCTCAACCTGCGCTTGATCGACTCCATATCGCCGATCTGGCGGTGACCCCGCCACGGGATAGGCCCACATCGGCGATACGGAGCCGATCAACCAAATGGTGGCGCGACCGGTGATCCGGCGCCTGGGTCAGTCCCGCGACTGCATATCGGCGCGCAGATTGCGCAGCAGCCCGCCGGCGTCGCTGACCGACCGCCCCGGGAACATCGCCATCACCACGCTGCCGTGGTCGGCCCAGCCGCACACCGCGAAGTCCCCACCCTCGCCACTGGTGCTGCCGCACTTCATCACGCCGCCCAGATCGCCCGCGGGCACCTCACTCAGGCCAGTCACCGCACCAGTCTCGTCCGACATGAGACCAAAGAGGCTGTCCAGGTCCCGCTCCGGCTGCCAGAGCAGAGTGGTACCCCCGAAAATGAGCACCGAACGCTTGTCGTCGGCCGGGTCGCGGTAGACCGTGCCGAAGCTGCGATCCAGCTCAATGTCCGCAGCGAAGCCGCTACGCAGGTAGTCGGCCGTACTCTTCGCCCGCTCGCTGTCGTCCCGGGTCAGGCCCGCCACCTGCTCCGGCGAGGTGAGCTGTGTGTCCTTCTGCTGTGCCACCCGCCACCCACCGACACCCAGCACCCCGGCGCCGGCGAGGCCGACCACCAGCGCGACCGTCCAACCCACCTTGCGCCGTCGGGACCAGCCACCGGAACCCCCGTCGGGGTCGCCCCCGGAGTCCCGGGTGCTCAGCTGGATCGGCTCTTCGGTCAGCTCCACCGGCTCGCGACCGCCGTCGAGCGACCGCTCGGTGAGATGTGCGTCGGACATAGCCGACACCGTACGCGAACCACAGGTGGCGCACGTCCGGTCCGCGGAAGCCCTCCGTAGACTTGTGAGGTGACCGAGAGACTGGATGCCCGACGCCCCGACGCCCCCACCCTTGCCGGCCAGTACCAGCCCGGCGAGGTCGAGCAGCGACGGTACGAGCAGTGGGTAGCCGCCGGACACTTCCGGGCCTCCGCCGACAGCGACAAGCCCCCCTTCACCATCGTCATCCCGCCGCCGAACGTCACCGGCTCGCTGCACATGGGCCACGCGTTCGAGCACACGCTGATGGACGCGTTGACCCGGCGTAAGCGGATGCAGGGCTTCGAGGCGCTATGGCTGCCCGGCATGGACCACGCTGGCATCGCCACCCAGAACCTGGTGGAGCGTCAGCTCGCCGCCGAGGGCCTTTCGCGGCACGATCTCGGCCGGGAGAAGTTCGTCGAGCGGGTCTGGCAGTGGAAGGCCGAGTCCGGTGGGACGATCCTGGGGCAGATGCGGCGCCTCGGCGACTCCGTCGACTGGGACCGTGAGCGCTTCACCATGGACGAGGGGTTGACTCACGCCGTCCAGACGATCTTCAAGAAGCTCTTCGACGAGGGCCTCATCTACCGGGCCAACCGGATCATCAACTGGTGCCCGCGCTGCCTGACCGCGCTCTCCGACATCGAGGTCGAGCACACCGACGACGACGGTGAGCTGATCTCCATCCGGTACAGCGACGAGGTCGTGGTGGCCACCACCCGGGCCGAGACGATGCTGGGCGACACCGCCGTGGCGGTGCACCCGGACGACGAGCGCTACCAGCACCTGATCGGCACCGAGGTCGAGGTGCCGCTCACCGGCCGCCGCATCCCGATCGTCGCCGACCCGCACGTGGACCCGTCCTTCGGCACCGGCATGGTCAAGGTGACCCCTGCCCACGACCCGAACGACTTCGAAATCGGCCAGCGCCACGACCTGCCCGCGCTGACCGTGATGGATGAGCGCGGTGTCATCACCGTGCCCGGCCCGTTCGAAGGGCTCGACCGGTTCGAGGCGCGGCCCGCGATCGTGGCGGCGCTGCGCGAGCAGGGCCGGATCGTGGCCGAGAAGCGGCCGTACGTGCACGCGGTCGGGCACTGCTCGCGGTGCAAGACGACCGTCGAGCCTCGGCTGTCGCTGCAGTGGTTCGTCAACACCGCGCCCCTCGCCCAGGCTGCCGGCGACGCGGTGCGCGACGGTCGGGTCCGCATCGAGCCGGCCGAGCTGGCCAAGCGCTACTTCGCCTGGGTCGACAACATGCACGACTGGTGTATCTCCCGCCAGCTGTGGTGGGGGCACCGGATCCCGGTCTGGTACGGCCCGCAGGGCGAGATCGTCTGCGTCGGCCCCGGCGAGCAGCCGCCGACCGGCGAGGGCTGGCGGCAGGACGAGGACGTGCTGGACACCTGGTTTTCCAGCGCGCTGTGGCCGTTCTCCACCCTCGGCTGGCCGGAGCAGACCCCGGACCTGGCCAAGTTCTATCCGACCAGCGTCCTGGTCACCGGCTACGACATCCTTTTCTTCTGGGTCGCCCGGATGATGATGTTCGGCCTGTACGCGATGGACGGCAAGCAGCCGTTCGACGTGGTGGCCCTGCATGGCATGGTCCGCGACGAGCACGGCAAGAAGATGTCCAAGTCGTTCGGCAACGTGGTCGACCCGCTGGACTGGATCGACCGGTTCGGCGCGGACGCCACCCGGTTCACCCTGGCCCGGGGTGCGAACCCCGGCCAGGACGTGCCGGTCAGCGAGGAGTGGTGCCAGGGCTCGCGCAACTTCTGCAACAAGCTCTGGAACGCCACCCGGTTCGCCCTGATGAACGGTGCGCACACCACGGGCGACCTGCCCGCCGCCGAGCAGCTCTCGACCGTGGACCGGTGGATCCTGTCCCGGCTGGCGCACGTCACCGCGGAGGTCGACGAGCAGTTCGAGGCGTACGAGTTCGCCAAGGTGTGCGACCTGCTCTACCACTTCGCCTGGGACGACGTCTGCGACTGGTACGTCGAGCTGAGCAAGCCGGTGCTCGCCGAGGGCGGCGAACGGGCGGACGCCTCCCGCCGGGTGCTCGGGCACGTGCTCGACCAGCTGTTGCGGCTGCTGCACCCGGTCATCCCGTTCGTCACCGAGGAGCTGTGGCTCGCGTTGACCGGCGGCGAGACGGTGCAGCGTGCCGCCTGGCCGGTGGCCGACCGTTCGCTGGTCGACGACGCCGCCGAGGCCGAGCTGGTCAGTGTGCAGCGGGTGGTCACCGAGATCCGCCGGTTCCGTTCCGACCAGGGGCTGCGCCCGACGCAGCGGGTGGCGGCCCGACTGGACGGGCTGCCCGGTGCGGGCATCGCCGCCCACGAGCCGCTGATCCGTTCGCTGGTCCGGCTGGACCCGGCCGGCGACGACTTCCAGGCCAGCGCGACGCTGGCCATGCCCGGCGCGGTCGGTGTCGCGTTGGACACCCGGGGGTCGATCGACGTGGCCGCCGAGCGGGCCCGGCTGACGAAGGACCGCGCGGCGGCCGAGAAGGAGGTCGCGCAGGCCCGGGCGAAGCTCGACAACCCTGCCTTCATCGGCAAGGCCCCCGAGCCGGTGGTCGCGAAGATCCGCGACCGGCTCGCCACCGCCGAGACCGACCTGGTCCGGATCGACGCTGCTCTGGAGACGCTTTCCTCGTGACCGACCGTACCGATTTCGCCGCCGTCGAGGCTGAGCTGGCCGCCCGCGGTTTCACCCGCATGGTGTTCGAGCTGGACCGGATCGAGTCGCTGCTCGATCTGCTCGGCAGTCCACAGCGGGCGTATCCCGCGATCCACCTGACCGGCACCAACGGCAAGACCTCCACCGCGCGGATGATCGATTCGCTGCTGCGGGCGTTCGGGCTGCACACCGGGCGATACACCAGCCCGCACCTGGAGACCGTTCGGGAGCGGATCAGCCTGGACGGTGAGCCGGTCAGCGAGGAGCGGTTCGCGGCGGTGTACCGGGAGATCAAGCCGCTGGCGGAACTTGTCGACGCGCAGTCGGACGAGCCGCTGACGTACTTCGACATGACCACTGCGCTCGCGTTCGCCACGTTCGCCGACGCGCCGGTCGACATCGCGGTGGTCGAGGTGGGCCTCGGCGGTGCCGAGGACGCCACCAACGTCATCCAGGCCGGGGTCTGTGTGATCACCCCGATCGGGCTGGACCACACCGAGTGGCTGGGCGACACACTCCAGGACATCGCGCTGGCCAAGGCCGGCATCATCCACCCGGGCGCCACCGTGATCGCGGCGGCTCAGGAGGAGGAGGCGGCGCGGCCTCTCCTCGAACGCTGCGCGGAGGTCGGGGCCACCATCGCCCGGGAGGGCGCCGAGTTCGGCGTGCTGAGCCGGGCGGTCGCGGTCGGCGGCCAGGTGCTCAGCCTGCAGGGCCTGGGCGGCGTCTACGACGACGTGTTCATCCCGCTGCACGGTGCCCACCAGGCGCAGAACGCCGCGGTGGCGCTCGCCGCCGTGGAGTCGTTCCTGGGTGCCGGGACTCGACGGCAGCTCGACATCGAGGTGGTCCGGGAGGCCTTCGCCTCGACCAGCTCCCCAGGACGGCTGGAGCGGGTCCGCAACGCCCCGACCGTCCTGCTGGATGGCGCACACAACCCGCACGGCATGGCCGCCACCGTCACCGCCCTCCAGGAGGAGTTCGCGTTCAGCAAGCTGGTGGCGGTGATCGGCGTGCTCGCCGACAAGGACGCTGCCGGCCTGCTGGAGCTGCTGGAGCCGGTGGTCGACCAGGTGGTGGTCACCCGCAACAGCTCGCCACGGGCGATGCCGACGGCGGAACTCGCCGAGCTGGCCGCCGAGATCTTCGGCGAGGAGCGGGTGGACTCGGCCGAGGAGATGCCGGACGCGATCGAGCTGGCCGTGGCGCTGGCCGAGGAGAACGTCCCCGGTGAGCTCAGCGGGGTCGGGGTGCTGGTCACGGGTTCGGTGGTGACGGTGGCCGACGCACGTCGGCTGCTGAAGCGATGACCGGCCCGGAGCGGGACCCCCGCGCCACCGAGGACCTGACCGGCTCGCCGGCCGACCAGGGCGTAGTCGGCTCCCCGGCCGATCAGCCCACCGGGGAAGAGCCCGCCACCGAGCAGTCCGGGGCCGGGCAGCCGCGACGCTCCGGGTTGCGCAACCCGGAGCGGGCGGTACGCGGCCTGGGCGCTGGCACGCTCAGCCTGGAGGCGCTGGTGCTGCTGCTGGCGATCCAGCCGATCCGGGTGGTCGGCGGTGACCTGAGCGGCGCGGCGATCGGTGCCGTGGTGGCACTGGCGGTGGCCGCGGTCGTACTCGCCGGCATGATGCGCCGCGCCTGGGCCTGGCACGCCGGCACCGTGCTCCAGGGCCTGCTGCTACTGGGCGGCCTGCTGCACTGGTCGCTGTTCGGGCTGGGCATCATCTTCGCCCTGGTCTGGGCGTACGCGCTGCACGTCCGCCGGGTCATCCTCGGCTGACGCCCGACCCGGTTGGCGGCACCCCGAGGGGAGCGGGCCGGGTCAGGCGTCCGCGCGTTCGCGCCACTGGGTGAGCGCGATGCCGTGGCTGTCCGGGTCGCGGAACGCCGCCGCCCACACCTCCAGCTTGGTGCCCCGGTTGACCACCCGGGGCGCGTACGTGAAGCGGATGCCCGACTCGCGTAACCGCTCGTACGCCGCTTCGATGTCGTCCACCTCGAGGTTGACGTGCACCAGCCGGCGGCTGATCGGCGCCGCCCCGGTCACCTCGCGCAGGACGAGCCGGGTCGTGCCCGAGGCGAGTACGGCGTTGCGGGCGCCCTGGTCGACCTCGGTGAAGCCGAGCACGTCGCGGTAGAAGCCGAGCGAACGGGACAGGTCGGTCACCAGCAGGGTGAGGCCCACCCCGCTGATCGGGGCGGCCGGGTCCGCTGCCGCGCCCGCGTCGAACCCGAAGATCGCCTCGTCCAGTTGCTCATCGGTGACGGTCTCGCGCGCCGCCCCGGTCGGGGCGGGATCGTCGAGCGGAAGGTCGAGTGGATCCAGCGGGTCTGTCACGCCCGGGCCGGAGCGCTGTGCGGGCGGCTGGTCGAAGCGCTGCGCGCTGGGCTCGTCGAAGCTCTCCGCGCCGGGCGGGTCGAAGGAGTCCCCGGCGGACGGGGGCACCCGGTCGTCCTCCGGGAGGTCGAACCGGTCGGCGCCGGGCTCGTCGAAGCGCTCCTCGGCGGGCGGGCGCGGCGCCGGGGTGGCCCGCCGGGGCAGCCCGCCGCTGGCCTGCTGCTCGACGACGACGCCCTCCAACACCACCGGGCCGCCCGGGCTCTGGTGCATCACCACGGGCTCGCGCTCCTCGGGCACGACGCCCGGGTCGTCCCGCAGGGGGTCGTCCCGCAGGGCGTCGGTGCGCAAGTGGTCAGGGCGCAAGTGGTCGGGGCCGAGTGGGTCGCGGAACGGGTCACCGAGCGGGTCGCGGAAGTCGTCCCGGAAGTCGTCGTCCGGCGCGCGGTCGGCCCACGGCGGGGCGTCCTGCTGGATCAGCACCTCGTCCACGACGTCTACGTCGGCGAACTCCGGCGGGAGGTCGGCGACGGCGGCGGCGGTCTCGGCGTGGGTCGGCACCTCGTCCCAGAGGACCTTGACGTGCCGCTGGTCGTCCAACGCGACCCGGATCGGCAGGGTCTGGCCCAGTGACGGCCATTTGGAGACCGGCACCCGCGGCTCGATGATCTTCTTGGACCGGGGCGGCAGACCGGGCGCGTCGATCACCAGTTGCAGCTCGCAGCGGCCGAACGCGTACTGGGTGGGTGGTTCGGAGGCGCTGTGCACGTGCCCGACGCCGACCACCCAGGTGCGCCCGCCACCGCGTACGGTGGCCAGCGCGATCGCCAGCACCAGCAGGGCGACCCCGAGAGCCACGATGGCCCAACTGGTCATGCCCAGCCCGAAGAGGACGACGAACGTGGCCACGGTGCCCAGCACCGTGCCGATCAGCTTGCGTACCGGCGCGATGGGTCGGTTCCCGCCATTCGCCACAGTGGACCTCCCGGGGGTCAGGGCCAGGCTAGGCCGGATCGGCCACCGGGGGGAAGACCGGCCGCCGCGCCGGCGCCGGGACCGGGTCGCTAGGCTGACCGTACCGATCCCAAGCGTTCAGCGCGTACAGGAGGAACCCAGCGTGTCCAGCAACAGCCCGGATGAGCGCAGCCTCGTTCTGATCAAGCCGGACGCGGTTCGCCGCGGCCTGGTCGGCGAGGTCCTCTCCCGCTTCGAGCGCAAGGGGCTGCGGATCGACGCGATGGTGCACCGGACGATGGACGCCGCGCTCGCCGACGAGCACTACGCCGAGCACGTCGACAAGGCGTTCTACCCGCCGCTGAAGGACTTCATGACCGGCGGCCCGCTGGTCGCTCTGGTGCTCTCCGGCGACCAGGTCATCGACGTGGTCCGTGGGCTGGTCGGCGCGACCGACGGCCGCAAGGCCGCCGCCGGCACCATCCGGGGTGACCTGTCGCTGTCCAACCGGGAGAACCTCGTGCACGCCTCCGACTCGACGGACAGCGCCAAGCGCGAGATCGCGCTCTGGTTCCCCGAGCTGGGCTGACGCGACCGCACCGGCGTCAGTCGACCTGCGGCAGCTTCTCCGGGTTGCCGACCACGTAGACGCCGGTGATCCGGCCGTCGGCCGCGCTGACGGTCAAGGTGTACCGGCTGCCGTCCCCACCGGTCATCAGTGCGGCCGGTTCCCCGTTCAGCTCCACCCGCCGCATCGTCCACGGGCGGCTCGGGCCGTAGATTCCGGCGAAGAACCGGGCGATCCGGTCCGCGCCGGTGACGGGGTTGCGTGCGGCCTTTACCCGACCGCCACCGTCGTTCCACGCGGTGGCGTCGGCGGCGACCAGGCCGGTGAGCGTAGCCAGGTCACCGTCGCGGGCGGCGGCGAGGAACGCGTCGAGCAGCCGTTCCCGTTCGGCACGGCTGGCGGTGAAGCGGCGCTGCTCCTGGCGTACCCGGGCGGTCGCGCGGTGGTGGAGTTGGCGGCAGTCCTCCGGGGACCGGTCCAGGATGTCGGCGATCTCGGCGTACGGCAGATCGAAGGCCGTGTGCAGGACGTACACCGCCCGCTCCGGCGGGGTGAGCCGCTCCAGGACGTGCAACAACGCGGTGGAGAGCGAGTCGCGTAGCTCCGCGCGGTCCAACGGCCCGAACGGCGAGGGCGCGGTCGGCACCGGCTCGGGCAGCCAGGTGCCGACGTACGTCTCGCGGGCCGCCTGCCGGACCCGCAACCGGTCCAGAGCCAGCCGGGTGACGACCCGCGACAGGTAGCGGCGCGGCTCGGCCACCGTCGAGCGATCCACGCCCAACCAGCGCAGGTACGCCTCCTGGAGCACGTCCTCCGCGTCGTGCCGGCTGCCGAGCAGGCGGTACGCGAGCCCGAGCAGCATGGGCCGGTGCTCCTGTAGAGCACCGGCCGCCTCTGCTGCCTCGGTCGTCACGCCTGGGCGGGAGGCTCCAACCGCATCGTTACCCCAATCCGATTCCACACGTTGATTGTGGCAATCGCGATGACGAGGTCGGCCAGTTCCTTCTCCGACCAGACCTTCGCGGCGGCGTCCCACACCTCATCCGGCACCCCGTGCTCGCCGAGCCGGGTGACGGCGTCGGTGAGGTCCAGCGCGGTCCGCTCCCGCTCGTCGAAGAACGGTGACTCCCGCCAGGCGGCCACCGCGAACAGCCGCCGGCTCGACTCGCCGGCACCGAGCGCGTCCCGGCTGTGCATGTCCACGCAGTACGCGCACCCGTTGATCATCGACGCCCGTAGCTTCACCAGCTCAAGCACGGTGTGGTCGACGTTCGACTGGACGTACTTCTCCAGCCCCATGACGGCCTGGTACGCCTTCGGCGCCACTTCACCGGGATTCATTCGCTGCATGACTACCTCCCCTGATCGGTTCGACACCCGCACGACGGATTGGCCGGGGCGAGTCGTGACAGCCGAGGCTGTGACTCCGGTCATGCCGACCGGACAACCGGCGTTCCGGCCAGCGTCACCCGCATCGCCGATCACGGTCATCTCCGGCCGGTAGACCGATGGGGTCAACCCCGGGCCAACACCTCCCCGGCCGAAGGTTTCCAGCACTTCGGCGAGGTCTCCATCAACGGCGAGTCGGAGGCCCTGACGGTCCACCGGTTGACGCGCGCCATTACTCGGCGGCGGAGTGGTGGGCGGGTCTTGTATCGTTGAGCACCGTAAGGCGATGACCCGGCCATCACCGGTGAGCCTCCGGAAGAACAGCCGGGCAACCGGCCCAGTAGAACCGGACGGGTCCGGCCCGTCACAGCCGGCCAATGAGCGGGCGGTCGCACGTTGACCGCCAAGCGGGGTGGTACCGCGGACCACCCGGGAGCGCCGTTCCAGGCGTACCCCCGGAAGGTTCGTCCTCGCAGACCCACTGATGAGTGAGCTGCGCGAGGAGAGCGACCCCCGATGGCCTATCCGTTGCACGACCCGACCGCCGCCGGTGTGCCGGCGAGCCCGGACCTGCCCGCGGTCGAGCGCCGGGTGCTGGAGCACTGGACGGCCGACAAGACCTTCGAGGCCTCCATCGAGGCGAGGCCGACCTCCGGTCGGCAACCGGAGACGACGGGCTCCGCCGATGGCGGCGTCGCAG
Organism: Micromonospora sp. NPDC005413; assembly: GCF_040606435.1. NCBI lineage: Bacteria > Bacillati > Actinomycetota > Actinomycetes > Micromonosporales > Micromonosporaceae > Micromonospora > Micromonospora sp. NPDC005413. Next base: position 9,822 of record NZ_JBEXEV010000032.1, read on the forward strand.
GCGACGCCGAGAACGAGTACGTCTTCTACGACGGCCCGCCGTTCGCCAACGGCCTCCCGCACTACGGCCACCTCTTCACCGGCTACGTCAAGGACGTGGTGCCGCGCTACCAGACCATGCGGGGTCGGCACGTCGAGCGGCGCTTCGGCTGGGACTGCCACGGCCTGCCCGCCGAGGTGGTGGCCGAGAAGCAGCTCGGCATCACCAGCAAGGCGGAGATCATCGACCTCGGTGTGGCCCGGTTCAACGATGCCTGCCGCGCGTCGGTGCTGGAGTTCACCCAGGACTGGGAGCGGTACATCAACCGGCAGGCCCGCTGGGTCGACTTCGACAACGACTACAAGACCCTCGACCTGGACTACATGGAAAGCGTCATGTGGGCCTTCAAGACCCTGCACGACAAGGGTCTCATCTACGAGGGCTTCCGGGTGCTCGCGTACTGCTGGCGGTGCGAGACGCCCCTGTCGAACACCGAGACCCGGATGGACGACGTCTACCGGGACCGGCACGACCCGACGTTGACCGTGTGGTTCGGGCTGACCGCCGACGAGTCCGCGCCGGAGCTGGTGCGCGGGCCGGTCAAGCTGGGCGTCTGGACCACCACGCCGTGGACCCTGCCGTCGAACCTGGCGCTCGCCGTCGGCCCGGACATCGAGTACGCCGTGCTGGAGCACGCGGGGGAACGCTACGTCGTCGGTGCGGCGCGGCTGGCCGCGTACGCCAAGGAGCTGGACGGGTTCGAGCAGGTCGGCACGGTGTACGGCCGTGACCTGGTCGGACGCCGCTACACCCCGCTGTACGACTTCCTCGTCGAGCAGGCCGGCGAGAACGCCTACCAGGTGCTCGGCGCGGAGTTCGTCACCACCGAGGACGGCACCGGGATCGTGCACCTGGCCCCGGCCTTCGGTGAGGACGACCAGAACGTCTGCAACGCCGCCGGCATCCCCACCATCGTCACGGTCGACGACCACACCCGGTTCACCGCGTTGGTCCCGCCGTACGAGGGTGAGCAGGTCTTCGACGTCAACAAGCCGGTGATCCGGGAGCTCAAGGAGCGGGGGGTGGTGCTCAAGCAGGACACCTACACCCACTCGTACCCGCACTGCTGGCGCTGCGACACCCCGCTGGTCTACAAGGCGGTGTCGTCGTGGTTCGTCGCGGTGACGCGGTTCCGGGACCGGATGGTCGAGCTGAACCAGGAGATCAACTGGACTCCGGGGCACATCAAGGACGGCTCCTTCGGCAAGTGGCTGGCCAACGCCCGCGACTGGTCGATCAGCCGGAACCGGTTCTGGGGTTCGCCGATCCCGGCCTGGAAGTCCGATGACCCGAACTACCCACGGCTGGACGTCTACGGCTCACTGGCCGACATCGAACGGGACTTCGGCGTACGCCTGACCGACCTGCACCGGCCGGCGGTGGACGACCTGGTCCGCCCCAACCCGGACGACCCGACCGGGCAGTCGATGATGCGCCGGGTGCCGGAGGTGCTGGACTGCTGGTTCGAGTCCGGGTCGATGCCGTTCGCCCAGGTGCACTACCCGTTCGAGAACGCGGACTGGTTCGAGCACCACTACCCGGGTGACTTCATCGTCGAGTACATCGGGCAGACCCGCGGCTGGTTCTACACCATGCACGTGCTGGCCACCGCGCTGTTCGACCGGCCGGCGTTCCGCAACTGCCTCAGCCACGGCATCCTGCTCGGCTCGGACGGGCGCAAGATGTCCAAGAGCCTGCGCAACTACCCGGACGTCTACCACGTCTTCGACGCGTACGGCTCCGACGCGATGCGCTGGATGCTGATGTCCTCGCCGGTGCTGCGCGGCGGTGACATGGCGGTCACCGAGTCGGGCATCCGGGACGCCGTCCGCCAGGTGATGCTGCCGCTCTGGAACGTCTGGTACTTCTTCTCGCTCTACGCCAACGCCGACGGGCACACCGCTCGTCGCCGCACCGACTCGACACACCTGCTCGACCGGTACGTGCTGGCGAAGACGAACGAGCTGGTGTCGACGGTCGGCGCGCAGATGGACGCGTACGACATCTCCGGCGCCTGCGCCACCGTCCGGTCCTTCCTGGACGCGCTGACCAACTGGTACGTGCGCCGGTCCCGGGACCGGTTCTGGTCCGGTGACGCCAACGCGTTCGACACGCTCTGGACGGTGCTGGAGACGCTCTGCCGGGTGGTGGCGCCGCTCGCGCCGCTGACCGCGGAGGAGATCTGGCGTGGGCTGACCGGGGAGCGGTCGGTGCACCTGACCGACTGGCCGGAGGCGACCGAGTTCCCGGCCGACCACGACCTCGTCGCCGCGATGGACGCCACCCGGGCGGTCGCCTCGGCGGCGCTGTCGCTGCGCAAGGCCAAGGGGCTGCGGGTGCGGCTGCCGCTGTCCAAGCTGGTCGTGGCCTCGCCGGCGGCGGAGCAGCTGCGCCCGTTCGCCGACCTGGTCGTCGACGAGGTCAACGTGAAGGCGGTGGAGTTCAGCGCGGAGCTGTCCGCGTACTGCGAGCAGGTCCTGACCGTGGTGCCCCGGGCGCTCGGCCCGCGGCTCGGCAAGCAGGTGCAGCAGGTGATCAAGGCGGTCAAGGCGGGCGAATGGGAGCTGGTCGACGGTGCCCCGGTGGCCGCTGGCGTCACCCTCGCCGAGGGTGAGTACGAGCTGCGCCTCGTCGCCGCCGACGCCGAGCACTCGGCGCCACTGCCCGGCGGTGAGGGTGTGGTGGTGCTGGACACCGAGGTCACCCCGGAGTTGGCAGCCGAGGGGCTGGCCCGCGACGTGGTGCGGGTGGTGCAGCAGGCCCGCCGGGACGCCGACCTGGACGTCTCGGACCGGATCGTGGTGTCGGTGTCGGCGTCCGAAGAGGTGCGCGCGGCGGTCTCCGCGTACCTCGATTTCGTCTCCGGGGAGGTGCTGGCCGACTCGGTGGACTTCGCCGAGGGCCTCGACGGATTCGCCGGCGAGGTCGGCGAGGGCGACCGGGTAACGGTGGTCGTCCGCCGCGTGTAAGGGACCACCGTCAGGGTGCGGACGCCTCGCCACCTCCGTCGGAGGGGGTGTGGAGGCGTCCGCTACCGTGACACCGCCTGTTCGCATCTGATCTGCCGGAGGACCAGTGCCCCTGCTCTACACCATCGGCAAGCTCACCGTGGCGCCCACGCTGCGGTTGGCGTTCCGCCCGACCGTGGAAGGGCTGGAGCACGTGCCGGAGACCGGCGGTGCGGTCTTCGCCGGCAACCATCTCTCGGTGGCCGACGAGTTGTTCCTCGGCACGGTCGTGCCCCGGCATCTGGCGTTCTGGGCGAAGTCGGAGTACTTCACGGGCGCCGGCGTGAAGGGCGCGATCTCCAAGTTCGTGCTCACCGGCCTGGGCGCCATTCCGGTCGAGCGGGCCGGCGGCCGGGCCGCGTTGTCCGCGTTCGACGCGGCGATCCCGGCGTTGAAGGGCGGGGACCTCGTGGTGGTCTACCCGGAGGGCACCCGCTCGCCGGACGGCAAGCTCTACCGGGGGCGGACCGGGGCGGCCCGGCTGGCGATCTCCGCCGGTGTGCCGATCATCCCGGTCGGCATGATCGGCACGGACAAGGCGCAGCCGATCGGTGCCCGGGTGCCCCGCCCCGGCACTGCCAAGATCACCGTTCGGTTCGGCAAGCCGCTGGACTTCACCGGCCGGCCCGACGACCGCACCTCGCTGCGGCAGATGACCGATGAGCTGATGAGTGAGATCCAGAAGCTCACCGGCCAGGAGTACGTACCCCGCTACGCCCCGCCGCGCGCCCACCCAAACCCAACCAGCAAACCCTGACCCACCCCACCCCACCCCACCCCGCCCGCCCGTGCCTCGCCCGTGTTGATCAAGAGGTTTGCGTCATTGGCGGGGCTGAAACTGACCGAAACCTCTTGATCAACCTCGGGTCGACGGCGTCGACGGCGGGATGGGGGTTGGGGTGGGTCAGGCCTTGGGTTGGACGATCTGGGTGCGCAGGGTGTTCAGCAGGGCGGCGCTGTCGGCGACGGAGAGTCGGGTGAACACCCCGGTGGCGATGCTGCCGTGGTCGACCGAGGTGCAGACCACCACGTCGCTGCCGTCAGCTTGACCCACCGCGCAGCGCTCGTGCCGGCCTCGTACACCGGTGTCCACGCTCTCGGCGGCCTTCAGCGCGTAGCGCTCGGTGAGCCGGCTGATCTCGGCCTCCGCGTCCGACTCCGGGCTCAGGCGGAAGCCGGTGCCGCCGAACAGCGTCACCTGCTTGCCCCCGGACGTGGAGTAGACGCCGGCGAACGTGTCCTCGGCCAGCCAGTGCTCCTGGCGTACCTCGCCCTCCAACTGTCGGGCGGCGTCCTCGCTGCGCTTGTCCTGACGCAGGCTCAGGTCGTCCACCTGCGTGGGCAGTGACACCTGGACCGGGTACTGGGCCGAGATCGGGAACCCGTAGTAGGCGGGGCAGCCGCAGCAGCAGGCCAGGGTGAGCAGCAGCAGCCACGGCCAGCGGCGACGCCGGCGGACCGGCACCGGCACGTACCCCTTGGGGGCCTGCCAACCCGGCGGCGGTGCTGGTGGTGGCGCCATGGGTGGCGTGGCGGACCGCCGGCCCCTGCGCTGCTTCGGCAGCCTGGGCGGCGCCGGGGGCGGTGCGGCCGGCGACATCGGCCGGGCCGGCATCGTGGGCCTGGCGGCCTGCGGCGGTCGGGGTGCGGCCTGTGGTGGCATCGGGGCAGCCGGCGGAGACACCGGGTGCGACCCGACCGGGGGAGCGGGCGGGGCAGACCACTGCCGGGTCACTGGCGGTGCCGGGTAGTGCATCGTCGATGGCAGCGGGGGCAGTTCGGCGGACGGCAGGTCCCATCCGCCGGTGTCCACGCCGGCCCACGGGTCGACCGGGGTCTGGTGCTCCGGCGGGCCGACGGGCACGGACGGTGGTGGGGTCGGCTCGGCCGACTCGCCCCAGGCGGGTCGGCGCGGCAGCGGAGGCGGCACCGGGGCGGAGCCGCTCCACCTGGGCGCGGGAGCCTGCGCGGTGGCGGGCTCGGGCTGGTCCGACGGCTCCGGTTGGTCCGCAGCCCTGGGCAGCGCCGCAGGTTCGGGCGGCGTCGCAGGTTCGGGCGGCGTCGCAGGTTCGGGCGGCGTCGCAGGTTCGGGCGGCGTCGCGGGTTCGGGCGGCGCCGCTGGTTCCGGCTGCGTCGCGGGTTCGGGCTGCGTCGCGGGTTCCGCCTGCGCCGCTGGTTCGGGCTGCGCCGATGGTTCCGGCTGGTCCGGGGGTACGGGTGGGGAGGTCGGCTCGTCGGCGGTCGCCGGATCCCGGTCCGGCTCCGCGCCCGGGGTGCTCCCGTCGGCGGGCCGTGCTCCCGGCTGGGGCTCGGGCATCGCGGCAATCTCCTCTCACGCCGGTCCGAGGTTAGTACCGCGCCGCCACCACCGCCGATTGGGCGTGCGCGCGGGTGCCGGAGGACGGGCGCGTACCCTTAGTCATCATGAGTGCCCCGTCCACGACGCCGCGCGCGGCCGCGACCAACTCTGGCGACGACTCCGTTTCAGCGCGTCTGACGCCGCGCCGCGACCTGGAGCCGTCCGTCTGGTCCCAGCTTGAGCCTCTGCTGCCCCAGGTCTCCAAGCCCATCCAGTACGTCGGTGGCGAACTGGGCGCGGTGACCAAGGATTGGGACGCGGCGACCGTGCGCTGGGCGCTGATGTATCCCGACGCGTACGAGGTGGGTCTGCCCAACCAGGGCGTGCAGATCCTCTACGAGGTGCTCAACGAGCTACCCGACACCCTCGCCGAGCGGACGTACGCGGTCTGGCCGGACCTGGAAGCCCTGATGCGCACGCACGGCGTGCCGCAGTTCACCGTCGACGCGCACCGAGCGGTCCGCAACTTCGACGTGTTCGGCATCTCCTTCTCCACCGAGCTGGGCTACACCAACATGCTCACCGCGATCGACCTGGCCGGCATTCCGATGCTGGCCGCCGACCGCACCGACGCCGACCCGGTGATCGTGGCCGGCGGGCACGCCGCGTTCAACCCGGAGCCCATCGCGGACTTCATCGACGCCGCGGTGCTCGGCGACGGTGAGGAGGCGGTCCTGGAGATCACCGCGATCGTCCGGGAGTGGAAGGCCGAAGGCTCCCCGGGCGGCCGCGACGAGCTGCTGCTGCGGCTGGCCCGCACCGAGAGCGTCTACGTGCCGCGCTTCTACGACGTCGACTACCTCCCGGACGGGCGGATCCAGCGGGTCGTGCCGAACCGGGCGGACGTGCCGTTCCGGGTGCACAAGCGCACGACGATGGACCTGGACGCCTGGCCGTACCCGAAGAAGCCCCTCGTCCCGCTCGCCGAGACGGTGCACGAGCGGTACGCGGTGGAGATCTTCCGGGGCTGCACCCGGGGCTGCCGGTTCTGCCAGGCGGGCATGATCACCCGTCCGGTGCGGGAGCGGTCGATCACCACGGTCGGGCAGATGGTCCGTGAGGGCCTGGAGTTCTCCGGCTTCAACGAGGTGGGTCTGCTGTCGCTCTCCTCAGCGGACCACTCCGAGATCGGTGACATGTGCTCTGGCCTCGCCGAGCAGTACGCGGGCACCAACGTCTCGTTGTCGCTGCCGTCGACGCGGGTGGACGCCTTCAACATCGACCTCGCGCAGGAGCTGTCCCGCAACGGGCGGCGTACCGGCCTGACCTTCGCCCCGGAGGGCGGGTCGGAACGGATCCGCAAGGTCATCAACAAGATGGTGTCGAAGGAAGACCTGATCCGCACCGTCGTCACCGCGTACAGCAACGGCTGGCGGCAGGTGAAGCTGTACTTCATGTGCGGCCTGCCCACCGAGACCGACGAGGACGTCCTCGAGATCGCGGACATGGCGCACGAGGTGATCAAGGCCGGTCGGGCCGCCACCGGCTCCAAGGACATCCGCTGCACCGTCTCCATCGGCGGTTTCGTGCCGAAGCCGCACACCCCGTTCCAGTGGGCCCCGATGGAACGTCCGGAGGTCATCGACCACCGGCTCAGGATCCTCAAGCAGGCGATCAACTCGGACCGCTCGCTGGGCCGGGCCATCGGCTACCGGTACCACGACGGCGAGCCGTCGCTGATCGAAGGGCTCCTCTCCAGGGGTGACCGCCGCGTCGGCTCGGTGATCCGCAAGGTGTGGGAGAACGGCGGCCGGTTCGACGGGTGGAGCGAGCACTTCTCGTACCAGCGTTGGGTGGACGCGGCGGCCGAGACGCTGCCCGCGTTCGGGGTGGATCTCGACTGGTACACCACCCGGCAGCGCGACGGGTTGGAGGTCCTGCCCTGGGACCACCTCGACTCGGGCCTGGACAAGGACTGGCTCTGGCAGGACTGGCAGGACTCGGTCAGCGAGTTCGAGCAGGACGACTGCCGCTGGACGCCCTGCTTCGACTGCGGCGTGTGCCCATCGATGGACACCGAGATCCAGATCGGCCCGACCGGCAAGAAGCTGCTGCCGCTCACCCCGCTGGGCGGCAACGGCATGAAGGTGCCGGCGAGCAACCCCTCCGTCTGACCGCCTGCCGCCAGGCGGCGCCGGGTGGCGGTGAACGCCACCCTCCACATCCGACATGTCACCCAACGGGCCCGCGTCTAGCGGGCCCGTTGGCGCTGGTCGGGCTTCGCAGCGCGCCAGCGACGCCACAGTGGCCTTCCCGCCATCGACGCCGGTCTGTGCGCCCTGGTGGTGGCTGGGGCTGCCCCGACTAGGTCAGACTCGATACGCTGCGTCTGACATGGACCGACCCCGCGGGTCGGGAACGGGGGAGGAAGCGCATGGGTGACATCCCGCCGCCGAGCGTCGGCGATCTGCACGTCAGTGTCGAGGACCTGGACGCCGCCGCCGCATACGTCGAGCGGCTGAAGCAGTACGTCGAGGACACCCTCAAGTACGAGATGGAGCGCATCAAGGAGCGGATGAAGGGCGACAGCAACAACGCCCAGACCGTCCCGAACGGCACCCCCTTCGGCGCGTACGAAGACGCCCGCATGCAGTGGCAGGCCCTGACCAGGTCCACGGGCAACATGGAGATGCACCTCACGACGCTCTCCCAGAAGCTGGCCGCGTTGAAGGAGGGCACCGAGGACATCGCCAAGGCGTTCCGCGACGCCGAGGCGCGCAACGCCGCCAACGGCAAGGAGATCGAGCGACTGCTCGAGTCGGCGGCTCCGCCGCCCGCTGCCGGCGGCCCGCCCACCTACCCGTACACGGCCTGAGGGGGACGTCATGGCTGGAGGAACTTGGGAGCGGTGCGTCCGCGAGGTGACGCTCTCCGCGGACCCGGAGACGGTCGGATCGGTCGGGATGGGGTGGAGCAACCTCTCTGCCGGCCTGCAACAGTTGCGGGACGCGCTCGTCGGCCGGTCCTTCGTCGGCCCGATCGCGACGGGTCAGGAGCGCCCGCACGTCGGCGGTCTGCCCGGGATGCTCGCCGGTTGGAAGGGCAGCGGCGGTGACGCGTACCGCGAGCACCTTGGCAAGATCGGCAAGCAGATCGAGGATCTGATCACCGACGCGAGCAACGTCAGTGGTGCGTTGACGCGGATCGAGGGCGACATCCGGAAGTCGGTCTCCACGATTCCGATCCCCCTGATGGACGACTTCGGTATCAACGAGTGGAGCCTGCCCAACGGCACCGAGCTCGACGATGCCCGGGACGGCGAGAGCTCGTCGGGGTTCCTCGCCGCGCTGCGCAAGGACTACCAGAGCAACCCCGGGTCGTACGCCGACGGCGCGTTCCGCGACAAGGCCGACGACCTGGAAGCGACCATGAAGGTCGACGGCCAGGCCGGCGACGACAAGCGCGGCGGCTGGTGGGACACCAAGTCCCACCTGGACAACTGGTACCGGGACAATCAGCAGGCGGCGAACACGGCGATGTCGCCACTACCCAAGGCGGTGTACACCGAGCGTCCCAAGCTGACCGTGACCGGGCCGGATGGACAGAACACCGCCGACGACATCCGTCGCGACCCCCGGGTTCCGCCGACGGGGCGGCCCGACATCGGTGGTGGCGGTGGACCCGGCGGGAACCCCGACATCGGTGGTGGCCCCTCGATCGGCAGCAGGCCACCGAGCATCGGCGAGACGGGGGTTCCCACGTCCAGCGTCGACCCGTTCTCACCGCCCTCATCCCGTGAGTTCGGTGAAGGGGCACCGCCCCTTGGCTCCGGCCAGCTCACGTCCCCACCGACCGGTTCCGGTTACGCCGGTTACCCGGATGGCGACGATGGCTACACCAGCGGTCTGGCCGGAGCCAGCCCGAGCGGCGTCGGTGGCGGGTACGGCGGCCTGGGTGGTGGCATCGGCGGCACCGGGGTCGGTAGCGCCGGTCTCGGTGGTGCCGGCGGTGGTTTCGGGGGTGGCCCCGGTGTCGGCGCGGCCGGCGGGATCGGTGCCGGCGGTGGCCTGGGCGCAGGCGCCGGAATGATGGGCGGCGGCATCCCCGGCATGGTGGGCGGCGGCAACGGAAAGGTGCCGCCGATGACGAGCGCGGCGAACGCGCTGCGCACCGCCGCCGGCGCGGGCGGCGGCGCCGGAATGGCCGGTGGCGCGCGTGGTGGTGCGGGCGCCGGGATGATGGGCGGCGGCATGATGGGCGGCGCGGGTGGCGCCGGACACGGCGGCGGCGGCACCGGCTCCGAGCACTCGTCGTGGTTGACTGAGGATGACGATCCGTGGGGCCCTGGTGACGGGGCGTCCCCGGGCGTCCTTCGATGAGGACGGACGGATGAGGGTGAACATTGGAGCGCTCCGGCCGGTGACCGCCTGCCTGCTGGCGGGGCTCCTGGTGGTGGGGGCCGCCCAACCGGCGGCAGCCGCTCCCCGGCGGGCCGAGCAGTGGTATCTGGACGAACTGCGGATCGACCAGGTGCACAAGATCTCGACCGGGCGGGGCGTGGTCGTGGCCGTGCTCGACAGTGGTGTCGAGGCCAGCCACCCGGACCTGCGGGGTCAGGTGCTGGCCGGTGGCCGCAGTTACGGCGCCTCCGGAGATGGCCGGGCCGACGAGGACGGGCACGGCACGCACATGGCCGGCATCATCGCGGCGAAGAGCGATGGCCGCGACGGCGTGGACGGCGTCGCCCCCGGTGCGAAGATCCTGCCGATCAAGTTGCGGAAGGGTGCCGGGACCAGCAGCGACGAGGCGTTGGCTCGCGGCATCCGGATGGCCGTCGACGGCGGCGCCAAGGTGATCAACATGTCCGTGGCGGGCGAAGGCTTCGCCAGCCCCGAGGAGGAGAGCGCGATCAAGTACGCGTTGGACCGCGACGTCGTCGTGGTCGCCTCCGCCGGCAACACCGCCAGGGGCAGCACCGCCGTGGGAAACCCCGCCAACACCCCCGGTGTGATCGCGGTGACCGGGACGACCCGGGGCGGCAGGTTCTGGTCCGGGTCGGTCCAGGGGCCGGAGGCGGTGGTCGCCGCACCGGGTGACGGCATCTACAACGTCGCGAACGAACAGGGGTACGGCTGGGGCGACGGGACCTCCGACTCCAGCGCGATCGTCTCCGGTCTCGCCGCGCTGATCCGGGCCAAGTATCCGGACCTCGACGCTCCCAACGTGATCAACCGGATCATCCGGACCTCCCGGGATGCCGGCCCATCCGGGCGGGACCCGCAGTACGGCTTTGGCGTGATCGACCCGATGAAGGCGCTGACCGCCAACGTGCCGTCGGTCACCGCCAACCCGCTGCTCGACCCGGCCGCCGCGACTGACCCGGACCCCGTCCGCACCGGGGGCCCGGATGAGGAATTCGACGTCACCCAGCACGGCGATCGGGGTGGCCCCACGGACCAGCAGGTCATGGTGGTGGTCATCGGTGTCGCCGTGGTGCTGGTGCTGTTGCTGGGGCTGGCGGTGTTCCTCATCTGGAACCGACGTCGCTACCGCCGTGAGGCGGCCCTGGCGGCCGACGTGCCGGACGAACGGTTTGACCAGCTGCCCCCCGTCGGGTATCCGTCACCCGACGCTGGTTACGCCCCGCCGCCCGGCTATCCGCCACCACCCGGGTACGCCCCGCCCTCCGGTTACGGCCCGCCCTCCGGTTACGGCCCACCTGGAGGGGCGCCGCCGCCCACCCCGCGACGGGAGCGGTAACCCGTCCTGATCGTGGTGGCCGGCTGGTGACCTGTGCGTCACCGGCCGGCCATCGGCATGTCCGGTGGGTGGTGACGACCCTACCGACCCATTTGAACCGGTCTGCCGGGGCGATTCGACCGCCCCGGCTGCGTACCGTCACGAGCCCTGCGCCAGGATGGGCGGATACGCAGGTCCACCCGAGGAGCCCACGATCGCCAGAAAGCCTCAACCCGAGGGCGGCCAGGCACCGGTCGTCCAGCGCGTCCGCATCCGGTACGCCAAGCGCGGGCCGTTGCGGTTCACCTCGCACCGGGACTTCGCCCGGGCGTTCGAGCGCGCGCTACGCCGGGCCGCTGTGCCGATTGCCTTCTCCCAGGGCTTCACCCCGCACCCGAAGATCTCCTACGCCAGCGCCGCGCCCACCGGGGTGGCGAGCGAGGCGGAGTACCTGGAGATCGGCCTCCAGGCTGCGGTCGACCCGGAGGCGTTGCGCGCCGCGTTGGACGCCGCGCTCTCGCCGGGGCTGGACGTCCTGGACGCCGTGATCGCCGAAGGGGGCAATCTGCCGGACAGGATTGAGGCGTCGCTCTGGCGCATCGAGTTGCCCGAGGTCGACACGGCGGTGCTCCGCGCCGCGGTGGACGCCTTCGTCGCGGCCGACGAGGTGCTGGTCGAGCGGATGACCAAGCAGGGCCGACGCACGTTCGACGCCCGCGCCGCCGTGATGTCGGTCGATGTCCTCGCGCCAACGCCGACGCCTTCCGGGGTGCCGGCCGTACCGTGTGCGATACTCGAACTGGTCGTGCGGCAGGTCACCCCGTCCGTACGGCCCGATGACGTCCTTTCCGGCCTCCGCGTGGTGGCCGACCTGGAGCCGCCGGTTTCGCCGAGGGTGACCCGGCTGGCTCAGGGCACGTTGACCGCGCAGGGTGCGATCGTGGATCCGTTGGATGCGGACCGCGACGGGGCAGCCATCGTTGGGCACTGACCGACGGTCGGTGCTCTGGCAGGCAGACTTCGGCGGTCGCGCACCACGCGCGCCCGGCGGAAACACTTTTGCGGCGACCCTGCGTGGCAGCGCTCACCCGCGCCCGGGCTAGCCAGAACTGGAGAACGTCCATGCTCGAGAACGAGCCCGAGGGCGGCGAACGGACCGGTTCACAGCCGGCCAGCGAGACCGCCGACCAGAGCGCCACCGCCGACGGTGCCGCCGTCGCGACCCCCACCACGGCCGTCGGTTCGGCCTCGGTGGAACCGGCTGGCGCGGAAAGCGCTGCCGGTGCGGAGAGCGCCGAGCCCGCCGCGCCGGTGCGGCGCACCCGGGCGACCCGGCGTCGGGCCGCCCCGCTCAACCAGCCGGAGCAGACCGACGTGCCGATCGAGGCCCCCACTGGCGGGGCCGGCAGTGCCGAGTCGCCGCAGGCGGAGGTCTTCGCCCCGGTCTCCGGCGATCTGGACGTCGCCCCGAAGACCCCCCGGCGCCGCCGCAAGGCGACCCCCGTCGAGACGACCGCCGAGGAGCCGCTGGTCGCGGCCTCCGCGGAGACGGCCTCGACCGAGGTGGTTCCGCCGGTCAAGGTGACCCGCACCCGGCGCAAGAAGGCCACACCCGCTGCCGTCGAGGAGCCGCCCGCCACCGAGCAGCCGGCTGCCGTCGAAGAGGTGCCTGCGGTCGCGGAACCGGTCGTCGCCGAGGAGCCGGCGGAGTCCGACCTGCGCGAGGCCGAGGCCGAGTTGAACGAGGCGGAGGCCACCCCGAGCGCGACCGCTGCCGAGCCGGCCTGGACCAGCGGCAGGCAGGAGCGCTCCGGTGAGGTGTCGCCGGGTGCCGCCGTGGCCGGTGTGACCGATGAACCGAACGAGCCGGCCGAGGTCGAGCCGGAGCAGCCGCGTACCCGTCGTCGGCGGGCCGCGCTCTCCGCGCCCACCGTGCTGTTCATGGCACCCCAGCCGGACGCTGTGCCGGTGACCCGCCCGGTGGAGCCCGCACCGGTCGCCGAGGAGCCGGTTGTCGAGGAGGCCGCCGAGCCGTCCCGCCGTCGCCGGCGCGGTCGCCGCGAGGTCGAGCCGGTCGAGGCGATCGAGGCCGAGGAGGAGCCGACCGAGGAGGCCGACGAGGCCGCCGAGGCGGATGAGGACGACGAGGACAGCGCCGCCGCGCGCCGCCGTCGCCGGCGTGGTCGCCGGGGTCGGGGCCGGGGCAAGGGCGGGGCCGACGACGCCGAGGACGACGAGTCCGAGGAGGCGGCGCAGGCCGAAGACGAAGAGACCGCCGAGGTCGAGGCCGAGGGTGACGAGGACGAGGAGGCCGAGGGCGGGGACGGCCTGACCCGTCGCCGCCGGCGTCGTCGTCGCCGTGGCGCTGGCGACACGGAGGGTGCCGCCGACGACGGCGTGCCGACCGTGGTGAAGATCCGCGAGCCGCGCCGGACCGTCGACGAGGTCCAGGGCGTGTCCGGCTCGACCCGGCTGGAGGCCAAGCGCCAGCGCCGCCGGGATGGCCGGGAGCAGAGGCGTACCCGGCCGCCGATCCTCAGCGAGTCGGAGTTCCTGGCGCGCCGGGAGGCGGTCGACCGGGTGATGGCGGTCCGCCAGCGCGGTGACCGCACCCAGATCGCCGTCCTGGAAGACGGTGTGCTGGTCGAGCACTACGTCACCCGCAACTCGTCCGGGACGATGGCCGGCAACGTGTACCTGGGCAAGGTGCAGAACGTGCTGCCGAGCATGGAGGCGGCGTTCGTCGACGTCGGCCGGGGCCGCAACGCGGTGCTGTACGCAGGTGAGGTCAACTGGGACACCTCCGGTCTGGAGGGGCGCGCCCGCTCGATCGAGCACGCGCTGCGCTCCGGCGACTCGGTGCTGGTCCAGGTCACCAAGGACCCGATCGGGCACAAGGGCGCGCGGCTGACCAGCCACATCGCGCTCTCCGGCCGGCACCTGGTCTACGTCCCCAACGGCAACGCCTCCGGGATCAGCCGGAAGCTGCCGGACAACGAGCGCAAGCGGCTGCGGGACGCGCTCAAGAAGCTGGTTCCGGACGGCGCGGGCGTGATTGTCCGTACGGCCGCCGAGGGCGCCAGCGAGGATGAGTTGGCCCGCGACGTCAAGCGGCTCCAGGCGCAGTGGGAGGACATCCAGGCCAAGGCCGCCGAGGGTGGCGGTCCGGCGCTGCTCTACGGGGAGCCCGACCTGGTCATCCGGGTGGTCCGGGACCTGTTCAACGAGGACTTCCGCGAGTTGGTGATCGAGGGCGAGCAGTCGTACGAGATGGTCGAGTCGTACCTGTCGCACGTCTCCCCGGATCTGGTCGACCGGATGCGCCGGCACGTCGGCACGAGTGACGTCTTCGCCGAGTACCGGATCGACGAGCAGATCATCAAGGGCCTGGACCGTAAGGTCTTCCTGCCCTCCGGTGGCTCGCTGGTGATTGACCGTACCGAGGCGATGACGGTCGTCGACGTCAACACCGGCAAGTACACCGGCTCCGGGGGCAACCTGGAGGAGACCGTCACCCGTAACAACCTGGAGGCGGCGGAGGAGATCGTCCGTCAGCTCCGGCTGCGGGACATCGGCGGCATCGTGGTGATCGACTTCATCGACATGGTGCTGGAGTCGAACCGCGAGCTGGTGCTGCGCCGACTCACCGAGTGCCTCGGTCGGGACCGCACCAAGCACCAGGTCACCGAGATCACCTCGCTCGGCCTGGTGCAGATGACCCGTAAGCGGATCGGCGCGGGCCTGCTGGAGGCGTTCAGCGAGACCTGCGAGTGCTGCAAGGGCCGGGGCGTCATCATCCACACCGAGCCGGTGCCGGAGAAGCCGCGCCCCGCCGGTGCGGGGGAGAAGGTCAAGGCGGTCGCCTCGTCGGTGGCCGCCGCCCCGGCCGCCGAGCAGGGCAGCACGTCGTCCCGTCGCCGGGCGCGCAAGAACGCCCCGGCCGAGCGGGCCGTGGTCGAGGTCGTCGACACCGACACCGGCGTCGAACCGGAGGTCGGCTACCAGGACACCATGGGCTACGACCTGTCCCGCTACGAGTCGGAGACGGCCGCCGCGCCGGCGATCTCCGACAGCCAGCAGGGAGAGTCGGCTCGGCTGGCCGCGGCGGACGACCCGGACGCGCTCGCCGACGGTGAGGGCGACGAGGAGAGCACCGAGGGGGGCGCCGGCCGTCGCCGTTCCCGCCGGGGCGGCACCCGTCGGCGTACGCGCCCCTGACCGCCTGACCGGCCACGTGTTTGACGAGGTCCCTTCCCCGGCAAAGTGACGGGGGAGGGACCTCGCCGTTCCGGCCACCCCCGGTCCAGGATCGGCCGCCCCGGGTCTGGAGAAGAAGATGCGTCGTCTGCTCGCTGTCACCGCGCTGGTCACCGTGCTCTCCGGCGCGGCCGGCTGCTCCACCGACCGGCCTGCGGGCGTTGCTCCGGGTTCGACCGGCGTGACCACCGGGGGCTCCGGCCCGGCGGCCGGTGGCACGTCCCCCGGGCCGACGGGCATGCCGAACAGCGGGGGTACGGCGGGCGGCAACGCCACGCAGGTCTGCGCCGCCGCCCAGCAGACCAGCACTACCGCCGTCGCGACGTATGTGGCGGAGCTGGGCCAGATGATCGCGGCGGTGGGCGCTGGGGACAGCAGCACGGCCGAGGCTGCCCGCGGGCGGGCCGAGGCGGCGTTGGCCGGCTGGCGGACCGAGCTGCGGGAGCAGTCAGCGCGGGCCACGGATCCGCAGCTCAAGACCCTGCTCACCGACATCGGCACGGAGGTGGCCGCGCTCGGCGCCGACGTCGAGTCCATCGACGAGACCGAACTCGACCGGCTCCAGCAGCGCCTCGACCAGCTCTGCGCGCGCTGACCAGGGCGGGCCGGTTTGGGGTCCGGGCCAGCAATGGCGTACTCTTGCCTGCGGCCCACCTTTGGTGTGCCGAGTTCCCGTGTGCCCGCGCCGCCGTGCACTGCTACCCGGCGAGCCGCTGCGGGGACGACCGCCAGCAGCCTCAACGACAGGGAGTCCGCCTCCGATGTACGCGATCGTCAAGACCGGCGGCAAGCAGTACAAGGTCGCCGAGGGCGACGTGATCGAGGTCGAGAAGCTCACCGGTGCCCCCGGTGACGCGGTGAAGCTCACCGCGGTGCTCCTCGTCGACGGTGACGACCTGGTGACCGACGCGGCGAAGCTTGCCGAGGTCGCGGTGTCCGGCGAAATCGCCGCGCACACCAAGGGCCCGAAGATCCGGATCCACAAGTTCAAGAACAAGACTGGCTACCACAAGCGCCAGGGTCACCGCCAGCCGTTGACCCAGGTCAAGGTGACCGGCATCTCCAGCGGGAAGTAGGTCGTCCTCCAATGGCTCACAAAAAGGGTGCGTCCAGCTCGCGTAACGGTCGTGACTCCGCGGCCCAGCGACTCGGCGTGAAGCGCTTCGGTGGTCAGGTCGTCAGCGCCGGTGAGATCATCATCCGGCAGCGTGGCACCAAGTTCCACCCCGGTGACCTGGTCGGCCGTGGTGGCGACGACACGCTGTTCGCGCTGTCCGCCGGTGCGGTCCTGTTCGGCACCAAGCGCGGTCGCAAGACCGTCAGCATCGTTCCGCAGCAGTAGTTCTCGGGCTAAGCGGGCCGCGGACCTCCGGGTCCCGGCCCGTTTGGCTTTTTTCGAAGTGCGGGGTCGGACCTCGCTGGAAGGATTGACGCCGTGGCAACGTTCGTTGACCGGGTCGTTCTGCATCTGCAGTCCGGCGATGGCGGGCACGGCTGTGCCTCGATCCACCGCGAGAAGTTCAAGCCCTTCGGTGGGCCGGACGGCGGTAACGGTGGCCACGGCGGCAGCGTGTCCCTGGTGGTCGACTCGCAGGTGACCACGCTGCTCGACTTCCACTTCCGCCCGCACATCAAGGCCGACAACGGCAAGGGTGGCGCGGGGTCGAACCGGGACGGGGCCAGCGGTCACGACCTGGTGCTCAAGGTGCCCAACGGCACCGTGGTGCAGACCGCCGACGGCACGGTGCTGGCCGACATGGTCGGCCACGGCACCACCTTCGAGGTGGCCCGCGGCGGGCGCGGCGGGCGGGGCAACGCCTCGCTGGCCAACGCCAAGCGCAAGGCGCCCGGCTTCGCTGAGCTGGGCGAGCCCGGCGAGCAACTGGACGTGGTGCTGGAGCTGAAGAGCGTCGCCGACGTGGGCCTGGTGGGTTTCCCGTCGGCCGGCAAGTCGTCGCTGATCTCGGTGATCTCCGCCGCGAAGCCGAAGATCGCGGACTACCCGTTCACCACCCTGGTGCCCAACCTCGGCGTGGTGCGGATGGACAACCACACCTTCACCGTCGCCGACGTGCCGGGCCTGATTCCCGGCGCGGCCACCGGCAAGGGGCTGGGCCTGGAGTTCCTGCGGCACATCGAGCGCTGCGCGGTGCTGGTGCACGTCATCGACTCCGCGACCCTGGAGCCCGGCCGCGACCCGGTCGCCGACATCGAGACGATCGAGGCCGAGCTGGCCGAGTACGGCGCCGGGCTCTCCGAGCGGCCCCGGCTGGTGGCCGTGAACAAGGTCGACGTGCCGGACGGCCGGGACCTCGCCGAGATCGTGCGCCCCGACCTGGAGGAGCGCGGCTACCGGGTGTTCGAGGTCTCCGCGGCCACCCGGGAGGGGCTCAAGGAGCTGACCTACGCGATGGCCGAGCTGGTCGAGGCGGAGCGTAAGGCCGCGCCGCCCGCAGACCCGACCCGGATCGTGATCCGTCCGATGGCCGTGGACGACGCCGGCTTCACCATCACGGCCGAGACCGACGGCTCGTTCACCGTTCGCGGTGGCCGGCCGGAGCGCTGGGTCAAGCAGACCAACTTCGACAACGACGAGGCCGTCGGCTACCTGGCCGACCGACTGGCCCGGCTCGGCGTGGAGGACAAGCTGGCCAAGGCCGGCGCGAAGCCCGGTGACCTGGTCCGGATCGGTCCGCGCGAGTTCGACTGGCGGCCGACGCTCTACGCCGGCGCGGACTTCGTACCCGGCAACCGGGGCACCGACGTCCGCTTGGAGGAGAAGTCGAACCGGGCCTCCGCGTCGGACCGGCTCGCCGCCCGGAAGGCCCGCCGCGTGCGGTCGGCGGACGAGGTGGGCGCGGACGCGTCCGATGACCTCGACGACCTCGACGACCTCGACGACGAGGACGACGCCGAGTAGTCCGTTGCGCTCCGTGATCGGGTTGATTTCCGGAAACCTTCGCGAAATCCACCTGTCCTAGCGTGGGGTGATGCTGATCGAGTCCCGCCCCGCCGCCGATCCGGAGATCGCCGCTTTGATCATCGCGCAGCAGCGTGAGCTGCGCGACGCTGATGGCGGGTTGGATGGGCAGGTCTTCGTCCCGCACGACGACGTCCGCTACCTGGCGGTGGTGGTGAACGGTCGGGCGGTCGCCTGCGGAGGGCTCCAGTCGATCGATGCCGAGACCGGCGAGGTCAAGCGGATGTACGTCCGGCCCGCGTACCGGGGGCGGGGCATCGCCCGTCAGTTGCTGGCCGCGCTGGAAGAGTGCGCGTTCAGGCAGGGGCACTCGGTGGTCTGCCTGGAGACCGGCACCTACCTGCCGGCGGCGATCGGGCTGTACACCTCGTGTGGCTACGACCGCATCCCGGTCTACGGCGAGTACGTGGACAACCCGTACAGCGTCTGTTTCGCCAAGCGGTTGCCGGTCGCGGCCTGACGGCTGGCGGCGGCGCTCAGGCGCCGGTGGTGGCGTGCGCGACGGTCACCGGCTTCGACTCGGCCGAGGCGTGCTGCAGCAGGTACGCGGTGAGCAGCACGTAACCGCCCATCTGGAGGAACTCCGACTCCCAGTTCTCGAAGACCGACAACGAGGCATGTCGCACCTCCTTCGCGGATCGGGTACCCCCGCAGGCGCGACCGCGAAACCCTGGACCGCCAGGTCAGTGCCGGTCGGCGGGATTGTCCAGGCGCCCTCCGGTGCCGGCCCGGTTCGACAGCAGCAGCCCGAGCGCGATCATCCCGAAGCCGAGCGCGAGGTGCAGCCAGTTGTCGGCGTCGTTGACCGGCAGGATGTTCGCCCCGCCCTCAGCGTCGATGGCCTCGATCGCCAGGCCGTACAGCCACAGAACGAGGTAGATGGCGCCCCCGCCGGCCAGGAAGAGTCGGGCGCCGGCGAGGCTCCGGGCCAGCACCAGGCCGGCCAGCCCGAACAGCAGGTGCACCGCGTTGTGCAGAACCGACACCTGGAACAGCCCGAGCAGCCGGGCGTCCGAGTGGTGCCCGGCGAACCTCAGCTCGTCGTAGTTGGTGGTGATGCCGGGGATGAAGCCGAGGACGCCGATCAGCAGGAAGGCCCCGGCCACGACCAACGCGGCCAGTTGGACCCGGGGTCGGGGCCCGGCCGGTCGGCCACCTCGCGCGTCTCGTGCCATCGCTGCCCCCTCCGTGGATCTACCAGCCCTCGCGAACCTCACTGTCCGCAGCGGCGACGTGACGCAGCCCGACGATCCCTCATTTTGAAGTCGATCCAGCGGCCGCGCAGAGAAATGCGGGAAGAGGCATGGAAGGCGAAACGCAGGGTAGGTCAATAGCCAGCGGCCGCGGCAACGCAGCCGCATCCCCCCAGCACAACCGCGACGACTTTCCGAGCGGAAGGGAAATCATGACTTACGATCTTTCACCTACGTCTTCCACCTACGGGCAGGAGTCGACCAACGGCGGTGGCGTCCGCGACCAGGCGCGCCAGGTCGGTTCAGAGGCCGCGAACGCCGGCGGCGCGGTCGCCCAGACCGCCAAGGAGCAGGGCACCGAGGTCGGCCGTGAGGCTGCCCGGCAGGCCCGCAACCTGTACGGCGAGGCCCGCACCCAGCTCGCCAGCCAGACCGGTGAGCAGCAGCGCCGGGCCGCCGGTGGGCTGCGCTCGCTGGCCGACGAGATGCGCTCGATGGCCGAGCAGGGTGGCCAGGCCGGCCCGGTGAGCGAGATGGCCCGCCAGGCCGCCGACCGGGTGCACGGCGTGGCCGGCTGGCTCGAGGAGCGCGAGCCCGGCGACCTGATCACCGAGGTACGCGACTACGCCCGGCGCAACCCGGGCACCTTCCTGGTCGGCGCGGCGGTTCTCGGCGTACTGGCTGGCCGGCTGACCCGCGGCATCTCCGCGGCTGGCGACGACTCCGGCAACGGGTCCTCGAACCACCGCGGCGCTGGGGCGTACGACCCCGAGCAGACCGCCGTGATCCCGACGCCGGCGCCCCGCGTGGCGCAGGACACTGTCCCGGCGGCCGGCTACCTCGACCCGACCCCCGGCACGTACACCGAGCCGACCCCGGGTGGGTACGCCGACCCGGTGCCCGGCGACTACGCCGACCCGAGGCGGGGCGACTACCCGGAGCAGACCGGCACCGCCCAGCCGTTGCCGCCGGTGACCCAGACCGACCCGCTGCCGGGCGTGCCGTCCAGCGGCACCATCCGCCCGTGACCCACCGAGCCATCCGAAGGGAGGCGACGGCATGAGCATGCCGACGCAGGGGTCCGGTCTGGACTCCGGTCACCACCCCGACGCGGGTGCACCGCACACCGCGGCGGAGGTGAAGGGCAGTTCCATTGGTGAGCTGCTGCGCCAGGTCACCACCGACATGTCGACGCTGATGCGCCAGGAGGTCGAGCTGGCCAAGGCCGAGATCCGCCAGGAGGGCAAGAAGGCCGGCAAGGCGGCCGGGCTCTTCGGCGGCGCCGGCTTCGGCGGCTACATGGTGGCGCTCTTCGTGTCCATCGCCGTGTGGCAGTTCCTGGACAACGTCATGGACTCCGGCCTGGCCGCGCTGATCGTGGCCGTGATCTGGGCCGTGGTCGCCGCGGTCCTCTACTCCATGGCCAAGAAGAACGCCCAGCACGTACGCGGGCTCAAGCAGACCAACGACAGCGTGCAGCGGATCCCCGACGCGCTCAAGCCACACCCGGAGGGAGTCACCCGATGAGCACCGATCCCGATCAGATCCGCCGGGAGATCGAAGCCACCCGTAACAGCCTCAGCTCCGATGTGGACGCGTTGGCGTACAAGGTCAACCCCAGCCGCATCGTCGACGACCGCAAGCAGCGGGCCCGTTCCGCTCTGCAGAATGTGAGGGACAAGGTCATGGGAACCGCGTCTGACCTCGGCCACGGCACCGGCCACGCCGCCCACTCGGTGGGCGACCGCGCCTCCTCGGCGGCCTCCAGCGTCAGCGACGCCGCGCAGTCGGCCGCCTCTACCGTCAGCGACGCCGCCCACAGCGCGCCGCGGGTGATCCGGCAGAAGTCCCAGGGCAACCCTCTCGCCGCCGGTCTGATCGCGTTCGGGGTCGGCTGGCTGGCCTCGTCGCTGATCCCGGCCTCCCGCCGTGAGCAGGAGGCCGCGACCCAGATCAAGGAGAAGGTCAGCGAGCACAGCGGGGTGGTGAAGGAGAAGCTGGGCGAGGTGGCCAGCGAGCTCAAGGAGGAGCTGCGCGAGCCGGCTCAGCACGCCGCCGAGTCGGTGAAGTCCACCGCCCAGGGCGCCGTGGACACCGTCAAGGGCGACACCAGGTCCGCCGCGCAGGACGTCAAGGACCAGGCCCAGCAGTCCCGGCACCAGGTCAGCTCCTGACCTCGCGTCACTGCAATCGCGACAGCTCGCGGACACCTCGGTGTCCGCGAGCTGTCGCGTTTCCGTACGGCGATCTTGCAGTTTCGGTCTCACTTTTGCCGGCCGGTAACCGTTTTGTCCAGACCGAAAGTGCAAGATCGCGGGAAGGGTGCCGTTAGCGGGGACGGGGGCGGGTTTGCAGGGTGTGAGGCCGGTGGGCGGCTCGGGTGATTCGGGTGTCGCCGTAGCGGACGCCGCCGAGCAGGAACCTCTGGGCGACCGCGAGCCAGCCGCACACACCGCGCTCCAGCAGCCAGACCGGGGCCGCCAGCGCCGTTGTCGGCGGGAAGACCGCGGTGCCGCCCGCACGACGGCGTCCCAGCTCGGCAAGGGCGACGGTGCCGGCCGCCGCGCCCAGCACCAGCGCGGGCCGCCGGGCCGCGACCGCCGCGGCCAGCGCCGGCAGCACCGCGAGCGCGGTCAGCAGGCGGGCCGGCTGGGCCAGATCGTCGTACGCCTGACGGACACGTTGGCCGCGGAAGTGGGCGGCGTTCGGAGGCAGTCGGCGTACGTACAGCCAGGCCGGGGCGGCCTCGGTGCCGTCGTACGCGCGCATGGTGCGAATCAGCTCCAGGTTCTCGAAGAGCACGTCCGGGTCGTACCCGCCCATGGCGAGGAAGGTGCTACGACGCAGGGCGAGGGTGCCCGGGTAGTCCGCTCCGAGCGCCCGGTTGAGCAACGTCCGGCCGGTGTCCCACCAGGCGTGCCAGGGCAGCGGGTCGAAGTAGTTCTGCGGTCGTACCAGATCGACCCGGCCCAGCAGCCGGTGCGCAGCGGTCAGCCCGGCCTCGTCGTACCGGACGTCGTCGTCGGCGATCACCACGTGCTCGTGGCCCGCCGCGCGGACGCCGGTGAGCACGCCGATCACCTTGCCGTTGAGCCCACGCTCGGCGGTGTCGGGTGGGAGGTGCCGGATCACCCCTCGCCACGCTTCGGCGTGCCGCGCGAAGAGTTCCGGTGCCGAGCCGTCGACAACGAGCACCTCGACCCTGTCAGCCAACCAGCGCAGGTAGCCGGTCAGCTCGGCCAGGCCGGTGTCGGTGTGCCAGCGCAGCGGCAGCACGTACGTCATCGGCAGGCGGGCCGGCGACGTGCTGGCGCCGTCGTGTCCGACGTCCCACCGGCGCCCCGCGCGGCGGGCGTCACCGGTGGGGCTGGCCAAGGACATTGCTGCCTCCTGGGCAGGACGGGGATGGCGCCGGTGGCTCGCCGTCGGCACCGCACCCGCCTCGCTACGGTCGCCCGAATGATCGGCAGGTGGGGTCAGGCGGTACGGCGGATGGTGGTGAGGGTCAGGCCGATGGGCGGCAGCGCGGGCATCCGGTGCAGGTCCAGGGCCAGGTTCTGGGCGGGGATGTCGTACCGCATGGTGGTGGTCAGGTTGGCGACCGCCCGTTTCATCAGGTCGATGGTGATCCATTCGCCCGCGCAGCGGTGCCCGGCCCAGTGGTCACCGCCGCCCTGCGGGATCAGCTCGAACGGGTCCACGTGGCGGCCGGCGAACCGCTCCGGGCGGAACAGCTCCGGTTGTGGCCAGAGTGTCGGGTGGTGGTTGGTGCCGTAGAGGTCGAGCAGCACCCGCCGGCCACGGGGGAAGTGGTGGCCCTGCCAGTCGAAGGAACGCCGGACCCGGGCCGCCGCGATCGAAAAGAACGGGTAGTAGCGGCGTACCTCCTGGACGAAGTGCTCGGTGGCCTCGTCGTCGTCGCGGACCCGCTGCCGCCAGGCCGGATGGTCGTGCAGGGCGAGCGCGGCGAAGGCCATGTACTGGTCCACGGCGACCACCGGCCGCAGCACGTTGAGCAGTTCCACTGCCGCGATCCGCCGGGGGAGGAGCCTGCCCCGCGCGTCCCGGTGCTCGGCGATCACCGCAAGGGCGCTGCCGGCCGGCGCTGGCGAGCGGCCCACCCGGGTCCGCTCGACGAGGTCGGCGAGCCAGCGTTCGGCACGGTGCCGGGCGAGCCGGCCCCGCCAGTGTCGGGGGCCGGCCACCGCCGAAGCCTCGATCATGGCGTGCAGCTCGACGGCGCGGCGGTCGACCTGCGACGCGGGCAGGGGCACCCCGGCCCAGGCGCAGACCACCCGGGTCAGCAGCCGGCCCAGCTCGTCGTAGAGAATCACCGGCCCGGCGGCCTCCCAGGCGGGGAGCCGGGCCCGCCACTCGTCGTCGAAGAGCTGGCCGAGCTGCCGGATGGCGGTCGGCGTCATGATCGACATGAACATGGCCTTGCGGTCGGAGTGCTCCGGCCCGTCCAGCCCCTGCACGCCGCCCCGACCGGTGAGGGTCCGCTGCACCCGCAACGGCATCGCGTTTCCCCGTTGGAAGCGTTCGTTGTCGTAGAACAGCACCGCCGCCGGCCGGCCGCGGAGGCAGATGGTCGGGGTGAGCAGGATCCGGGTCTGGAAGACGTCACTGCCGTACCGCTCGCAGCGTTCGCCGATGAACCGGTAGCCGGCGCGGAGCAACGCGAGGGTGCTGTCCGGGCTGCGGTCGGCCGGCATGGTCGCCATCGGGTCTCCTCACACGCAGGTGCGGCCGGTCACCGCCGGCCGGCTGCGTGTACCCCTGTCACCGCGGCTGAATCCCCGAGCCGACGCCGCGCCGGCTGGCCCCTCCCAGGGGCGTCGGAACCTGGTTTGCTGCTGGTGGGGCAACCACGGGGAGGGCGGATGCGAGACAACAGATCACCGTTCTGGCGGCAGCGGCGAGCGGTCGGGGCACTGGGAGGAGGCCGCGACGCGCGGTCATTGATCGGGCCGCCCCGGCGACCCACCCGGCCGCACCGGTTCTTCACCGTGCACCTGGGCTTCACCGCGCCCGATGCGGCCGACGCCCGCGAGCAGGCAGTGGCGTACGCGGAGGCGCTGAACCTGCTCCGCCCGGAGGTGGCGCTCGGTGCGGCGGCCCTGTCGCCGGCCGACGCCTGGCACCGGGCCGAGCGGTTGTTCTGCGGGGCGGTCGGCCCGGACGGAGAACGCTGCGTCGACGTGGCCGACCACCCCGGCTTCCACCACGCCCCGGGCCCCGGTGGCCTCGGCTGGGGTGACGGCTGACCGAGCTGTCCCACAGGGGTCGGGCAGCCGCCCGGCCGGAGCGTGATGACTCTGCGGTATCACGATGCCGCAGAGTCATCACGCTCGCGGGCTGCGCCGTCCGACGGTCAGTCCAGGTCGAACTCGCCGTCCTGCGCGCCGGCCACGAACGCGTCCCACTCGGCCTGGGTGAAGACCAGCACCGGGCCCGCCGGCTCGGCCGAGTTGCGCATCCCGATCAGATCGTCGACGAAGGCGACCTCAACGGCGCTGTCGGAGGTGTCCCCCTCGGCCCGCTGCCAGACCGCCCGAGAGAGGTCGAAGTCGCCCTTGGGGTGCTGCGCCATGGTTCTTTCCTCCAGTGCCGAGGGTCGTGTGGTGACCGGGTGCCGATCCCCATCGGGCAGGATAAGCGGATGCCGAGCCTGACCCGTGTAGAGGCGACCGCGCGTGGCGCGGCGATTACTGTCGAGTCCTATCAGGTGGACCTCGACCTGACCGGTGGCACGGAGCTGTTCCACTCCCGCGTCGAGATCCGGTTCCGGGCGACCCCCGGCGCCTCGACCTTCGCCGAGGTCAAGCCCGCCCAACTGCTGGGTGTACGCCTCAACGACCTCGACCTCGACCCCGACCTGTTGACCGACAACCGGCTGCCGTTGAGTGACCTGGCCGCGGAGAACACGCTGGTCGTCGAGGCGGAGATGGCCTACTCCAACAGTGGGGAGGGGATGCACCGCTTCGTCGACCCGGCCGACGGTGAGACCTACCTCTACGCAATGACCTTCCTCGACAGCGTGCAGCGCATCTTCGCAGCCTTCGACCAGCCCGACCTGAAGGCGTCGTTCACCCTCGCGGTCAGCGCTCCGCCGGAGTGGACGGTCGCCAGCAACGCCGAGGTGGCCGCCAACCCCGCTCCCGGTCGCTGGGAATTCGCCCCGACCGCGCCGCTGGCGACCTACTTCTTCTCACTGATCGCCGGGCCGTACCACGTGCGGCGGGCCGAGCACGACGGCGTGCCGCTGGGCATCTACTGCCGCCGGTCGCTCGCCGAGCACCTGGACGCCGATGCCGACGAAATCTTCACCATCACCCGGCAGTGCCTGGACCGGTTCCACCAGCTCTTCACCGAGCGCTACCCGTTCGGCAAGTACGACCAGGCGTTCGTGCCCGAATTCAACGCCGGCGCGATGGAGAACCCGGGCCTCGTGACCTTCCGCGACGACTACGTGTTCCGCTCGGCGGTCACCGACACCCAGCGCGAGCAGCGGGCCACCACCATCGCCCACGAGATGGCACACATGTGGTTCGGTGATCTGGTCACCATGCGCTGGTGGGACGACCTGTGGTTGAACGAGTCCTTCGCGGAATATCTGGGCACCCGGGTCACCGCCGAGGCGACCCGCTTCGACCAGGCGTGGACCACCTTCGCCATGCGTCGCAAGGCGTGGGGCTACGCCGCCGACCAGCGCCCCTCCACCCACCCGGTCGCCCCGGAGGAGGTGGCCGACGCCGACGAGGGCCTGCTCAACTTCGACGGCATCTCGTACGCCAAGGGGGCCAGCGTGCTGCGGCAGCTGGTCGCGTGGCTCGGTGACGACGCGTTCCTCGCCGGCCTGAACGCGCACTTCGCCGCACACCGCTTCGGCAACGCCACCCTCGCCGACCTGTTGGCCAGTCTCACCACCGCGAGCGGCCGGGACCTGTCCGGCTGGGCCGATGTGTGGTTGCGCCGGCCGCAGGTCAACACGCTGCGCGCCGAGGTCGCCGTCGACGCCGACGGCCGCTACACCGAGGTGGCCGTGGTGCAGACCGCGCCCGAGTCGTACCCGGTGCTGCGCCCGCACCGGATCGGCGTGGGCCGTTACTCGGCCGACGGCACCGCGCAGCGCGACGAGGTGGATCTCGATCCGGGCGCCGACGGCGGCCGGGTCGTTCTCGGCGAACTGACCGGCCAGCCGGCGGCCCAGCTGCTGCTGCTCAACGACGGTGACCTCACCTTCGCCAAGGTGCGCCTCGACCCGGCGTCGGCGGACGCCGTGCCGCTGGTGCTGCCCGGGCTGGCCGACCCCCTCACCCGGGCGGTTCTCTGGGGCGAGGCGCTGGACGCGGTGACCGACGGGGAGCGCCCAGTCACCGGCCTGGTCGGCCTGATGGTCGCCGCGCTACCCGCCGAGACCGAGGTGATCATCGCCGAGGACGTGCTCACCCTCAGCCGGTCGCTGGTCGACCGCTACCTCGACCCGCTGACCCGGTCGGCGGCGCTGGCCCGGGTCGCCGGGGCGTGCCGGCAGTTGCTCGACGGCGCGGCGGCGGGGGAGTCGTTGCAACTCGCCGCAGCGCGGGGCTGGATCGCCGCGACCACGGACGCGGACCTGCTCATCGGCTGGCTCGCCGGCCGGGACGTGCCGGCGGGGCTGAAGGTCGACGCCGAGTTGCGCTGGGCGGTGCTACGTCGGCTGGTGGTCCTGGGTGCCGCCGGCGAGGCGGAGATCGCCGTCGAGGCCGCCGCCGACCCCAGCGCCATCGGCGTGGAGCGGGCCGCCCGCTGCCGGGCCGCCCTGCCCGACCCGGTCGCCAAGCAGGCCGCATGGGACATCATCGTCCGGGACACCGAGCTGTCCAACCGGCTGCTGGAGGCGACCGCCGAGGGGTTCTGGCAGCCCGAGCAGGCCGAGTTGACCGCCGCGTACGTCGAGCGGTATTTCGCGGACATGCCGGCCGCCGCTCGGGGTCGTACCCCGTGGACGGCCGACCGGGTGGCAGCCCTGGCGTTTCCCCGCTACGCCGTGGCACAGCCGACCCGGGAGGCGGCCGCGGCGCTGCTGGCCCGCGACGACCTGACCCCGGGCCTGCGCCGCGTGGTCACCGACGCCGACGACGACCTGCGCCGCGCGCTGGTCGCCCGGACGGCGGTGGCCGCCGCTGCGGCCTGAGACCGGTCGGGCGCGGGGTGGCTGGTCGGCCACCCCGCGCCCGTGTTCAGCGCAGCGCGGGCTCCGCCGTGACCGGCGCGTCCCAGTCGATGACGTAGCGCTGCTCGTGGGCGACCGTTTTCTCCGGGTCCATCGCGGTACGCGTCAGCAGGGGCATCAGCAGTGGCATCAGCGTCCGGGCGACCGGCCCGGGCGCCTTGGCATGGTTGATTCGCGCCGCGCGGGCGGCGACCTTCTCCACCCGGGCGCGGCGCAGCCGCTCGTACGCGGCGAACGCCGATGCCACGTCCGGCAGGTCGCGCAGGCAGCGGGCGAGCTGCACGGCGCTCTCGATGGCCAGCGACGCGCCCTGCCCGGAGCTGTTCGACGGTGCGTGCACCGCGTCGCCGACCAGCACCATCCGGCCCCGGTGCCAGTGCGGCACGGGCGGCATGATCTGCAGCGACCCGACCACCTGCAGCTCGTCGGCGTTGCTGGTCGCCATCAACTCCCGCCCCGGGTCGTCGTCGCCGTAACTGGCGCGCAGCGTCTCCAGCCACTGCGCCGCCGGCACCGCGCGGGCCTCGACCATGCTCATCGGCCGCTGCTGCGGCAGATTGGCCCCCCACCGGGTGCCGCCGCCGGGCTCCGGCCAGTAGAGGTAGTAGCCGCGTCGGCCGAACGCGAAGGTCATCGTGCCCGGCTCGACGTCCACCTCGTGCCGGGCCACCGCCTCGAAGCTGAGCAGCCCGGTGAACCGGGGGCCGGGCGCGGCCGGGTCGATGAGGCCCCGGACCGTCGACCGGATGCCGTCCGCGCCGATCAGGATGTCGGCGGTGGCGGTGCTGCCGTCCTCGAACCGGGCCGTCACGCCACTCTCGGTCTGCTCGGCGTCGACCAGCCGCCTGCCGTACGCGAACGGGACGCCCTCGGCGACCGCCCGGTCGTGCAGCACCCGGTGCAGCTCGGCTCGGTGCACCACGCGCAGCGGCGGCACTCCGGCGAGCGTGGGCAGGTCGATGCGGCGTCGACCGACGGCCATGACGCTGCGCTCGATCGGGGTGGCGATCGCCGTCACCGCTTCGGCCGCACCGACCGTGCGCAGCGCCGCCACCCCGTTGGGCGCGAGGGCGAGGGTGCCGCCGATGCCGCTGGTGGTGGTCGGGTACGCCTCGTGGACGGTTGCGGTGATGCCGGCGCGGCGCAGCGCGAGTGCCGTCACCGGCCCGGCGATGCCGCCGCCGATGACGATCGCGGTTCGTACCGTGGTCATGCTCTCTCCCTGGGTGTCGTCGGTCCGTGCGCGGGCGAACCGACCTGGGAGGGAACCCGGTTATCCTCGTGTTGCCGCTTCGGGCCGGGTGCCCTTCCAGGTGTCGGTTCGAGGTAAGGGCTCCGGCGGGGTGTTGGCGCACCCCGCCGGGGCCGTCCGTCAGTCGGGTGTGCCGGGGTCCGGAGTGCTGGTCCTCTGCGCCAGCTCGGTCAGCTCCGCCGGCACCTCGCCGGTCTCGTGGAAGGCCCGCCACATGGCGAGCCCTGGGTAGCTGCCCGAGGTCAGCTCGGCGAGCAGCGCCCGCAGCCAGGCCGCCTCGGCGGCTCGCATGGCCAGGTCGTACTCCGACTCCACCAGGAACAGCCGCGGGATCTCCCGCAGGTACGCGTCGAGCGTTTCGCGGTCCTGGCGGATCGCGTCCTCCAGTTGGTCGAGGCGCTGCCGCAGCAGGTCGGTGGCCTCGTCGGGATGCAGTGCGGCGAGCACGGACAGGCCGGCGCGGAAGCGGGGATGCTCGGGCATCGGGGTGGAGACCAGCTCGCGGGCCCAGTCGACCAGCTCGGCCCGCCCGGCGTCGGTGATCCGGTAGACGGTGCGTTCCGGGCGTCGGCCTTCACGGAGGCTCTCCACGGCCTCGATCATGTGGTGTTTGTCCATGTTGCGGATCACCGTGTAGAAGGACCCCCACTTGACCTCCATGTCCTGGTCCTTGCCCCAGGCGCGCAGTGTCGTGGCGATCTCGTACGGGTGCATGGGCCGCTGGACCAGGGCGGACAACACGGCCAGCGCCAGCAGGTTGCCGACCTTGCGCCGCTTCGGCACGACGCCCTCCAATTCCTTGTATCCGATTACTTGTCCGCGAGTATATGCGCACGAGTGCTCGGAACGCGACCCCTCGACCCGGGCCGCAACGGTGCGCCGCGACGTCCGGCCTACGATCACGGGGTGGAGGAAGATATCCGGCGGATCGGGATCATGGGTGGCACCTTCGACCCGATCCACCACGGGCACCTCGTCGCGGCCAGCGAGGTAGCGGACCGGTTCGGCCTGGACGAGGTGGTCTTCGTCCCCACCGGGCAGCCGTGGCAGAAGGCCGACGAGCCGGTCAGCCCTGCCGAGGACCGGTACCTGATGACGGTCATCGCCACCGCCTCCAATCCCCGCTTCCAGGTCAGCAGAGTCGACATCGACCGCAGCGGGCCGACCTTCACGGTCGACACCCTGCGCGACCTGCAAGCTGAGTACGGCGCCAAGGTGCAGCTGTTCTTCATCACCGGCGCGGACGCGCTGCAACGCATCCTGTCCTGGAAGGACCTGGACGAGATCTTCGAGCTGGCCCACTTCATCGGGGTGACCCGGCCCGGCTTCCCGCTGACCGACAAGCACCTTCCGGCCGACACCGTCAGCCTGATCCAGGTGCCCGCGATGTCCATCTCGTCGACCGACTGCCGCGCCCGGGTCGCCCGGGGCGAGCCAGTCTGGTATCTGGTGCCCGACGGTGTGGTGCAGTACATCGCCAAGCGGAGCCTCTATCAACGCTGACCACGCCCGGTATGGCCCTTTCTGTGCGCCTAACCGACCAGAACTGACCGGTCGAGGCGTCGGCGGGTATGAGACGCTTGGAGGATCGCACGCTTGATCGAAGGAGAACGGTGACAGTTTCCGAACGCGCTCACGAGCTGGCTATCGCGGCTGCCCAGGCCGCCGCCGACAAGAAGGCGCAGGACATCGCGATCATCGACGTCGGCGACCAGCTCGCCATCACCGACGCGTTCGTGCTCGCTGCGGCCCCCAACGAGCGTCAGGTGCTGGCCATCGTCGACGCCATCGAGGAGAGCCTGCTGGAGCTACCGGAGAAGGCCAAGCCGGTGCGGCGCGAGGGCGAGCGGGGTGGCCGCTGGGTGCTGCTCGACTACGTCGACATCGTGGTGCACGTCCAGCACACCGAGGAGCGCGAGTTCTACGGGCTCGACCGCCTCTGGAAGGACTGCCCCACCATCCCGTTCGTCGACCGGGACCTGGTCGAGGCCGACGCCAGCGGGCCCGCCGCAGCCGAATGACCCGACTGATCGTCTGGCGGCACGGCAACACCGACTGGAACGCCGCCAACCGCGTCCAGGGGCAGACCGACGTACCCCTCAACGCGCTGGGTCGCGACCAGGCCCGCGCCGCCGCGCCGCTGCTCGCGGCGCTGCGGCCCGACGCCATCGTGGCCAGCGACCTGAGCCGCGCAGCGGAGACGGCCGCCGCGCTCGCCGCGCTGACGGGGCTGCCGGTACGCACCGACGCCCGGCTGCGCGAGCGGCACTTCGGCCAGTGGCAGGGTCTGCACCTCACCGAGGTCGCCGAGCGCTTCCCCGAGGAGTACGCCCGCTGGCGGGCCGGCGACCCCGCCCCGGGCGCCGACCTGGAACCGCTGCACGACCTCGGCGAGCGGGTGGCCGCCGCGCTACTGGAGGCCGCTGACACGGCACCCGGCGGCACCGTGGTGATCGCCACCCACGGTGGCGGCTCCCGGCAGGGCGTCGGTCACCTGCTCGGCTGGGACTCCAGCGTGCTGCGCAGCATCGGCTCCCTGGCCAACTGCCACTGGACCGAGCTGCGCCACGACGACGTCCGGGGTTGGCAGTTGCGGGCCCACAACGTCGGCCTGATCACCGCCCCGATCACCGTCGACGCCGTCTGAGCACGGCGCTCGCCCCGGCTCGGTGCGCTCGCGCTTCGGCGTTCGGGGCCTCGATCGGCTAGCGTGCCGAGCATGCCAGTCGCGGTCGTCATCGACTCCACCGCCTATCTTCCGCCCGAGCTGGTGCAGGCACACCGGCTGACCGTCGTCCCGTTGACCGTCGTGCTCAACGGCGCGGAAGGGCTGGAGGGGGTGGAGACCCAGCCGGCCGACGCCACCCTGGCGCTGAGTGGTCGCCGGGTCACGGCGACCACCTCCCGCCCGGCGCCCGAGCAGTTCGCCCGGACGTACCGCCAACTGCTCGACGCCGGCGCCGACGGGATCGTCTCCGTACACATCTCCGCCGCGCTGTCCGGCACGGTCGAGGCCGCCCGCCTGGCCGCCGCCGACCTGGACGGCCGCGTCGAGGTCGTGGACAGCCGTTCGGCCGGCATGGGACTGGGGTTCCCGGCCATCGCGGCCGCCACGGCCGCCGCTGGTGGCGCCGACCTGTCCGGGGTACGCGACGCGGCGCTCACCGCCGTCGAGCGGACCACCGTCTGGTTTTACGTCGACACGCTGGAGTTCCTTCGCCGGGGTGGCCGGATCAACGCGGCCGAGGCACTGCTCGGCACCGCCCTGTCGGTCAAGCCGATCATGCACATGCCGGACGGGGCGATCGTGCTGCGGGAGAAGGTCCGTACCGCCAGCCGGGGAGTGGCCCGACTCGTCGAGCTGGCCGTCGAGGCGGCCGGGGACGACGACGTGGACCTCGGGGTGCACCACCTTGCCGCGCCGCAACGGGCCGAGGTGCTGCTCGCCGCGCTGACCGAGCGGCTCGGTGACCGGCTGCACGACACGTACGTCTCCGAGGCGGGCGCGGTCGTCGCCGCGCACGCCGGCCCGGGCCTGGCCTGCGTGGTCGTCCACCGCCGACCGGAGGGCTGAGCAGTGCCCACGTCGTGCGTGGTGGTGACCGGGGGCGGCCGTGGTGTCG
Organism: Micromonospora sp. NPDC005413; assembly: GCF_040606435.1. NCBI lineage: Bacteria > Bacillati > Actinomycetota > Actinomycetes > Micromonosporales > Micromonosporaceae > Micromonospora > Micromonospora sp. NPDC005413. Next base: position 42,430 of record NZ_JBEXEV010000032.1, read on the forward strand.
GGCGGGCCGTGGTGGAGCGCCTGGTGGCGACCGGTGCCACCGTCGTCGTGCTGGAGCGGGACGCGGACGCGGTCGACTGGCTCGCCGGGCACCCGGCCGCCGACCGGCTCGTCGCCGTTATCGGCGACGCCGCCGACGAGCGGGTGGCCGAGCACGCCGCCGAGCTGGCCGAACGCGCCGCGCCCCTGACCGGCTGGGTGAACAACGCGGCGGTGTTCCGCGACGCCGCGCTGCACTCCGCGTCGGCCGACACGGTGCTGGACCTGATCGGGCTGAACCTGCGCCCGGCCGTGGTGGGCGCCGCGGTGGCCGTCCGCCGCTTCCTGGCCCGCGCCGCCGGCGGCGCGATCGTCAACGTCTCGTCGCACCAGGCCCGCCGGCCCGTGTCGGGCGCCCTGCCGTACGCGACGGCGAAGGCCGCCGTGGAGGGGCTGACCCGGGCGCTGGCTGTCGAGTACGGGCGGCACGGCATCCGCGCCAACGCCGTCGCGCTCGGCTCCATCGCCACCGAGCGGCACACCGACTTCCTGGCCGCGCAGGATCCCACCCAGGCCGAGTGGATCGACGCCGAGCTGACCCGGCTGCACCCGGTGGGCCGGATCGGGCGGGCCGACGAGGTGGCATCGGCCGTCGCGTACCTGCTGTCGCCTGCGGCGAGCTTCATCAACGGGGTGACGCTGCCGGTGGACGGAGGACGGGCAGTGCTCGGCCTCGACCCGGAGGCCCGCTGACCCGCTCTGGCCGCAAAGCTGACCCTGCTCGCCGTGTTAGCGTTTCTCCGCGCCCCAGATGGGCCTACCCCCCGGAGGTTCTGGCTACTTCAGCCACCACGCCGAGATCGACGCGACACACGCGTCTCTCGCGCGGGATCCGGGGCGACGGCGCCCTCGGGGCTTCGTCATCGGTGTGGCTGGGTGAACGCTGGGGGCTTCCGGTCGGGTCATGGGATCGACCGGGAAGACGGTACGCATGACAGTCACGTTCAACCACACCATCATCGCCACCAAGGACAAGCACGCCTCGGCCGCGTTCTATCGGGAGCTCTTCGAGCTGCCGGAGACGCCCTCGTGGGGGCCGTTCGTCAACATCCAGCTGGACGAGGGCGTACTGCTGCAGTTCGCCGAGCCTCCAGTGGACATCCAGATGCAGCACTACGCGTTCCTGGTCGACGACGAGCTGTTCCCGAGGTGCCTGGCGTTCGTCGAGGGGCGCGGCATCACGTACTGGGCCGACCCGCAGATGAAGCGCGAGGGGGAGACCAACACCGAGCACGGTGGGCGGGGCTTCTATTTCATGGACCCGGCAGGGCACGCGATCGAGATCATCACGCGGCCGTACCTGCCCTGACCCCCGGAGGTGCCGCCGCCGCAGACCTCGCGACGGCGGCAGGACGACCGGGTGCCGCTGCGCGATCAGCTACGGAGGTTCCACTGCTGGTTCTGCTGCCCGTTGCACGACCACAGGATGAGCTTGGTGCCGTTCGCCGTGGCGGCGCCGTTGGCGTCCAGGCACAGCCCGGACTGCGCGCCGGTGATGGTGCCGTTGGCGTTGACGTTCCACTGCTGGTTGGTGCCGCCGTGGCAGTCCCAGATGATCGCCTGGGTGCCGTTGCTGGTGCCGGCGCCGTTGGCGTCGAGGCACTTGGTGCCGTACACCTGAAGTTGTCCCTGCGCGGTGTAGGTCCAGCGCTGGGGGGTGCCGCCGGTGCAGTCCCACAGTTGCGTCTGGGTGCCGTTCGTGGTGTTGCCGTTCGGGACGTCGACGCAGCGGCCGGACTGGCCGCCCACGACCTGGACGTTCTGCTGCGGATTGCCGCCGCTGGCCGGCGCATATCCGGCGGCGGTGATGTTGGCCTGTACGGCGTTCTCGGTGGCCGCCGACGGATAGCCGGAGGTCAGCACACCCTCAAAGAAGGTGCCGCGACCGGTGACGCTGTTGTCCCCGCCGATGCCGAGCAGGATCGCCCCCTGCTTCTTCATCGGGTGATAGCCGTTGGGGCGGGGCCCGTCGAACATGGTCGACAGACCACCTGACTGCGCGTTTCCGCCCCGGATCGCCCAGTGATTCGGCTCGCCCTTGACCATGGCCGTCACGAACCGGTGGTTGATGGACGGGATGTTGTTGTATCCGGCGTTCACCCCGGAGAACAAGCCCCACTCCAGATCGGCCATGATCCAGGGGCCGTTCCCGGCCCCGTAACCCCACTGCTTGTTGGCCCCGAAGTAGACGGTCTCCATGATCGCGGGTGAATCCGCCCGGTTGTTCGTCTGCGCGTTGCCGTAGTCGAAGCAGCACCACTGGTTGTAGTGCGTGCCGTCGACGACGGCGTAGATGCCCTCGGGCTGGTCTCCGGTCGCGACGCCGTTGGTGTTGTTGTTGCGGTAGCCGGTGCCCGGCGAGATGTAGACGCCGTACGCCTTCTGACCACCGATGGTGATCGGCGCCGCCTTCGCATCGGCGAGGTTGTCCCAGCCACCGGGGGCGGGGCCGGAGAAGCCGCCGGGCGGCGCCTGGGTAAGGCGGTTGTTCCGACCGGACTGGTCGTAGATGACGGTGATGAGGCAGCTCGTGTTGGCGCAGAACGAGTCCTGTGCGGCGGCGTCGGCGTACCCGCCCACGCTGAGCACGCCGACGTCCCGGGTGGCGTTGTCCGACGAGCGCCGGACCTGGTAGAGCGGGCCGTTGTACGCGCCGTACAGCGCCCGGGTGGTGCTGTGCGCCGCCACGCACGGCGTGCCACCCGAGGCGTAGATGTCACACGGGCCCGAGACGGCGGCCCGCGCGCCCGACGGATCCGAGATCACGTAGATGCCAACGCCGATGACGAGAACCAACAGGGTCCCCGCAGCGGCCAGGAAGCGACTCAGTCTCCTCGGTAGGTTCATCAGGACCTCTTTACGGTGGTGGGGGTGGTGGCACCTGTGCCCTGCTCGGTGCCGGATCGTGCCGCCGACTGCCGGCTCTCGTCGACGTGACACGTTATACCTATGACATTAATGTCTGTCCATTCCCGCACGCCACCTCCCGCCGCGTCGGGGTTGCGGCCCTACCCCCGTTGATCGCCGACTCCATAGCAGACCGAGGCATGATCAGGGCTTTGTCCACAGCGGCACCGACTGTCCACAGGGCGGTACCGGCGCGCCCTGCCGCGCCGTCCGTCGCCATAGCGTCGCGTCGTGTCGGACCACGAGGAGACAGAGGTACGCCAGCGCCTGCGCCGGCTGACGGACCCGCCGGTCGGGGGGCCGCCCCCGTGGGCTGAGGCGCTTGCGGGCGTGCCTGCGGTCGGCGGGCTGCCGGCGCGGGCTGAGGCACCGCTCGCGGGCGTGCCGCCGGTCGGGCCGCCGCTGTGGGCTGAGGCGCTCGCCGGTGTTCCTGCGGTCGGCGGGTCGTCGGCGCGGGCTGAGGCGCTCGCGGGTGTTCCTCCGGTCGGCGGAGTGCCGGCGCGGGCCGAGGCGCTCGCGGGTGTTCCTCCGGTCGGCGGAGTGCCGGCGCGGGCCGAGGCGTTGCTCGCGGAGCCGGCGGCGGACGTACCCACTGCGCTGGACGGCCCTGCGGTCGCGCGGCTGCCCGGGCCCGGTGCGTTCGACCCAGGGCGACGCGGTGTGCGGGCGCTGGCGGTTGTCGCCGTGGTGGTGGTGCTGGCCGCGGCTGGTTGGGCCTGGCGGGCCCGCCCGCAGTCAGAGCCGGTCACCCCGCTGGACGGTGCCGCCGCCCCGGCCATCTCAGCGGGCGACCCCAGCGCGTCCGGCTCGGGCGAGCTGGTGGTGGCGGTCGCGGGCAAGGTCCGCAGGCCCGGGTTGGTGCGATTGCCCGCTGGGGCCCGACTCGCCGACGCGGTGCAGGCCGCCGGTGGCCCGCTGCCCGGTGTCGACGTGGCGCTGCTCAACCCGGCCCGCAAGGTCACCGACGGCGAGCTGATCGTGGTGGGGGTGACACCACCGCCGGTGCCGAACGGGGCGGTCGACCCGGCCGGTGGAGCACCGGCCGCCGGCGGGCCGCTGAACCTCAACACCGCCACGCTGGCCCAGCTCGACGCTCTGCCCGGGGTCGGGCCGGTGCTCGCCCAGCGGATCCTCACCTACCGGGATCAGCATGGCGGCTTCAAGGGCGTTGGCGACCTGCGCCAGGTCGACGGCATCGGCGACGCGCGCTATGAGCAACTGAAGGACCTGGTGACGGTGTGAGTGTCCAACCCGTCGTCGGTGACCCGGCCCCGCCGGACCTCCGGCTGGCCGGGCTGGCCGTGGCCGCCTGGCTCACCGCGCTCGCCGGCCTGCACGTCGGCACCCGTTCACTCCTGCTGGTGTCCGCAGCGGCGGCCGGCCTGACGACGGTGAGCACCCTGCACCTCCTCGGTCACCTCGGCCGCCCCGGGACCGTGGCTCGCCGCTATGGCTGGATCGCCGTCGCGGTGGGCCTCGGCGTGGTCTGCGGCGCGGCGGCCACCGCCGCCCGGCTGGCCGTTCGTGATGCGCCGCCGATCCGCGCCCTGGCCGAGGCCCGCGCTCCAGTCACCGCCGATTTGGTCATCCGCGACGATCCGCGCCCGATCCGGTCCGTCGGGCGTCCCGGCATGCTGCTGGTGTCGACCGAGCTGGTCCGGCTCACCGGCCCGGACGGCCAGCGAGTCCGTGCGTCGGTGCGGGTGCTGATCCTGGCCACCGACCCGGCCTGGCGAGGGCTGCTACCGGGGCAACGCGTCACCGCTGAGGGTCGGCTCGGGATGCCGCGCGGCGGCGATCTCACCGCGGCGGTGCTCAGCACCACCGGCTCGCCGGAGCGACACGGTGCCCCATCCTGGGCACAGCGGGCCGCCGGCACGCTGCGCGCCGGGCTGCAGCGGGCCTGCGCACCGCTCCCGGACGACCCGGGTGGCCTGCTGCCCGGGCTGGTCGTGGGGGACACCAGTCGGTTGCCTCCCGCCGTCGAGGCAGATTTCCAGGCGACCGGCATGACACATCTCAATGCCGTTTCAGGCAGCAATGTGGCAATTGTGGTGGGCGCGGTGTTGCTGCTGGCCCGGTGGGCACGGGCCGGCCCGTGGCTCGCTGTTGGTCTCTGCGGGGTGGCGCTGGTGGGTTTCGTCATCCTGGTCCGCCCGTCGCCGAGCGTCGTACGGGCCGCCACGATGGGGGCGATCGGGCTCGCCGCCCTGGCCGCCGGTCGTCCCCGGGCCGCACTGCCCGCGCTGGCTGCCGCCGTCACCGTGCTGGTGCTGGTCGACCCGGAGTTGGCCGGCGACGCCGGGTTCGCGCTCTCGGTGCTGGCCACCGGTGGTCTGCTGCTGCTCGCGCCCGGCATGCGGGACGGGCTGCGTCGGCGAGGGGTGCCGGCGGGGCTGGCCGAGGCGTTGGCCGTGCCGGCGGCCGCGCAACTGGCCTGCGGGCCGGTCGTCGCCGGGATCTCCGGCACGGTCAGCCTGGTGGCGGTTCCGGCCAACCTGCTGGCGGTGCCGGCCATCGCGCCAGCGACCATGCTGGGCGTGACGGCGGCCATGGCCTCGCCGATCTGGCCGGCCGGCGCCGAGTTCGCCGCGTGGCTGGCGAGTTGGCCGGCCTGGTGGCTGGTCGTCATCGCCCACCAGGGCGCTCGGCTGCCGGCGGGCAACCTGCCCTGGCCGGGCGGGGCGTTGGGGGCACTGCTGCTGGCTGGGCTGACCGTGGCGCTGCTGATCGCGGTGCGCCGGCCACTGGTACGTCGGCTGGTAGCGGTGGTTGGTGTCGGCGCGCTGCTGGGGGCTCTTCCGGTCCGGCTGGTGGCCTCCGGCTGGCCACCCGCTGGCTGGGTGGTGGTGGTCTGCGCGGTGGGCCAGGGCGACGCCGTGGTGTTGCCGGTCGCCCCCGGGCGGGCGGTGGTGGTGGACGCCGGGCCGGAGCCGGCGGCGGTGGACGGCTGCCTGCGTCGGCTCGGCGTAAGGGAGGTGCCGCTGCTGGTGATCAGCCACTTCCACGCCGACCACGTGGGTGGGGTGGCCGGCGTGTTCCGGGGACGACGGGTGGACGCCGTGCTGATGCCGCCGTCAACGGATCCGGAGAGCGGCCGGGACCTGGTCCGGTCGGCGGCGACCGGCGGCAGGGCGGCGCTGCTGACCACCGTGGCCGGTGCGCGACATCCGATCGGTGGAGTCGATCTGCTGGTGCTCGGTCCGCCGTACCCGCTGGCCGGCACGAGATCCGATCCGAACAACAACTCGCTGGTGCTGCGCGCCACGGTGGCCGGGGTGCGGATCCTGCTGCCTGGCGACGCGGAGACCGACGAGCAGCACGCGATGGTGGCGCGGACGGCATCCGGCCAGTTACGGGCGGACGTGTTGAAGGTCGCCCACCACGGTTCGGCGTACCAGGACCCGGGTTTCCTTGACGCCGTGCGGCCGGCAGTCGCGTTCGTGCCGGTGGGCACCGGCAACGCCTACGGGCATCCGAACCCAGGGCTGCTCGCACGGTTGAGCAGGGGCGGCGCCCGGGTGCTGCGTACCGACACCGACGGCGACCTGGCGGCGATTCGGACGAGCGACGGCCTGGCGGTGGCCCGCCGAGGCGTGCCACCCGGCCAACACCCCTGATGAGGCAGAGCAACGGCGACAAGGACCTAAATCGGCACAAGGAGGTGCACCGAGCCAAGGCCCCGGTGATCAAGAGGTTTGCGTCATTTCCGGCCCGTCCCGTGACGCAAACCTCTTGATCACCGGGGCGGGGCGGGGCGGGGCGGGGCGGGGCTGGGCGGGGTGGGTCGGGGTGGGGTGGTTGGTGGAGCTGATCGACTCGGGGTCGCCGAGGTGGGGGTATCAGTGGCGGTTCGACAGCGCTATATCGCTGATCTCGTGTGGATCAAGCGAGGGGCTTTCATGCGGTGGTCGGTGGGGCGTCGAGCCATCATGCGTTGAGGCCGAACCAGTGGGTGAATTGCTAATTGAATGGTGAAGTGGGATTAATGTCTGGATTTGCACTGAGTGCGGGCTGCGCCGACCAAGTAGCGAATGAGCAGGCACGATCCCGCCATGGGCCGTGCGAATATGGGCGGCGTGACCCCCGCCAGCCTCGCCCCCATTCTGCTCGTCCTCGGTGACGAGGAACTGCTCGCCACGCGCGCGGTCACCGAAGCTGTCGCGAAGGTTCGCAGCGTCGACCCCGAGGTGGACGTCCGCGAGTACCAGGCCGGTGCGCTCACCGTCGGCGAGATCGCCGAGATGCTCAGCCCCTCGCTGTTCGGCGGGCGACGGCTGCTCATCCTGCGCTCCGGCCAGGACGCCCGCAAAGACCTGGTCGCCGCGCTGCTGGCGTACGCGAAGAACCCCGACCCGGAGGTTCAGCTGCTGGTGCTGCACCTGGGCGCTGCCAAGGGCAAGGCGTTCGCCGACGGGTTGCGGGCGGCCGGCGCGACGGTGGTCCCGGCGGCCAAGCTCAAGGGGCACCGCGACCGGGTGGCCTTCGTCCGCGACGAGGTCCGACGAGCTGGCGGAAAGTGCTCGGACGACGCCGCCGAGGCGCTGATCGCGGCAGTCGGCAACGACCTGCGCGAGCTGGCCGCCGCCTGTTCCCAGCTGATCGCCGACACCGACGGGCGGATCGGCGCCGACACGGTCAGCCGTTACTACCGGGGCCGGGTCGAGGTGACCGGCTTCACGGTGGCGGACGCCACCATGGTCGGGGACGTGCCGGCGGCGCTGGAGGCGCTGCGCTGGGCCCTGCACGTCGGGGTCGACCCGGTGCCCATCGCCGACGCACTGGCCGACGGGGTGCGCACGGTGGCACGGGTGGCGTCGGCCGGGCGGGGTAACGCGTACCAGCTCGCCAGCAGCCTCGGCATGCCCGCCTGGAAGATCGAGCGGGCGCAGCGACAGGGACGCGGCTGGACGCCGGAGGGCCTGGTCCGGGCCATGCAGGTCGCCGCCGAGTGCAACGCGGCCGTCAAGGGCGGCTCCGACGACCGGGCGTACGCCCTGGAACGCGCGGTCTTCTCGGTCGTGGCGGCCCGGCAGGGCAGCGCCAGGTGACGGGGGCGAACCGTCCGGCGTGGGCCACCATCGGAGTCGACGAGGAGCGTTACCGGCCGCTCTACGCCCGATTCCTCGGCCTGCGGTTCGTCAACCCCGGCGGGGTGCTGTGCTTCCTGTTCTTCGAGGGCACCATCGCCCTCGCGGTGCTGCTCGCCCTCGCCGAGCTGGTCACCTGGTGGGCGGTGCTGGTGCTGCCCGTTGTGGTGGCGGCGATGGTCAAGCTCAACGACATGGTGGCCGCGATCGTGGTTCGTTCCGCCGCGCTCGTGCCCGAGCAGGAACGCGACCGTTTTCGCCGGCAGATGGAGCCGGTGGTCGGCCGAGCCCGGGTGGAGTGGATCTCGCACAGCGTCACCGGTGTGGTGATCACTGCCGATCCGGTGCCACCCAGCCGCCGTTCCGACCCGTCAGACTGAGCGTCGACCGGCCGACCTGCGGACACACGGAAGCCCCGGACCGAGGCCCGGGGCTTTCCGAATCAATCTGACGGTGAAGTCGTCAGACGGAGAGCGCCACCACGCGCTTCGCGATCGCGGACTTGCGGTTCGCGGCCTGGTTGGAGTGGATCACGCCCTTGCTGACGGCCTTGTCCAGCTTGCGAGAGGCGTCCTGCATGAGCGCGGTGGCCTTCTCGACGTCACCGGCCTCAGCAGCCTCGTTGAACTTCCGGACGGCGGTCTTCAGCGACGACTTGACCGACTTGTTGCGCAGCCGGGCCTTCTCGTTCTGCCGGTTGCGCTTGATCTGGGACTTGATGTTCGCCACGCGACAGCCTCGTCTTGATAGCTCGGGTTGGTCAGCTTATGCGCGGGATGACGAACATGCGTCATCGCTGCGCGAAGAGCCAGGTTATCAGGTCGCCCCGGCCGAGCCAAAACGGCTCGACCATCGTGCGGACGGACCCGGCCCGTCGGGGACCAGATTACCCGGCCGTTCCGACCGGTCGCCGTCAGCCTCGGCGGCGGGTCAGCCCGCGTGACTACCAGCCCTGGCAGAGGGTCAGCCCGCGTGACTACCAGCCCTGGCGGCGGGCCAGCCATTCGAGCGACTGCTCGCCGCTCCACCGCTGATGGGCGGGTAGGTGCGGCGAGGCCGTCGGCGGTGCCGCAGCGGCGCCGGTGAGGTAGTACCCGGCCAACGCCGCCAGGGTCGCGTCCAGCGCGTCCGGGGGAGCGCCCGCGGTCGCCGGGTGCGCGGCGAAGATCCGGTCCGCGTCCAGCCCGCTGGCGTACGCGGTGAGCAGCAGGCCGGCCAGGTCGAACCAGGCCGGCCCGGAACAGACCCAGGTCCAGTCGCAGAACCAGGCTCGACCGTCCGCGTCGATCAGCACGTTGTCGATCCGCAGGTCGCCGTGGATCAGGCCGGTCGCCCCGGCGGCGTACCGGGGGAGGCGGGACTCCAGCGCCACCAGCTCGGGGAGTCGGCCCCGGACGGGTGCGGGCAGCGACGGAGTGGGCTCCCGACCGGCGGCGACCTCCTCCCACCAGAGGATGTCCGACCGGGCCAGGTCGGCCAGGTGCGGCAGGCCGAGTGCGGTCAGCTCGACCGGGGGTTCGGCCAGGGCGGCGGCGAGGTCGGCGTACCCGGTGAGGGTGGCGTCCAACTCGGCGGGCACCCAGGGCAGGCGCGGGGTGTGGCCGTCGACGGCGTCGGTGCAGAGCACGAACCAGCCAGCTTCGTACAGGGTCCACCGGGGGCGGGGCGCCGGCAGGTCGGCCGGCAGCCGGTCCAGGATCGCTGCCTCTCGGGCGTACCAGTCGACCAGGTGCGGTTGCTCGGCGGCGGGTGCCGCCTTGACGAAGGCCCGGCCACCGTCGGCGGTGCGGAGCACGGCGGCGAAGCCCCGGGTGAAGCCCGCGCCCGCGACCTGGGCGGTGACCACCGGCGCGCCGAGCCGCTCGGCGACCGCGGCCCGCAGCGCCTCCGGCAGCGTCGGCCACGACGGTCGCAGCGCGCTCGCGTGGTACGGCACCGGCGGCAGCATGGGAGGGGACACCCCACCATGCTGCCCCGGGGTACGTGCGCGACGCACGGCGACACTGCCAGACTGCCAAGCCATGAGGACCGAGGACTTCTGGCAGCTGATCGACCAGGCTCGGGCCGGCGGTGGGGGAGAGCCCGGCCCGGTCGCCGCGCGGGCCGTCGCGCTGCTCGCCGAGCGCGACCCGGAGGACATCGTCGGGTACGCCCGGCACCAGACGCGGGTGCTGGCGGCCTCGCACAAGGCAGATCTGTGGGGTGCGGCGTACCTGATCAACGGCGGCGCCTCGGCGGACGGCTTCGAGCACTTCCGGGGCTGGCTGATGACGCAGGGACGGGCGATCTTCGCCCGCGCGGTCGCCGAACCGGACTCGCTGGCCGAGTTGCCCCAGGTGCGGGCGGCCTCGCTCAGCGGCGAGGAGTTCTCCGCCGAGCGGATGCTGTCGGTGCCGTGGGACGCGTACCGCAAGGCCACCGCGACCGAGTTGCCGGCGGACCGGGATCCGGTGCGGACGCCGGACCTCAACGACTTCTGGGACTTCGACGACGAGGAGGAGGCGCGTCGTCGGCTGCCCCGGCTGGCCGCGCTCTTCGTCGAGCCGCCGATGGAGTGAGGGCCCCCGGGCCGATCCGTCGCCCGCGCAGCGAACGCACCCCGGCGGCGTGGGAACATAGAGGGGGTCGGCGGCGCGCCGGCCTGTTCACGTCAGCCGACCAGAACGGACCGCTGTGCCACCGAAGCTCGATCCCGGCGCGAACGCTCCCGGTGCCACCGACCCCGGTCGCATCCGGAACTTCGGCATCATCGCCCACATCGACCACGGAAAGTCGACCCTGGCCGACCGGATGCTGCAGCTCACCGGCGTGGTCGACCCCCGGCAGATGCGCGCCCAGTACCTGGACCGGATGGACATCGAGCGCGAGCGCGGCATCACCATCAAGAGCCAGGCCGTCCGCATGCCGTGGACCATCCGCGAGGGTGAGCGGGCCGGCGAGCACGCGGTGCTCAACATGATCGACACCCCTGGTCACGTCGACTTCACCTACGAGGTGTCCCGGTCGCTGGCCGCCTGCGAGGGCGCCGTTCTGCTGGTCGACGCCGCGCAGGGCATCGAGGCGCAGACCCTGGCCAACCTTTACCTGGCGCTCGAGAACGACCTGCGCATCATCCCGGTGCTCAACAAGATCGACCTGCCGGCCGCCCAGCCGGAGAAGTACGCCGAGGAATTGGCCCACCTGATCGGCGGCGACCCCGCCGACTGCATCCGGGTCTCCGGCAAGACCGGCGAAGGCGTTCCGTACCTGCTCGACGAGATCGTCCGGCAGTTCATCCCGCCGGTCGGCGACGCCGCGGCGCCCGCCCGAGCGATGATCTTCGACTCGGTGTACGACGTCTACCGGGGTGTCGTCACGTACGTGCGGGTCATCGACGGCCGGATCAGCGCCCGGGACCGGATCAAGATGATGTCCACCGGGGCGGTGCACGAGCTGCTGGAGATCGGCGTCATCTCGCCGGAGATGGTGAAGGCCGAGGCGCTCGGCGTCGGCGAGGTCGGTTACCTCATTACCGGTGTGAAGGATGTTCGACAGTCCCGGGTCGGTGACACGGTCACCATCAACAGCCGGCCGGCGACCGAGGCCTTGGGCGGTTACAAGGACCCGAAGCCGATGGTCTACTCCGGCCTCTACCCGATCGACGGGTCGGACTACCCCAACCTGCGTGAGGCGCTGGACAAGCTCAAGCTCAACGACGCCGCGCTGGACTACGAGCCGGAGACCTCCGGCGCGCTCGGCTTCGGCTTCCGCTGCGGCTTCCTCGGCCTGCTCCACCTGGAGATCATTCAGGAGCGGCTGGAGCGCGAGTACAACCTCGACCTGATCTCCACCGCGCCGAACGTGGTCTACCGGGCGATCACCGACGACGGCGAGGAGATCGTCGTCACCAACCCCAGCGAGTACCCGACCGGCAAGATCGCCGAGGTGTACGAGCCGGTGGTGCGGGCCACCGTGCTCACGCCCAACGACTATGTGGGCGCGGTGATGGAGCTGTGCCAGGGTCGGCGGGGCACCCTGCTGGGCATGGACTACCTCTCCGCCGACCGGGTGGAGCTGCGCTACACGCTGCCCCTCGCCGAGATCATCTACGACTTCTTCGACCAGTTGAAGAGCCGTACCAAGGGTTACGCCTCCCTCGATTACGAGCCCTCGGACGAGCAGGCATCGGACCTGGTGAAGGTGGACATCCTGCTGCACGGTGAGCCGGTGGACGCGTTCAGCGCCATCGTGCACAAGGACAAGGCGTACAACTACGGCGTCACCATCGCCGCCAAGCTGCGCACCCTGATTCCGCGTCAGCAGTTCGAGGTGCCGATCCAGGCGGCCATCGGCAGCCGGGTCATCGCCCGGGAGACGATCCGGGCGATCCGCAAGGACGTGCTCGCCAAGTGCTACGGCGGTGACATCAGCCGTAAGCGCAAGCTGCTGGAGAAGCAGAAGGAAGGCAAGAAGCGGATGAAGATGGTCGGCCGGGTGGAGGTGCCGCAGGAGGCCTTCATCGCCGCCCTCTCCTCCGATTCCGGCGACGGCAAGGCCGCCGGGAAGAAGTGAGCCCGCTGCCGGTGCCCCGGCGCTGAAGTGACGAAGACGGCCGGCGCCCCGGCCGGACCGGTCGCGACGACCGGTCGTACGGCGGGGCACCGGCCGTCACCGTGTCCGGGTACGGCACCGGCGTCTCTACGTGCCCGCCTGCCGGGGGTCTCTGCGTGCCTGCCTGCCCGGGATCTCTGCGTGCCTGCCTGCCGGGGGTCTCTGCGTGCCTGCCTGCCGGGGGTCTCTGCGTGCCTGCCTGCCGGGGGTCTCTGCGTGCCAGCCTGCCCGGGATCTCTGCGTGCCAGCCTGCCCGGCGTGGCCAGCTTGGCGGAAGAAATTTTCTGGGCGTTGTTGTCGGGCCGACGATCCGACGAGATGGGCTTCTACCTGTGTGGACGCGCTCCCACGCCAACCGACGCATCCGGTGGGCATTGACGCCCGGCGTTTTCATCTGCGGTGAGTCGGTTTGGTTTTTCCGCGGGTCGGGCACTTAGCGGTCACGACAGGAAGCACACACATCGTGTGTCGGACATTCTTTGAAGGAGGGCGACCGTGGAACTCACCGTGTGGGGCATCATCACCGCCATCGTTGTTGGTCTCATCGTCGGCGCGCTCGGCCGCCTGGTCGTTCCGGGCCGGCAGAACATGCCGATCTGGCTGCACATGCTGATCGGTATCGGCGCGGCCCTGCTGGGCACCGTGCTGGCCCGGGCCATCGGCATCGCCACCGAGACGAACGGCGTCGACTGGGGCGAGCTGCTGGTGCAGGTCGTGCTGGCCGCGATCGCGGTCGCGCTGGTGGCCGGTGTGGGTGGCCGCCGCCGCGTCACCCGGTAACGCAGGCACCACCCCGTACAACCGCACCTTTCCGATGGGCGCCCGACCGGCAGGTCGGGCGCCCATCGGCGTTCTCCCTGGCGCGTGAAGTCGGGCGCGCGGCGTCGCTGTGCGGCCTCGCCAGACGACCGGGGCGGGCGTGATCGACTCCAGATCGCCGATGTCGCGGTATCCCGTGGGGGTGATACCCCCAGATCGCCGATGTCGCGGTATTCCATGGCGGTGATACCCCGACATCGGCGATGTTGAGTCGATCATCACCCGAGTGGCCGGCCCGGCCCGGCGATCCCCTGCCGGCGCGCGGGGGGCCGGGGGAACACGCCCATGTATGCCTGATCGTGATCCTCTGGGCCGCGAAGTCGGTTTGGATTTTCGGCGGGTCGGGCATTTAGCGGTCACGACAGGAAGCACACAACGTGTGTCAGACATTCTTTGAAGGAGGGTGACCGTGGAGCTCACCGTGTGGGGCATCATCACCGCGATCGTTGTTGGTCTCATCGTCGGGGCCCTGGGCCGCCTGGTCGTTCCGGGCCGGCAGAACATGCCGATCTGGCTGCACCTGCTGATCGGTGTCGGCGCGGCCCTGCTGGGCACCGTGCTGGCCCGTGCCATCGGCATCGCCACCGAGACCAACGGGGTCGACTGGGGCGAGCTGCTGGTGCAGGTCGTGGTGGCCGCGATCGCGGTCGCGCTGGTGGCCGGCGTGGGTCGCCGCCGCAGCGTCACCCGATAACGACCCGGCATCACCTGGCAGGACAGCATTACTGGAAAAAGCGCCCGGCCATCGGCCGGGCGCTTTTTCGTGCTGAAGTGCCCGACTTCGGCCCGAGGCCACAGCGTCTCTCGTCGGCCCTCTGCGGTACCGTCGCCACGCTTCGGCCAGCCCGCCCACTGTCGTAAAGGAATTCTCCGTACTAGGGTGCGGCGGAGAAGGTTAGTTCCAGGCGGCGCGAGGGGAGAAGTGGCGTGAACAGGTGGAAGCGGCTGGCCCCGGTCACCGCCATGGTGGCCTCGGCCGCGATGGTGCTGACCGGCTGTGGAGGCTCCGGTGACGACGCTGCCGACGACAGCAAGCTCACGGTCTGGATGATGGGCGAAGGCGGCGACGCGCAGAACGCCTTCCTCGACTCCGTCGAGACCGAGTTCCGGCAGAAGCATCCCGACACCGACGTGGTGGTGCAGTACATTCCCTGGCTCGAGGCGCCCAAGAAGTTCCAGGCCGCGCTCGCTGGCGGTGCGGGGCCGGACATCACCGAGCTGGGCAACACCGAGACCCAGGGCTGGGCGGCCCAGGAGGCGCTCGCCGACGTGAGCGGGCGGATGGGCGGCTGGACCGACGGCAAGGACCTGCTGCCCGACCTGGTCCGCAACGCGCAGCTCGACGGCAAGCAGTACGGCGTGCCCTGGTACGCCGGCGTGCGGGCCATCTACTACCGCACCGACTGGTTCGCCGAGGCCGGCGTGCAGCCCCCGAAGACCTGGGACGACCTGGTCACCGTGGCCAAGACCGTGCAGGCGAAGAAGCCGGGCACCTACGGCATCGCGCTGCCGGGCAACTCCGAGCTGCCCTTCTACTCCTTCCTCTGGGGCGCCGGCGGCGAGATCGCCAGCAACCAGGGCGGCGCCTGGAAGTCCGGCTACACCACGCCCGAGGCGCAGCGGGCCGTCAAGTTCTGGACCGACCTGGTGACCGTCCACAAGGTGGCTCCGCCGGCGGCGGCCGGCTGGAACGAGATCGACGCCCGCACCCAGTTCGCCACCGGCAAGGCCGCGATGGCCTTCGCCGGCAGCTGGCAGCAGGGTGCCATCAAGAAGGACAACCCCGAGATCGAGAAGGTCTGGGGTACGTTCCCGATCCCCGGCCCCGACGGCAAGGCGGCACCCGGTTTCGCCGGTGGTTCGGACGTGGCGATCTGGAAGGACAGCGTGCGTCAGGACCTGGCCTGGGACTACCTGACCGTGCTGCTGAACAAGAAGAACTCGCAGAGCTTCGCGAGCAGCCTCGGCTTCTTCCCGGTCTACCAGGACCTGGTCGCCGGTGACACGTACGCCAACGACAAGGTGATGGCGGCGTTCGCGACCACCATGCAGAACACCAAGCTCACGCCGCTCACCCCGAAGTGGGTGGAGGTCAGCCGGACGAAGACGGTGACCCAGGCGATGAACAGCTCGGTCATGAAGGGTCAGAAGACGGTCGAGAAGGCTACCGCCGATGCGGCCGCTGAGATGGAAAGCATTCTGAACAGCAAGTGAGCTTTCTGACGAAGACCCCGGAGACGGCCGCCGCGCGGGAGACCCCCGCGCGGCGGCGTCGTCCGCCGGACCGCCTGCCCTACCTGCTGCTCCTGCCGGCACTGGTGGTCATCGGGGTGTTGCTGCTCTGGCCGCTCGGCCAGGTGGTGGGGATGTCCTTCTACCGGCTGAACAGCGTCCGGCAACTGCGCGGCGACCGGGAGTGGCCCTGGGTGGGGCTGGGCAACTACACCGAGATCCTCTCCGACCCGTTCTTCCTGACCGTGCTGCGCAACACGGTCCTGTTCGCCGCGGCGAACGTGCTGCTCACGATGGTCCTCGGCACCCTGGTCGGGCTGCTGCTCAATCGGCTCGGCCGCAAGATGGCCACCTTCGTGGCCAGCTGCGTGATGCTCGCCTGGGCCACCCCGGCGCTGACCGGCACGATCGTCTGGAAGTGGATTTTCGACGACACGAGTGGCCTGGTCACCTGGCTGTTCAACGCGCTGCCGGACGGCCTCTCCAACGGCCTGTTCGGCCGCAGTGACTGGACCGGCTACGGCTGGTTCAATTCGCCGCTGCACTTCTTCGCCATCCTCACCCTGGTGGTGGTCTGGCACTCGTTCCCGTTCATCGCGGTGAGTGTGCTCGCCGGCCTCAAGAGCGTGCCGAGCGAGTTGCACGAGGCGGCCCGGGTGGATGGCGCGAGCCCGTGGCGGGTCTTCTGGAAGATCACCTTCCCGCTGCTGCGCCCGGTCTTCGGGATCCTGATCGTGCTCTCCACCATCTGGGACTTCAAGGTCTTCACCCAGCAGTTCGTGCTGGCCGGCGGCACCCAGGACCGGCCGACGTTCATGCTCTCCATCTACTCCTACGCGGAGGCCTTCTCGCCGCCGCCGAAGTACGGCCTCGGTGCGGCCATCGCGGTGATCCTCACGCTGATCCTGCTCATGGTCACCGGCTTCTACGTACGGATGGTGCTCAGGCAGGAGGACGAGTCGTGAAGAAGGTCGCCCTCAACGCCGCCGGGCTGCTGGTCGCGCTCTTCGCGGCGTTCCCGGTCTACTGGATGATCTCCACCTCGTTGAAGCCGAGCAGCGAGATCTTCTCGTCCACCCCGCAGCCGGTGCCAGCTCACCCGACGCTGGCGCACTACCGGGAGATCCTGACCGGCAACCTGATCCCCGGCGTGAGCTTCTTCGACTTCTTTCTGAACAGCGCGCTGGTCGCGGTCTCGACGGTGGTGCTCAGCGGTCTGGTGGCCCTGCTCGCCGCGACGGCGGTGGCCCGGTTCCGGTTCAAGCTGCGGACCAGCTTCCTGATCATGCTGCTGGTGGTGCAGATGATCCCGCTGGAGGCGTTGGTCATCCCGCTGTTCCTGATGATCCAGCGGCTCGGGCTCTACAACACCCTGCCCAGCCTGATCCTCACGTACCTTGGCTTCTCGTTGCCGTTCGCGGTCTGGATGCTGCGGGGCTTCGTCGCCGCCGTGCCCAAGGAGTTGGAGGAGGCGGCGGCCATCGACGGGGCCAGCCGGGCCCAGACCTTCCGCCTGATCCTCTTCCCGCTGGTCGCACCCGGTCTGGTGGCCACCAGCATCTTTTCCTTCATCACCGCGTGGAACGAGCTGATCTTCGCGTTGACGTTCATCAACGACCAGGGTCGCTACACCCTGCCGGTGGCGATGACCTTCTTCTTCGGTCGGGACGACACCAACTGGGGGCCGGTGATGGCCGCCTCCACCCTGTTCACCCTGCCGGTCATCATCTTCTTCCTGCTGGTGCAGCGCCGGATGGTCTCCGGCCTGGTGGCCGGCGCCGTCAAGGGCTGACGGCCGCACCCGTTACGGATCGACGATCTTGAAGGCGCCCGACCCCGTCGGCCCCCGCTAGGCTGACCGCCATGACGGGCAGGGTGGCAGCGGTGAACCTCGGCGTGGTGACCGAGGCGGAGTGGGCCGGCGACGCGAGCGGTCGCAGCGGCATCGACAAACGGCCGGTGGACGCGCCGGTGCTGCTCCGCGTCGACGGAGTGGTCGGCGACTTCATCGGCGAGCGAGCCCACCACGGCGGCGAGGACCAGGCGGTCTACGCCTACGCGGAGGAGGACGCCGCCTGGTGGGCGACCGAACTGGGGCGCGACATCAGGCCCGGCGGCTTCGGCGAGAACCTCACCACGTACGCGGTCGACCTGACCGGCGCGGTGATCGGTGAGCAGTGGCAGATCGGGTCCGCCCTGCTTCAGGTGACCAAGCCGAGAACGCCGTGCACCACCTTCGCCGGCTTCTGGGGCGTACCGGATCTGATCAAGCGGTTCACCGCCCGCGCGCTGCCCGGCGCCTACCTGCGGGTGCTCCGCGAGGGGGAGGTGGGTGCGGGCGACCCGGTCGAGGTGGTGGACCGGCCCGCACACGGGGTGACCATCGGCGAGGTGTTCCGGGCGACCAGCCTGGAGCCGGAGCTGCTGCCCCGGCTGCTGGAGGCACCCGACCTGCCGGAGTCGATCCGGGAAAAGGTCCGCCGCCGGCTCGAGCGCTGACGACCGCCGAGCGGGCGCACCGGCGGGGTCGGCCTGTGCCGGTCACCGACCCGGCGCTCACCGCACCAGGACGTCCTCGATGTGGGCGGTGGTGCCGCCCCAGGCGGCCAGCGTGAGCTTCCCGCAACCGGCGCTCTCCGTCTCGGCGAACTCGCCGGCCGGGATCCCGTCCACCCGCACGGAGTAGGTCGAACCCCGCGCCGAGACCACGACGTGGCGGGTCTGCCGCAGGTCGGCGACCGGATATGAACCGCCGCCGACCCCACCGACGCCCGGTGTCGGCAGGGACGAGAACTTGGCGATGAAGGACCCGTCGGAGTCCAGGTAGAGGATGATCGCGTCGCCGGTCGCCTGGTCGTTGTCGAGGTCACCGCGGGGAAGCACGGCCAGCCCGTAGTAGTCCACCGTGCCGGCGCCGAGCCGAACGTCAAACTCGACCGTGCCGTCGCACATCATGTGGTCCCTGAGGTAGGCGCCCCACTGGCTGTCGATGCTGTCCGGAGTGTCGATCCGCAGCGCTGTTCCCTCGGCGACCAGGGTGAATGCCCCGTGTGTTCCGCCGAAGCGCTGGAAGCTGCTCGCGGCGACATACGGCGACCGTGGCGGCTTGCTCTTGCCGCTGGTCCCCTGCTGGCCGCTCGATCTCGTGGCGGAGCCCGGAGTCGTCTTCGGGCTGGTCGGCTGCCGGACCGACGCGGTCGGCGTGGGCGTGGCGCTCGCGGAGGGCGGCGCCGCCACGGTGGGGATCTGCGCCGGCACGGTCGCGGGGTCGCCCCGGGGCGGCGAGGGCTGCCCGGCCGGCAGGCGACCCTCCAGGAACGTGAAGACCGACGCCGCCACGAGGAGCAGCGCGAAGATGCCGACCACCCATCGCCCGGTCAGCTTCTGCGGTGGTTTGATCCAGTTGCCGACGACGCCGAGTGCCACTCCGAGAATAAGCAACGTCAGGGCGATGCCGTCCGTCATGCGGCACAGGGTACGGCCTGCCCGGTGTGGTGCCCTTCAACTGTCGGCTACCCGAAGCACCCACCCGGCGGGCACTGTTGGCGACCGTCCGGGTACGAGCGGAGGGGCCCCTGCGATGCCGAAGGCGGTGACAGGGGCCCCTCCGGGCGGATCAGCGGAGCCAGGGGATGTTGCGGTCCAGCAGACCGCGCTCCTTGAGCTCCTTGCGCAGCGGGATCTCGTCGTCGACGTACCCGTCCCAGTTGATGCCCCAGTAGTTGGCCGTGTGGGTGCCCTCACCGATCAGCTGGCGCTGCACCGGGGTGCGGTTGCGGTACCACTCGCCGTTCACGTCGGGGTGCAGCTCGTCCAGCGGGCGGATCCACCGGTAGGTGTAGCCGACGAAGAGCATCTTGCGGGTGATGGTCGACAGGTTCGTCGACCGCGAGTGCCACTGCCGGCGGTCGAAGATGAAGGCGTCGCCCGGGTTGGCGGTGATCTCCACCGTGCCCTCCGGGTCCGGGTTGTGCACGCTGAGGTCCTTGGGCCGGGGCAGCGAGTTCAACAGGTGACTGCCCGGGATGACCTTGGTGGCGCCGCGGCCGGTCTCGGAGAGGTCCGACAGCACGTACGCGACCTTCAGCGAGAACATCGGCCGGGGCAGGTTCGGGTCCATCGTCTCCGGGTCGGAGTTCTGCCGGTACCCGTCCTGGTGCCAACCCCAGTACGGCTTCTCCGGCTCGGCGGCCGGCGGGGTGACGTCCAGGTGGTTGTGGTGGGTGTAGATGTTCCAACCGGCCAGCCCCCACATGTACGGGAAGGCGATCGGGTGGGTGAGCAGCTCGCCGAAGAGCTCGTCGCGCTCCAGGAAGCCCAGCAGGTGCAGGGTGCCGTCCTTCTTGGTGGTGCCCTTGGCCTGCTCCTCCGCGTAGACGCGGTCGACCGCCGCCTCCAGCGCCGCCCGGTGGTCCTCCGTCAGGACGTTGCGCAGCAGGAGGAAGCCCTGCTCGTGGAACTCCTTGCGGTCAATGTCGCTGATCGGCTCGTAACCGGTCCGGTCGCCGTAATCGAACACCGCGTCGTACCCCTCCCCATGAGGTGAAACCTTTTCTGGCACAGGCCGCCGATCGTAACGCGATGGCCTTGGCATCGGGGAGGGCGTGTCGCGCGAGTGGGGTACAGCGGGACCCCGCGCAGCGGGAGAACTACGAAGAGTGAGACTTCCGTGATCAATAGGAGCTTTTACGGAATATTGTCCGATTGTGCGGTGACTGCCGGTTAAGAGATCCGGGCCGGGTCAGCCCTCGTTGAACACCTCGGCCACCACCTGACCGGCGGAGCTCTGCTGGCCGGTGACCCGACCCCAGGTGCCGTCCCTCGCGGTCCACTCCAGGTCGCCGAAGCTGACGCGCTTCACCCCGTGGTCCTGGGCGTGTGAAACCAGCCAGTGCGCGTACCGCCAGCCGTCGCGCTGGTCGCCCGGAGTCACCGCCAGCCCGGTCGGGTCGGTGGGGTCAATCCCCTTCAGGCCCCAGTCCAGCACCAGGTTGCGGGTCAGCTGCGCGGCCGCCGCCGCACCGTGCATCGCCGGGGTACGCCCCACCGTGCAAGCGACCGCACCGGTGGCGTCGCCCATCAGGGCCCGGCTGAGCACCTCGGAGTCGTCAGCCCACTTCTGGTACGCCTCAGGGAAGGCCGAGCGCTGCACCCGCTGGGCGGCGTCGGTGACGCGCATCTTCTCCCAGCCGCGCACCTTCTTGAGCGCCGCGTAGAACCGGTTGGCCGCGTAGCGCGGGTCGCGGATCTGGGCCGGGGTGCCCCAGCCCTGGCTCGGTCGCTGCTGGAACAGGCCGACCGAGTCACGGTCGCCGTCGGCGAGGTTGCGCAGCCCGGACTCCTGATAGGCGGTGGCCAGCGCGACCACCACGGCCCGCTCGGGCATTCCACGCCGTGCCCCGATCGCCGCGATGGTCGCCGCGTTGGCCATCTGGTCGGCGTCCAGCGCGACCCGGCCCTCGGCCTGCACGGTGCACTTCCGTGCTGCCAGCGGCAACTGGAGGCGGTCACCGACCTGCCGTACGACGAGCCAGATCGCGATCACGGCGACGAGGATGAGCACCACTCCACCCGCCACGGCTGCCCGAGTTCGCACTCACACCCCCAGATCGACAGTCAGACAAGCGTACGTCCCCACGCGACCCCTCCGGGCCGTCCGAGCGGTTCGGGCTCGGCTCCGCTGACGCGTACCGATTGGCGACGTTCCCGCTCTGGTCGCGATCTCACCCGGGTGGAGGGCCCGGCCTAGCCGGAATGATCGGCGGAACCTCCGTCAGGAGCGGGCACCCATTGAGCCAGTCGCTTCTCGCGGAAGGCCATGACGCCCTCGCGCCCCTCGTCGGAGAGGAAATAGCCGGTCGAGAGAGCGGCCAGCCGGGCCAGCTCGCCGCGTAGCTCGGCGGTGCCCGGCCGGCGCAGCAACTCCTTCGCGCCGGCCAACGCGCCGGGCCCGCCGCGTACCAGTGAGTCGCAGTAGCGCTGCACCGCCGCGTCCAGCTCGTCCGCCGGCACGGCGGCGGTGACCAGGCCGATCTCGGCGGCCCGCCGCCCGTCGAACGTGTCCCCGGTCAGGTACAGCTCCGCGGCGGCGCGCGGGTTCAGCCGGGGCAGTACGGTCGCCGAGATCACCGCCGGGATCACCCCGATCCGTACCTCGGTGAAGGCGAACGTCGCCTCGGCGGCGCAGACCGCCAGGTCGGCGGCGGCGATCAGGCCCAACCCGCCAGCCCGCGCCGGCCCCGCCACCCGGGCCAGCACCGGCTTCGGGCACTCCCAGAGCGCGGCGAGCACGTCACTCAGCATTCCGGCCGGCACCGTCCCGCTGGCGTACGCCATGGCGGTCTCTTTCAGGTCCGCCCCCGAGCAAAAGACCGGGCCGGTGTGGTCGAGCACGATCACTCGGACCGCCTCGTCGGCGACCGCGTCGCCCAGCCCGGCCAGCAGCTGGGTCATGAGGGCGGTGGAGAGCGCGTTGCGGTTGTCTGGGCTGTCCAGGGTGAGGGTGGTCACCCCGCGGGCCGTGGCGACCCGCACGAGGACGTCGGGAGAGGTCATGCCGGGCACACTAGTGGCCATGCCCGGCGTCCTTCCAGAAGGTGAGACCGTCCCCGTCGACGGATCGCTGCCCGCCACCGCCACCACGGCGGTCGGCGCGCGCGGCTTCGGCGTGTACGTGCACGTCCCGTTCTGCGCCAGCCGCTGCGGCTACTGCGACTTCAACACCTACACGGCGGCCGAGCTGGGCGGCGGCGCCAGCCGCGAGGGGTACGCCGACACCGTGCTGGCCGAGCTGGCACTCGCCGCCCGGGTGCTCGGCGACAGCCCACCGCCCCGGGTCGACACGGTCTTCGTCGGCGGTGGCACGCCCACCCTGCTCCCCGCCGACGACCTGGCCCGCATCCTCGACGGCATCGACCGCACCTGGGGGCTGGCCGCCGACGCCGAGGTGACCACCGAGGCCAACCCGGAATCGGTCACCCCGGAATCGTTGAAGCTGCTGCGGGCCGCCGGCTACACCCGGATCTCGCTGGGCATGCAGTCCGCCTCCCCGGGGGTGCTGGCGATCCTGGACCGCAAACACAGCGCCGGCCGGGCCACCGCCGCCGCCCTGGAGGCGCGGGACGCCGGGTTCGAGCACGTCAACCTGGACCTGATCTACGGGACACCGGGGGAGCGGGCCGAGGACTTCGCCGCCTCGCTGGACCAGGTCGTGGCCGCCGGGGTGGACCACGTCAGCGCGTACGCCCTGATCGTCGAGGACGGCACCCGGCTCGCCGCCCGGATGCGGCGCGGCGAGCTGGCGTACCCCAGTGACGACGTCGCCGCGGACCGCTACCTGGCCGCGGAGGCCGCCCTCGACGCGGCCGGCCTGTCCTGGTACGAGGTCTCCAACTGGGCCCGCACCGACGAGGCCCGATGCCGGCACAACCTGCTGTACTGGACCGGCGCGGACTGGTGGGGGCTGGGGCCGGGGGCCCACAGCCACGTCGGCGGGGTGCGCTGGTGGAACGTCAAGCACCCCTCGGCGTACGCCCAGCGGCTCGCCGCGGGAGCGTCACCCGGCCTGGCCCGGGAGGTGCTCACCGTCGACGAGGCCCACATGGAGGACGTGATGCTCCGGCTGCGGCTCGCCAGCGGCCTGCCGCTGGCGGTGCTCGACGCCACTGGCCGCGCGGGCGCCGAGCGGGCGCTGGCCGGCGGCCTGCTGGCCGCACCGGAGTACGCGGCCGGCCGGGCGGTGCTCACCCTGCGCGGCCGGCTGCTCGCCGACGCGGTCGTGCGCGACCTGCTGCCCTGAGCGGGCGCGCCGGTAGCGGTACTGCGGGCCGGCCGGGGGAGCGGCCGGCCCGGGGGTCACTTGATGAAGTTGGCCGACATCGGGTACCGGTAGGGCGTGCCCTCGTTGGCCTTCATGCCGGCGATGATCCCGAACAGGATCTGGATCACTACGACGGCGATGCTGGGCAGGAAGAGCAGGCACCAGCTCACGAAGAGCAGCACGAACGCGATGATCGACCAGAGGATCTGGAAGTTCAGGGCGGCCAGGGCGTGCGCCCGGACGGTCGGCGACTGGTTGCCGCGGGCCAGGAAGGCGATGAGCGGGGCGACGAAGCCCAGCGGACCAAAGCTGATCAGCGCGCCGAGGGCCCCGCCGAAGTGCGCGACCAGCGCCCAGGTCTTGTCCTCATTGTTGGCGTAGCCGCCGCCGGGGCCGCCGTAGGCGCCACCGGGCGGATAGCCACCGGGCGGAAAACCCCCGGGCGGGGGAAAGCCGCCGGGCGGAGGGTAGCCACCCGCCGGAGGGTAGCCACCTGACGGCGGTTGGTCACCGGTGGGCGGCGGATAGCCACCGGCCGGGGGATACCCGCCCGGGCCGGGTGCCCCGGACAGTGGTGCGGTGGGCGGCTCGGCCGAAGGGAACGAGCCCGGGGAGGTCGGCTCCGGCGGGTAGTTGCCGGGGTCACCCGCTCCGGGAGGGCGAGGAGGTTCAGTCATGGGTGCCACCGTAGGGGCCCGTGGCAACGCCGCACCAGAGCGACACCGCCCGGCAGTGTGGGCCGATCGGCCCAGCGAGGTGGCGCGGGCCGCACCGATGGACCGTCGTTGATCATCGCGCTGGCGGGTACGCCGACGTAGACTGGCACTCGCTACAGTCGAGTGCCAGGACGGCCCGGCCGGGTCACGGTGCCGGCGGCCGACGTGTGACAGGAGGTGCGGAGGATGGGTCTCGACGACCGGAAACTGGCCGTGCTCCGCGCGATCGTCGAGGACTACGTCTCCACCCAGGAGCCGGTCGGCAGCAAGGCGTTGGTCGAGCGGCACCAGCTCGGGGTCTCCCCGGCCACGGTCCGCAACGACATGGCCGTGCTGGAGGAGGAGGGCTACATCCGGCAGCCGCACACCAGTGCCGGCCGGGTGCCCACCGACCGTGGCTACCGGCTCTTCGTCGACCGGCTGTCCAGAGTCAAGCCGCTCAGCCCGGCCGAGCGCCGCGCCATCGAGCGCTTCCTGGTCGGCGCGGTCGACCTCGACGACGTGGTGCACCGCACGGTGCGGCTGCTCGCTCAGCTGACCCGGCAGGTGGCCGTCGTGCAGTACCCGAGCCTGGCCCGCTCCTCGGTGCGTCACCTGGAGCTGGTGCCGATCTCCACCACCCGGTTGATGCTCGTCATGATCGCCGACACCGGGCGTGTGGAGCAGCGGCTGGTGGAGCTGCCCGGCCCGGTGCCCGCCGAGAACGTCACCGATCTGCGTCGGCTGGTCAACGAAAAGCTCACCGGCGCCCGGCTGTCCGATACGCCGCCGCTGGTGCAGACGCTGGTCGAGGAGGCGCCGGCCGAGCTGCGTCCGACGATGACCACCCTCGCCACGGTGTTGCTGGAGACGCTGGTCGAGCGGCACGAGGAACGGATCGCGCTGGCCGGCACCGCTAACCTCACCCGGGGCGGCCTGCTCGACTTCCAGGGCTCCCTGCGGCCGATCCTCGAAGCACTGGAGGAAGAGGTCGTGCTCCTCAAGCTCATCGGTGAGACTGAGCCGAGCACGACCCGGGTGCTGATCGGCGACGAGAACGAGTTCGACAACCTGCGCGCCGCCTCGGTGGTCAGCACCGGGTACGGCCCGGGCGCCACCATCGTGGGCGGCCTGGGGGTGCTGGGGCCCACCCGGATGGACTACCCCGGCAACATCGCCACGGTGCGCGCCGTGGCACGCTACGTGGGCGAGTTGCTGGCCCAGAACTGACAGTCAGGGCCGACGGCCGGCTGCTGCCGCCGGATCGGCGCAACGCGAGACGAACATGAGGACACGGAACGCAGTGGCCAGGGACTACTACGGCATTCTCGGTGTGAGCCGGGAAGCCTCCGATGACGAGATCAAGCGCGCCTATCGCAAGCTGGCGCGCCAGTTCCACCCGGACGTCAATCCGGACCCGGAGGCTCAGGAGAAGTTCAAGGACATCAACGCCGCGTACGAGGTCCTCTCGGACGACCGAAAGCGGCAGATCGTCGACCTGGGTGGCGACCCGCTCGCCCCGGGTGGCGGCGGTGCCGGAGGCCCGGGTGGCCCCGGCGGAGCCGGCCCGTTCGTCGGTTTCCAGGACATCATGGACGCGTTCTTCGGCGGGGCGGCGGGTGGCGCCCGTGGCCCCCGCCCGCGTACCCGGCCGGGCGCCGACGCGATCCTGCGGCTCGAGCTCGACCTGCACGAGACGGCGTTCGGCGTCGAGGCGCCGATCACCGTCGACACCGCGGTCCTCTGCACCACCTGCTCCGGCGCCGGCACGGCCGCCGGCACCCACCTGGCGACCTGCGAGGCGTGCGGCGGTCGCGGCGAGGTGCAGTCGGTGCAGCGCACCTTCCTCGGCCAGGTGGTCTCCGCCCGGCCGTGCACCGTGTGCCAGGGCTACGGCACCACCATCCCGCACCCCTGCCCCACCTGCGCCGGCGACGGCCGGGTGCGCACCCGCCGCTCGCTGACCGTCAAGATCCCGGCCGGCGTCGAGGACGGCATGCGGATCCGGCTGGCCCAGCAGGGCGAGGTGGGCCCGGGTGGCGGCACCGCCGGTGACCTCTACGTGGAGATCCACGAGCGGCCGCACGACGTGTACTCCCGCAAGGGCGACGACCTGCACTGCCGCGTCACCGTGCCGATGACGGCGGCGGCGCTCGGCACCCGGCTGACCATCAAGACCCTGGACAGCGAGGAGACGGTCGACGTCAAGGCCGGCACCCAGCCGGCCAGCACGCTGCGGCTGCGCGCCCGGGGTGTGCCGCACCTGCGCGGCACCGGCCGGGGCGACCTCTACGTGCACCTGGACGTCCGGACGCCCACCAAGCTCGACCCGGACCAGGAGAAGATGCTGCGCGACTTCGCCAAGACCCGCGGTGAGGAGGTCGCCGAGCTGTCCAAGCAGGGCGGCTTCTTCTCCCGGATGCGCGACGCGTTCAACGGGCACGCCTGAGGTGTCCGCGCCGCTGTTCCTGGTCGATGCGCTGCCCACCGGCGACGCGCTGACCCTGGACGGTCCGGAGGGACACCACGCGGCGACCGTGCAGCGCCTGCGGGTCGGCGAGGAGTTGCTGCTCGCCGACGGCCGGGGTGGCACAGCCGCCACCGTGGTCACCGCCGTCGGCCGGGGCAGCCTGGACCTCACCGTCACCTCCCGGGGGTACGCGGACGCGCCCGTACCCCGGCTGGTGACCGTGCAGGGCATCGCCAAGGGCGACCGGGGTGAACTGGCCGTGCAGGCGATGACCGAGGTCGGGGTCGACGAGATCGTGCCCTGGGCGGCCGCCCGCTCGGTGACCCAGTGGCGCGGCGACCGGGGCGTACGCGCCCGGGAAAAGTGGGTGGCCACCGCTCGGGAGGCCGCCAAGCAGGCCCGCCGCCCCTGGTTGCCGGTGGTGGCCGGTGCGCCCGACGAGTCCACCGCGACGGTGGCCCGCCGGATCGCTGGTGCCGCCGCCGGGTTCGTGCTGCACGAGGAGGCCGACGAGCGGCTGACCACGGCCGAGCTGCCGGCCATCGGTGAGATCGTCCTGGTGGTCGGCCCGGAGGGTGGCATCGCCCCGGCCGAGCTGACCGCCTTCCGGGAGGCCGGCGGGCGACCGGTCCGGCTCGGCCCGGCCGTGCTGCGCACCTCCACCGCCGGCGTAGCGGCGCTCAGCGTGCTCGCCACGCGACTGCGCCGCTGGTAACCCGCCCCCCACGCCCGCGCCCCCCGCGCCCGCGTGGCCGGTGCCCTGGGCGCCGTCGATCTAGGGCAAATTGTTGCTGAAGGAGATCGACTAGCAGCGATATGCCCTAGATCGACGCGGCGTAGCGCGGGCGGCGGGGCGGGGCGGGCGGCGGCGCGGGCGGCGGGGCGGGGCGGGTGGCGGGGCGGGGCGGGGCGGCGGGGGCGTTAGGGGCGGGGGAAGACGGGGACCACGTCTTCTTCCGGGCCCAGGTCCAGGCCTGCTGGGCCGATGATCAGCGGATCGGGCGTGCCGACCACCGCGGGATCCTTGCCGGCGTAGTCGAAGCGGTGCAGCACGTGTCGCATCGCCTCGATCCGGGCCCGCTTCTTGTCGTTGCTCTTCACCACCGTCCAGGGCGCGTCGGCCGTGTCGGTCCAGAAGAACATCGCCTCCTTGGCCTCGGTGTACTCGTCCCACCGGTCGAGCGAGGCGAGGTCCATCGGCGACAGCTTCCACTGCCTGACCGGGTCGACCTGGCGGATCGCGAACCGGGTGCGCTGCTCGTTCTGGGAGACGGAGAACCAGAACTTGACCAGCCGGATGCCCGAGCGCACCAGCATCCGTTCCAGCTCCGGGGCTTGACGCAGGAACTCCAGGTACTCCTTGCGGCTGCAGAAGCCCATCACCCGCTCCACGCCGGCCCGGTTGTACCACGAGCGGTCGAACAGCACGATCTCACCGGCCGCCGGCAGGTGCGCCATCCACCGCTGGAAGTACCACTGGCCGGCTTCCCGCTCGTCCGGCTTGGCGAGCGCCACCACCGAGGCGCCGCGCGGGTTGAGGTGCTCCATGAAGCGCTTGATGGTGCCGCCCTTGCCGGCCGCGTCCCGGCCCTCGAAGACGATCACCAATCGCTCGCCGGACTCCTTGATCCAGTCCTGGAGCTTGAGGAGCTCGATCTGGAGCATCCGCTTGTCGCGGTCGTACTCGTCGCGGTCCATCCGCTCGTCGTACGGGTAGTCGTCGCGCCAGGTGTCGACGGGTGTGCCGTCGGGACGTAACAGGACGGGGTCGTCGTCGTGGTCGTCGGCCACCTGGTAGTCAGCGGTGAGGTCCAGCAGCGTGGAGTCGGCCATGTCGGTGGGACTTACCCGCCCGGGTACCGCCAGCCACCTCCCTGGCCGGGTGATTTGGCGGCCTTGCCGACGTCAGCTGCGCAGGTAGGAGGCGCCGTTGAGGTCGACGATGGTGCCGGAGGCCCACTCGGCCTCCGGTGACGCCAGCCAGTGCACCGCGGCGGCGATCTCCTCCGGCTGGGCCACCCGGTCGAACGGGCTCTGCGCCCGGATGGCCGCGCCCTGCTCGCCGCGCAGGTGCTCGGTGGTCATGTCGGTCGCCACGTAACCCGGTGCGACGGTGGCGACTGCGATGCCGTACGGCGCGAGCGCCACGGCGAGGGACTGGCCCAGCGCGTTCAGCCCCGCCTTGCTGGCGCCGTACGCAGGCTGGTCCGGCTCGCCGCGGAACGCGCCACGGGACGAGACGTTGACGATCCGCCCACCGCGGTCCCGCATGTGCTGGGCGGCGCACCAGGTGACGTTGCCGGCGCCGGTCAGGTTGGTCTCCAGCACCTGCCGCCAGCGCTTCTGCCACTGCTCGTAGGACGCGCCGAAGATCGGGTGCGGGTCGTCCCGGTCGCCGTACATCCCGGCGTTGTTGACCAGCACGTCCAGCCCGCCGAGCAGTTCGGCGGCCCCGTCGACCATGGCCCGGACCGCGTCCGGATCGGTGAGGTCGGCGCGGACCACCACGTGCCCGGCGCCGGGCAGCTGCGCGCGCAGTTCCTCGGCCGCGTCGGCGGAGTCGCGATGGTGGATCGCCACCCGGTCGCCGCTGGCCGCGAACGCTGTCGCCACCGCGCGGCCGATCCCGCGCGAGGCCCCGGTCACGAGTACTGCCCGATCCGTCATGGCGGCCATCCTGCCCCAGCCGACACCGTTGTCAGGAAGGGCCCCTTCCCTCGGTCGCAGGCGTTGACAAGGGACTCCTGTGAACAGGCCGGCGGGGGCATGCTGCGCCGGAGCGCCCCCGACCTGTTAGTCCTTACACTGCCCCGATGGGATCCGACTGCCTGTTCTGCCGCATCGTCGCCGGGGAGATCCCGGCCACCGTGGTCCGGGAGACCGCCACCACGCTCGCCTTTCGTGACATCAGCCCGAAGGCGCCGGTGCACGTCCTGGTCATTCCGAAGGAGCACTACGTCGATGTGGCCACCCTCGCCCAGGGCGACCCGGCGCTGGCCGCGGACGTGCTGGCGACGTCCGCCGCGGTGGCCGAGGACGAGGGCCTGCTCGGCGACGGTTTCCGGCTGATGTTCAACACGGGGGCGTACGGCGGGCAGGAGGTGTTCCACGTGCACGCGCACCTGCTCGGTGGTGCGCCGCTCGGCCCGATGCTCGCCCGGGACCTGGCGTGAGTGCTGAGCCGACGACCAGCCGGGCCGTGGACGAGCGGTTGGGCCGGCTGGTCCGGCGGGTGCAGGCCGATGGCCGGGTGCCGGCGGTGTCGGCGGCGCTGCACCGGGCCGACCGACCGCTCTGGAGCCTCACTGTCGGCGAGAGCGGCACCGACAGCCCGCTGGGGCCGCGTACGCAGTTCCGGATCGGCTCGGTCACCAAGACCTTCACTGCGGTGCTCACCCTCCAGTGTCGCGACGACGGGCTGCTGGACCTGGACGACCCGGTGGGCCGGCACCTGGATCTCCCCGCACACGGCGAGCTGACCGTCCGCCGGCTGCTGTCGCACACCGGTGGCCTGCAACGCGAGCCGTTCGGTGACGTCTGGGACACCCTGCGCCCGCCGGACGCCGACCAACTGCTCGCGGAGCTGAACCGGGCCGAGCGGGTGCTGCCGACCGGTCGCCGGTTCCACTACTCGAACCTGGGCATGGCCCTGCTCGGTCAACTGGTCGTCCGGCTGCGTGGTGGCAGTTGGGCGCAGGTGCTCGCCGAGCGGGTGCTCACGCCACTGGGGCTCACCGACACCGCCGTGACCCCTCGGCCGGCGGCGGCCACCGGCTTCCTGGTCGACGCGTACTCCGACGAGGCGCACCCGGAGCCGCCGACCGACTTCGGTGCGGTCGGCCCAGCTGCCCAGCTCTGGAGCACAGCGACGGACATGGCCCGCTGGGCGGCGTTCCTGGCCGACCCGACAGCGCTCGACCCGGCCGGCGCGGTGCTCGCTCCGGGCACCCTGGACGAGATGCGCTGGCCCCTGACCACCACCGACGAGACGCTCTGGGGCGCCGGCTTCGGGCTGGGGCTGATCCTGATTCCGCAGGGCGAGCGGGTGATGCACGTGGGGCACGACGGGGCGATGCCCGGTTTCCTCGCCGCGCTGTACGGCCGGCGGGGCGGCGACGGCACGGCCGGCGCGATGGGCGCCGCGGTGCTCGGCTCGTCCGGTACGGCGGCCGAGCTGTTCGACCTGCCGCACCGGCTGCTCGCCGCGGCGGTCGAGCACGACCCGGCCGAGATCGAGCCCTGGCGGCCCGGCGCGCCCGCACCGGCGGCCCTGCGGGGTGTGCTCGGCCGCTGGTGGGGCGAGGGTTTCGAGTACGTCTTCTCCTGGCACGCCGGCGCTCTGCAGGCGCGTGGGGCCGGTGACCCGGCGGGACGCCCGCCGGCGATCTTCGCTGCTCTGCCGGACCAGCCGGACGTGTTCCGCGTGGTCTCCGGGCGGGAGGCCGGTGAGCTGCTGCGGCTGACCCGGGACGAGGCCGGTGCCGTGGTCGGGATGCACTGGGCGACGTACCGGTTCACCCGCCACCAGGAGACCTTCGACCGGTACGACTTCCGGGCCGGGAGTTGATCGCGGCCAGCGGAAATGGGCGCGATGCGGCCCGCGTTGAACCGATACGATGGGTGTAACGTCCGCACGCCGTGCCAGCAGGGCCGGCGCCGAGATCGAGAGCAGGTGGCGCAGGGCCCTTCGGCCCGACCTATGACCGGCACACCACCTCCCGGCCCGCCCCGGGTGCAGACCAGGATCACCGTGCCCGACTCGAAGATCATGGTCAATCTGCTCGGCGCAGGCGACGAGATCCTACGACTCGTCGAACGTTCGGTCAGCAGTGACGTGCACGTCCGCGGCAACGAGATCACCATCACCGGTGACCCCGCGGACAACGCCCTCGCCGAGCGGGTCTTCAGTGAGCTGCTCGAACTCATCGAGAAAGGCGAGACCCTGACCACTGACGCCGTCCGGCGTACCGTCGGCATGCTCGAGCAGGGCAGCGCCGAGCGGCCCGCCGAGGTTCTGACCCTCAACATCCTCTCCCGCCGCGGGCGCACCATCCGCCCCAAGACGCTCGGGCAGAAGCGGTACGTCGACGCGATCGACTCGAACACCATCGTCTTCGGCATCGGCCCCGCCGGCACCGGTAAGACCTACCTGGCGATGGCGAAGGCCGTCCAGGCGTTGCAGGCCAAGCAGGTCAACCGGATCATCCTGACCCGGCCGGCGGTGGAGGCGGGTGAGCGACTGGGCTTCCTGCCCGGCACGCTCAACGAGAAGATCGACCCGTACCTGCGCCCGCTCTACGACGCGCTGCACGACATGCTCGACCCGGAGACCATCCCGAAGCTGATGGCCGCGGGAACGATCGAGGTGGCGCCACTGGCGTACATGAGGGGCAGGACGCTGAACGACGCGTTCATCATTCTGGACGAGGCGCAGAACACGACGCCCGAGCAGATGAAGATGTTCCTCACCCGGCTCGGCTTCAACTCCAAGATCGTCGTGACCGGTGACGTCACCCAGGTGGACCTTCCCGGTGGGACGAGCAGCGGGCTGCGCGTTGTCCGGGAGATCCTGGACAACGTCGAAGACGTGCACTTCTCCGAGTTGTCCAGCTCCGACGTGGTCCGCCACCAACTGGTCGGGGAGATCGTCGACGCGTACGCCCGCTGGGACGCCGAGCGGGAAAATCAGCAGGCGCAGGGCGTTCACGCCGTGCCCGGGCGACCCGCCCAGGGTGGCCGTGCCGGCCGCCGCCGCTAAAGCAGAGGAAAGCTGTTGTCCATCGAGATCGCCAATGAGTCCGGTGTTGAGGTCGACACTGACGCCGTGCTCGCCGTCGCCCGGCACGCCCTCGACGAGATGGGGGTCAACCCCCTCGCCGAGTTGTCCGTGCTGTTGGTCGACATCGACTACATGACCGAGCTGAACCACCGCTGGATGGGTGGCGACGGCCCGACCGACGTGCTCGCCTTCCCCATGGACGAGGGGAGCGTCGACCACGGCCCGGGCGAGTCCGCACCGGCCGGCGGCGAGCCGGCCCTACTCGGCGACATCGTGCTCTGCCCCGAGGTCGCGGCCAAGCAGGCGGTGACCGCCGAGCACGCGCCGGCCGACGAGCTGCACCTGCTCACCGTGCACGGGGTGCTGCACCTGCTCGGCTATGACCACGCCGAGCCGGAGGAGGAGCGGGAGATGTTCGCGCTCCAGGCCCGGCTGCTGGCGAGCTGGCGGTCGACCCGTACCCCGTGATGTCTACCCCTCCGTTACTCGCGGCCGGCCCCACCGCCGGCCTTCCCGACCTGCAGCTGATCTTCTTCGCGGCCGGCCTGGTGGTGTTGGCCGGTCTGATCGCCATGACCGAGGCGGCGCTCGCCGCGGTCTCGCCAGCCCGAGCCGCCGAACTCACCCGCGACGGCGTGCGCGGCGCCCGTACCCTCCAGGTCGTGGCCGGTGACGTGGTCCGGCACCTCAACCTGCTCCTGCTGTTGCGGCTGCTCGCCGAGCTGACCGCCACCACACTGGTGGCGCTGGTCGCGGTGGACAGCTTCGGCGCCGGCTGGCGGGCCGCGCTGGTGACCGCCGGCGCGATGACCGTGGTCAGCTTCGTGGTGGTCGGCGTCGCTCCGCGCACCATCGGCCGGCAGCACGCGTACGCCGTGGGTCGTGCGGTGGCGCCGCTGGTGCGCTGGCTGGGCCGGGCGCTCAACCCGCTCGCGTCGCTGCTGATCCTGATCGGCAACGCGGTCACCCCGGGGCGCGGCTTCCGAGAGGGGCCGTTCGCCACCCAGGTGGAGTTGCGTGAGCTGGTCGATCTGGCCGAGCAGCGTGGCGTGGTCGAGCATGGCGAGCGTCAGATGATCCACTCGGTCTTCGCGCTCGGTGACACCATCGCCCGCGAGGTGATGGTGCCGCGTACGGAAATGGTGTGGATCGAGGAGGGCAAGACGCTCGCGCAGGCGCTGGCGCTCTTCCTGCGTTCCGGTTTCTCCCGCATTCCGGTGATCGGCGAGAGCGTCGACGACGTGCTGGGTGTGCTCTACCTCAAGGACCTGATCCGGCGCTCCCGCGGCGGTGATCCGGAGGCCGAGCAGTTGCCGGTGGCCGAGCTGATGCGCCCGGCGACCTTCGTGCCGGAGTCCAAGCCGGTCGACGACCTGCTGTCGGAGATGCAGGCGGCCCGCAACCACCTGGTCATCGTGGTCGACGAGTACGGCGGCACCGGCGGTCTGGTCACCATCGAGGACATCCTGGAGGAAATCGTCGGTGAGATCACCGACGAGTACGATGTCGAACGCCCGCCCGTCGAACGTCTGGCGGACTCCTCGGTGCGGGTGACCGCCCGCCTGCCGGTGGAGAATCTGGGCGAGATGTTCGACACCGATCTGCCCACCGACGAGGTGGAGACGGTCGGTGGCCTGCTCGCCCAGTCGCTGGGGCGGGTGCCGATCCCCGGCGCCGAGGCCGAGGTCGCTGGCCTCCGGCTGGTCGCCGAGGGCACCACCGGCCGGCGCAACCGGATCGACACCGTCCTGGTCAGCCGGGTGGAGTCGGGCCATGAGCAGGACACCGCGGGGCGCGGCGAGCACGCCGGCCCCGGGGACGACACGGACAACTATCGAGACGACGAGAGGCAATCTGCCGATGCCTGACACACCCGCCGCGCCCGCCGCCCGGCCCGCACCCACCGCTCCGGCCCCGCTGAGTGCCGAGGACGGCAAGCTCGTCGTCCTGGCCCGGGGAGCCCGCGGACGGGTCGGCGCAGTGGAGGGCGCCGCGGTCCGGGATCAGGACGGCCGGACGTACGCGGCGGCCAGTGTCGCGCTGCCCTCGCTGACTCTCACCGCGTTGCAGCTGGCGGTCGCGTCGGCCGTGGCGGCCGGTGCGAGCCGGTTGGAGGCCGCGGTGGTGGTGACCGAGGCGTCGACGCTGGACGGCGCCGGTCACGCCGCGGTGCGTGACCTCGCGGTGGATGCGCCCATCCACGTGGCCGCTCCGGACGGCACGGTCCTCGGCACGGTGACCCAGTGAGCCCCGTGCAGGACCCGGAGGCGCGGCCGTACCGGGCCGGGTTCGGCTGCTTCGTCGGCCGGCCCAACGCCGGCAAGTCGACGCTGACCAACGCCATCGTCGGCACCAAGATCGCGATCACCTCGAACAAGCCGCAGACCACCCGGCACGTCATCCGGGCCGTGCTGCACCGGCCGGAGTCGCAGCTGGTTCTGGTCGACACGCCGGGCCTGCACCGCCCCCGTACGCTGCTCGGCGAGCGCCTCAACGACCTGGTCCGGTCCACCTGGACGGAGGTCGACGTGATCGGCCTGTGCATTCCGGCCGACGAGCCGGTCGGGCGCGGTGACCGGTTCATCACCGGCGAGTTGGCCGAGTTGAAGGCGACCGTCCTGGCGGTGGTCACCAAGACCGACCTGGTGGACAAGCGTCGCCTGGCGGAGCAGCTGCTCGCGGTCAGCAAGATGGGCGAGTTCGCCGAGATCGTGCCGGTGAGCGCGGTTTCCGGGCACCAGGTGGACACGCTGGTCGACGTGATGACGGGCTACCTGCCGCCGTCGCCGCAGCTCTACCCGGACGACATGCTGACCGACGATCCCGAGCAGGTGCTGGTCGCGGAGCTGATCCGGGAGGCCGCCTTGGAGGGGGTCCGGGACGAGCTGCCGCACTCCATCGCGGTGATCGTGGAGGAGATGATCCCCGAGGGTCAGGTCATGAAGATCTACGCCGACCTGTACGTGGAACGGCCCAGCCAGAAGGCGATCGTGCTCGGTCACAAGGCGAGCCGGCTCAAGGAGGTTGGCACCAACGCCCGCCGGCAGATCGAGGAGTTGCTCGGCACCCGGGTCTATCTCGACCTGCACGTGCGGGTCGCGAAGGACTGGCAGCGCGACCCGAAGCAGTTGCGCAAGCTGGGCTTCTGACCCACCCCGCCGAAGCGGCTGTGCGACCGTCGCATGATCACATTCGGTCGGGCAGATGGGATGATTCACCTTCGGCCGGGGTCGTGGCCGTTTGGTGTGGGCGACGCGCAGGGTAGGGAGGGTACGCCCCGCGTCCCCGACCCAGATGCAGGCTGATGCGCAACAGGTATCTCGATCTGCTCCGTTTCCTGGCCATCGTCCGAGTGATCGTCTACCACGTCACCGGGTGGGCGACCCTCACCCTCGTCTTCCCTGCCATGTCGGTGATGTTCGCGTTGGCCGGTTCGTTGATGGCCGCGTCGCTGACCCGCTCCGGGCCGGCGGCGGTCGGGCGTCGACTGCGTCGGCTGCTGCCGTCGCTGTGGGTGCTCGCGGCGGTCTTCGTGCCGGCCATGCTGCTCACCGGGTTGCCGTTGACCCCCCGGGTGCTGCTGTGGTTGTTCCCGATCGCCGACCCGCCGGCCAACCACTGGGGTGCCCTGGCGCTGAGCATCATCTGGTACCTGCGCGACTACCTGTGGTTCGTGCTCGCCTCACCGGTCGCGTTCTGGCTGTTCCGGCGTGCCCCGCTGCTCACCGTGCTCGCCCCGTACCTCCTGCTGGTGGCGATCGAGGTGGGGATCTACCCGGCGCCGCCGGTGCTGCGCGAGTTCGGGCTCTACTTCGGCGCGTGGATGCTCGGCTTCGCCCATCACGCCGGGATGCTGCGCCGGCTCTCCGGCCGGGTGCTGTACCCGTTGGCGCTCGCACTCGCGGTGGGCGGCGGCGCCTGGCTCGTCGGGCATCCCGGTCCACGCGGGTACGACCTGAACGACAACCACCTGGGCAACGCCCTCTGGTCGGCCGCGTTCATCCTGATCGTGCTGGGTCGGGCGCCGTCCGGGTTGGCCTGGCTGGGCCGAAGCCGGCTGGCGGACCGGGCGGTGACCGTGGTCAACCGGCGGGCGCTCACGGTCTACCTCTGGCACATGCCGTTCGTGGTGGCGCTCACTCCGCTGGTCGACGTGGTGGGTTGGTCCCATCAGGACCCGGTGGGGTTGGCCATCCGGGTGTTGCTGGTCTTCGCGCTGGTCGGGCTGGTCACCCTGGCCGTCGGCTGGGTCGAGGACGTCGCCGCCCGCCGCCGCCCGGAGTTGATCCCCGGCGGCCCGGTGCGGTCCCCCGAGCCGGCCAACCGGTCCGACACCGAGCGGCGCGGCCGTCCCGACAAGGAGCCGCTGGGTGAGCCGGCCGGGGCCACCGTCGGGCGGGCGGTGGTGCCGGCGCAGCGGGCGCCCGCCGTGGTGGCCAGCAGCGAGGTCAGCGCTGGCTGATCGTGACGTTGCCGCTGCCGGCCGAGCCGTCGAGCACGTCGGTCGCGGTGGGGTCGTCCGTGACGGTGATCCGCGCGTCGCCGGAACCGGTGCTGGAGCGCACCTTGTACCTGCCTGCCGGCACCAGCATCGTGACATCGCCGCTGGAGGCATGTGCCCGGGCCGAGGCAGGTTTGTCCAGCTCGACGGTGACATTGCCCGAGCCGGCCTCGGCGTCGACCGCGCCGCCCAGTCGGCGCGCGGTGACATCCCCGGACCCGGCGCGGAGGCGGACCGCCCCGCTGGCCTCGCTCACCTCGATGTTGCCGGAGCCGGTCTCGACACCGACCGCGCCGGAGGCCCCGCTGATCCGTACGTCGCCAGAGCCCAGCCGCAGATCCACCGCGCCGACCCGGCTCAGCTCGACGTCGCCGGAGCCGGACTCGCCCTGTAGCGTCACGCCCTCCGGCACGGCCACCTCGTAGGAGATGCTGCACCGGTCGCCGCAGTCGGTGTCCAGCACCAGCTCACTGCCCTTGATCTCGTACCGGGCTTCGGGTTGACCGCCCTGGTAGCGCACCACCCGCTTGATGCGCGCCTCGCCGGCCGTGCCGCTGCCCCGGACGATCACGTCCCCCGCACCCGGCAGCACCTTGATGCTGGTGATCTTCACCGCTTCGGTGTCGTCGTAGTCGAGCCGGCGCATGGCCAGGTTGTCGCACCCCGCGAGCAGGATGAGGGTGGTGGCCAG
This sequence comes from Micromonospora sp. NPDC005413, assembly GCF_040606435.1. NCBI lineage: Bacteria > Bacillati > Actinomycetota > Actinomycetes > Micromonosporales > Micromonosporaceae > Micromonospora > Micromonospora sp. NPDC005413. The sequence continues at coordinate 80,061 of NZ_JBEXEV010000032.1, forward strand.
GCCCAGGGCGACGGGGGCGGCGGCGCGACGACGGACAGCGTCGGTGGTCAGGTGCAATGCCATGGCCAGCACGCTACGGCCGGCGACGAGTCGGGCGCATCGGGGTTCGTCCGCGCATCCACCCCGAACCAACCCTGATTTCACACCCCGAGGGAGAATGGCCCGATGGCCGGGTATCGCCGACAGCTCTACCGCGACGACGCGGTGGTGCTGCGTGTGCAGAAGCTCGGCGAGTCCGACCGGATCATCACCCTGCTCACCCGCCGGCACGGCCGGCTGCGCGCGGTGGCCCGGGGAATCCGCCGCACCATGAGCAAGTTCGGCGCCCGGCTGGAGCCGTTCGGCCACGTCGACGTCCAGCTCGCCGGTGACCCGAAGGGCAACCACGGCAGCTCGCTGCACACCGTGAGCCAGGTCGAGGGCATCGACCTGTACGGCAAGCGGTTCCTGGGGGACTATCCGCGCTACACGGCGGCCAGTGCGATCGCCGAGACCGCCGAGCGGCTGACGCCGGTGGAGCGGGAGCCGTCGCTGCGGCTGTTCCAGCTCACCGTGGGCGCGCTGAAGGCGCTGTCCCGAGGCGAGCACGCCACCACCCTGGTGCTCGACGCGTACCTGCTGCGCGGGATGTCTCTCGCGGGCTGGGCGCCGGCCCTGATCGCCTGCGCGGTCTGCGGCACCCCCGGGCGGCACCGGGCGTTCTCCGTGCCAGCCGGCGGCGCGGTCTGCCCGGATTGTCGGCCACCCGGCGCGGCCCACCCCGCGCCGGCCACCATCGACCTGATGTCCGCGTTGACCACCGGCGACTGGGTGGTCGCCGACGCCACCGAGTCCGGCGTACGCCGGGAGTGCAGTGGGCTGGTCGCGGCTCACCTGCAGTGGCACCTGGAGCGCGCGCTACGCTCGCTGCCGCTGGTCGACCGGGGTCCCTCGGCGGCCGGCCCGGCCTCGCCGCCGGATGGCACCGGGGCCGTGGTGCTCCGGCCACGCGGCGACGTCGAGGCCGGGGCGGACGGCGCGAACAGGGAGTGACCGAGTGATCCGATCGAAGAAGGCCGGTCGGCGCGAGCCGACCCCGCCGGTGCCACACCCGTCCGGGGCCCGACCGCCGGCGCTGCCCACCGAGGCGGTGCCGAGGCACGTGGCGGTGGTGATGGACGGCAACGGCCGCTGGGCCAAGGACCGCGGGCTGCCCCGCACCAAGGGGCACGAGGCGGGGGAGCACAGCCTCTTCGACACCATCGAGGGCGCCATCGAGATGGGCATCCCGTACCTGTCGGCGTACGCGTTCTCCACGGAGAACTGGCGGCGCTCACCCGACGAGGTCCGGTTCCTGATGGGGTTCAACCGGGACGTGATCCGTCGTCGCCGCGACCAGTTGGTCGACCTCGGCGTCCGAGTGGTCTGGTCGGGCCGGCCCGGGCGGTTGTGGAAGAGCGTCATCTCCGAGTTGCAGACCGCCGAGGAGATGTCCCGCGACAACTCGACGCTGACCCTGCAGTTCTGCGTCAACTACGGCGGGCAGGCCGAGATCGGTGACGCCGCCGCAGCGATCGCCCGTGACGTGGCGGCCGGCCGGCTGGACCCGGCGAAGGTCAACGAGAAGACCGTGGCGAAGTACCTCTACCACCCGGAGATCCCGGAGGTGGACCTGTTCCTGCGCCCCTCCGGGGAGGAGCGGATCTCCAACTTCCTGCTCTGGCAGGCGGCGTACGCCGAGTTGGTCTTCCTGGACACGCTCTGGCCCGATTTCGATCGCCGCCACCTCTGGTACGCGTGCGAGCTGTACGCGCAGCGGGACCGACGCTTCGGCGGCGCGCTGCCCAACCCGGTCGCCCCGGTGCTCTGAGCCAACGCGCTTATCCTCACGTCACGGTGGGTATCAGAGATGTCAGAAGCCACTGACGGAGGTGAACCCACATGATCCAGAAGCGCATTGCCCAGTGGGCGGTGATGGCGGTCGCGGTGCCACTGGCGGCCGCTGGCGCTCGCCGGCTCAGCCACACCCTGGAGACCCGGCGTGGTCCCTCCGGGGCGACCCGGCTGCTGACCAAGGGCGCGGACCTGATGCGCCCCCAGAAGGCCAAGCGCCGCCGCTTCTTCTGACCCCGACCCTCAGGCGCCGCCCGCACCCGTGCGGGCGGCGCCTCCCTGTGTCCACCCACCCACCCCCAGGCCCCACCTGACCCGGTTGATCATGGAGTTGTGGTGGCCGATTCAGACGCTTTCGCGACTTGTGCTCCCCACCACAACTCCATGATCGACGCGTCCGGGTTGACGGCGCTGCGGTGCCGCCAGCCCCCGTGGAGGGCGGGTGGGTGCGGTGGTTTTGAGGTTCTGTGGAAGGGGGGCCGGTAGGGTCCGGAGGTGGCGGGACTCGGCGGTTGGGGTGGATATGCGGGATCTTCGGTACAAGATGATCATGGCGTTGAGCGCCGCCGATCTGGGCGACCCGATGTGCGAGCAGGTGGCCGACATTTGCGCCGAGATTGCCGAGCAGCACTGCGCCGAGTTCGGCCACACGCCGCAGTTGCGTACCGGCGAGATCGCCGAGTTGGCCACCGGCGAACCGGCCCTGACCTGGGCGCCGACGACCCCCGACGCCGGGCAGCGTGCCTGGTGACCGCACCCGCACGCGCGGTCGACGTACGCCGCGCCGAAGACCGCTTCGCCACCCGGATCTCCTGGCTGGACTCCAAGCACTCGTTCTCGTTCTCGCGGCACTACGACCCGGCCAACACCCACCACGGTCTGCTGCTGGTGAACAACGATGACGTGGTGCGCCCGGGCGCCGGCTTCGAGACCCACCCGCACCAGGACATGGAGATCATCACCTGGGTGCTGCGCGGCTCCCTGGTGCACCAGGACTCCACCGGGCACTCCGGGGTGATCTACCCGGGCCTGGCCCAGCGGATGAGCGCCGGCACCGGCATCCTGCACTCGGAGAAGAACGACGCCTGGCGACTCAACAATCAGGAGCCGCACACCGACCCGGTCCACTTCGTGCAGATGTGGGTGCTTCCCGACGAGCAGGGCGTCGACCCCGGCTACGAGCAGCTGGAGATCGAGGACGAGCTGCTGCGGGGCGGCCTGGTGCCGATCGCCTCCGGGATGGACCGGTACGACGGCGCGTCGGCCATCCGGATCCGCAACCAGTACGCCACCCTGCACGCCGCCCGACTCGCCCCCGGCGACGAGGTCACCATCCCGGACGCGCCCTTCGTGCACCTGTACGTGCCCAACGGCACGGTGACCCTGGAGGACAGCGGCCCGCTCGGCACCGGCGACGCGGCACGGCTCACGATGACCGGCGGTCGCCGAGTCACCGCCGCCGAGCCAGCCGAGATCCTCGTCTGGGAAATGCACGCCACAGCCGCCTAACCACCCACCCCGAGCCCCACCACCCCACCCCCGCCCTCGCCCCCACCCCCGCCTTCGTGTGCGGTCACCAGCGCGCCCACCGTCTCGGGCCGCAGCAGTGGCACGTCTCCG
>NZ_JBEXEV010000033.1:0-81722 GCF_040606435.1 Micromonospora sp. NPDC005413
TAGCTCCTTCGGGGGTAAGGACACCCAGCCGCCACAAAAGGGGGAACCGGCGTGCGGGGTGTGAGCACCTCGTCCGGGCGCATCAAAAATCAGGGAAAAGTCTTGGGGGGGGTCGGCGCCTACGGCCGGGGTGGCACGTGGCGCCGGGGTCGGCGGCCTACGGGCGGAGGGCTCGTGGCGCCGGGTCCAGGTGTAACGACCGGGGGGCCGGGGTCATTCCGGGGGTGGCCCATCCATCGGCACCCGCAGGGAAGCGGTGACCGGGCGGTCGTTTCGTAGGTGGCTGCAACGACCGGGCGGGGCCAAGCATTCCAACCCCGGGGGTCCGGCGCTCCAACCCGGAGAGGTCGGCCTCCAAGCCCGGGGAGCGGCATTCCAACCCCGAGGGGTCGGCGCTCCAACCCCGAGGCGCGGGGTGGCGGGCCGTGGTGCTGCGATCGTCAGGGTATGTAACGACCCCGGGCCGGCCATGATTCCAGGCCACGGGTGCGACCGGTCACAACCCGACCACCCCGATTCGGACAAGTCACCCAGGCGTCTGCGGGGCTGGACCTTCAAACCGCCCCGACCGGAGATGATCGACTCAATATCGCCGACATGGGGGTATCCGCGGCGCTTGATACCCCCATGTCGGCGATGTCGAGTCGATTTTGAACCCGCCGCCCTCGCCGTAGCGAACAAAAGTGGACAAAGGTCGCGCTGGGGTCTGGCCCACCCGGGGTGGGGCCTACCCACCAGGCTGCGCCTGACCCACCAGGGGGCGTGACCCGCCGGGAGAGGCCCGAGCCACCGGGGCACTGACCCACCCAGGAGGCCCGAAGCCACCGGGGGCACTGACCACCGGGGCCTCGAACCACCGCGAGCCCCGGGCCACCGGGCCACCGCGAGCCCCGAACCACCGCGAGCCCCGGGCCACCGGGCCACCGCGAGCCCCGAACCACCGCGAGCCCCGGGTCACCGGGCCACCGCGAGCCCCGAACCACCGCGAGCCCCGAACCACCGCGAGCCCCGGGTCACCGGGGGCCCGGGTCACCGGGTCACCGGGGCGCGTGGGCGATCCATTGCCGCCTGGATGTGCGGCTTGGTGGCTGCGGGAGGTCTTGAGGGAGATGGTCCTGGAGGGCCGACATCGTTCAAAACGGGCTGGCGCCCGTCGGAGTGCTCCGACGGGCGCCAGCTTCCGTGCGATCCGGGCGCTGCCCGGTGTGGTGCGGGTTAGTGCGCAGCACCGCCGAGGCGCTGGCGGCGACGCCAGGCCAGGGTCAGCAGCAGCATGATCGCGCCGGCGCCGACCAGGCCACCACCGAGCTTCATGGGCGTGCCGAGGCTGTCACCCGTGACGGGCAGGGGCTGCTTCTTGTGCAGCACCCGCAGCTCCGTGCTGGCGGTCCGGCCGGACTCCCGGCCCGTGGCGGTGAAGGTCAGCAGACCCGTCACCGACGGCTTGTAGCTCTTGGTGAAGCGACCCTGGGCGTCGGTGTACGCCGTGAAGCTCGGGGGCGCGCTCGCCTGGTAGGCCACGGGGGCCATGGCCACGGTGCTGCCGTCGCTGCGGCGGGCCGGCGCCTGGCCGGCAGCCGGGGCTGCCAGCGGTGTGACCGTCACGACGATGTCGACGGTCTCGGTCGGACCGAAGTTGGTGCCGGTCAGAATGACCGTCTCGCCCAGGAAGATCGTCGGCCGGTTGACGGTCAGCAACGGGGGCGCTGGCACGTATGGCGGTGGCTGAGGCGTGTCCGTGATCGTCGGCGACGGCTGCGGCTGCGGCTGTGCCGCCCCCGCCGCGGTCGGCACGGCCACCACGGCCAGGCCGACCGTGAGCGCCATGATGATGCGGGATAGCCGCATAGTTGGTTCCCTCCTACTGGTCACAGCTTGGTGCGGAATGAACTTGGGTGGTCCAAGGGCTGGCGGTGGGGGTCAGCCACAGCTCGGCCTGTCCGACGCCGGTCTTGGCGGTCAACAGGGCGACCTCCAACGTCCGTTCGGCGCCCGGGCTCGCCTCGACGTTGACCGTGGCGACCTGGCGGCGACGTTCGGTACCGCTGCCCATTGCGATCTCCGTGCCGTCGAGACGAGCGTCAAGCACACTCCCGCCCGCCGGGCTGAAGATCGACACCAAAGTGCGCATGGTGTACGGGTCCCCCGCCATGCCGAGGCCGAGGACCGACTCACTGAGACCGGACTTCGGCGCCGTCGAGCGCAGAGTCACCCGCAGCCGGAGCTCACGGCGGCCGTCGGGCTGGCATTCGCCCACCGTCAGGTTCGCCGTCGGCCGCAGGTAGTAGCCGAGCTTCGCGCCGCTGCCGTCGTTGAGGAACACGCCGACCGTCGGCACGGTGTCCTTTTCCGGAAGCGTCCCGGCCATCCGGCTGTCGCCGAATGTCCGTTGTTCCTCAGATCGGGCACTCCAGAACAATATCCGGCGTTCAGTGATAGCACGGTCAAATGCGGACAACAACACCTTCGGGTTGACATTCTTCTTGAAGAAGGCGTCGAAGACCGCAGCGGCCGACGCCGCGAAGAACTCGTCCTGCTGCGTGATGTTCAGCCGCTGATAGCTGTCGTTGAGCAGGGTTTGCACGACCTTCTCGCTGGCCAGCGGGACACCACCGGGCACCATCACCGGGCCGGTCGCCTTGAGCAGGTAGGACAGCACCACCGGGTCGACGGCGAGCACGCCGTCGACCGTGGTGCCCGTCTTGCGGCGGAACATCTCGCGGTACAACGCGGCGGCGGTCGGGAAGTGCGGGGACAGATTGACGTCGGCGGGATAGATGCCGGGCAGGTCGGTCCAGAGTGCGCGGGTCTCGGCGGGCAGCTTCAGCGCCGGGGTGAACCGGCCGAGCGAGGCACTGCTGCCCTGCTTGCCCATCTTCACCTTGCCGTTCTCGGCCTCGATCATCGCGTACGCGCCGAACATGCCGCCGGTGGCGCGCAGCTCGGCGAGGTTCTGCGAGACCAGCAGGTATCGTCGCGGGCCGTTCGCGCCGAGCAGCGGCGGCAGCAGGCGGGCTCCCTGGTCGGCGGCGGTGGTGAGGCTGGCCAGTCGGTCGATCTCGCCACGCAGGTCGGTCAGCGCCTGCCGGATCTGGCTGACCAGGTTGTCGGCCGGCACTTCCGCCAGGTCCCGGCGCGTACGCTGCACCGACTCGTGCACCCGGGTCAGCTCGGCGGAGACAGCGGTGAGCCGGGCCAGGTCCAGCCGACCCTCGGTGGGCACGAGGCTGGTCAGGTCCGTCCGCAGCAGGGCCGGAAACGCCTGTCGGGCCAGTTCGTCGATGGCCACGGCGATCCGTCGGACCGCGTCGGCGTCGTCGCCGGCGATCGGGGTACGCCGAGCGAGCCGCCAGCCAGGGTCCGCGGTCGCGGCCCGGGCCGCGCCGGACTGCTCCTGAAGGGCGGCGAGGGTCCGCAGGGCACGGTCGGTGTCCCCACCGACCACCTGGGCGCTCAATTCCCGGGCCAGGCCAGCGGCGTTGAGCAGGTGAGCACGCGCCTGCCAGCCACGGAAGCCGATCCACCCGCCGGTCGCCAGCAGCAGCGAGCCGACCACCAGGGCACCGAGGAGTGCCCGTCGCAGTCGGGCACGCCGACGGCGCCGGGACCGGCTTCGCCGCCGGGTCGGCCGTTCGCTTTCCGTCACACCACACTCCTGTTTCCGGGAATCGGACAGAAGGTTCGATATCCCTGACGTTCCTCACACGTACCAACGAAGCTCGTACCGTTATGGCATTTCTCGTCCGTTACGCGAGGTTTTCTCGCGGGTCGGCGACGGCCTCAGGGACACGTCCCGCCGCTTCATGCAGCAGCCGCTCGATCCGGTCCACCCCGGCTGGCAGCGACATCTCCCGCAGGTACGCCTCCCGCCCCCGGCGACCCATTTCGGCGCGTGTCGGCGGGGGGATGGTGGCGGCCAGCCAGAACCGGTCGGCCAGCGTCGCCCAGTCCTCCGGCGGGCAGGACAGTCCTGCCCTGGCCCGTTCGACCAGCTCGGCCGTGTCCCCACCGGCTGAGGCGACCACCGGCGCGGCGCAGGAGAGCGCGGCCTGGAGCTTGCCCGGCACCATCCCGCGCAGCTCCGGAAGGTCACGCAACATGACCAGCTGGTAGTCGGCGGCGGCATACAGCTCGGGCATGTCGACCGGCGACCGGCGCTCCAGGAAGCGGACGTTGTCCGCACCCAACTCGGCGGCGAGCCCCCGCACCCGCCGCTCCGCCGCTCCGGAGCCGACCAGGACCAGATCCATCGTCCGGTCCAGCGCCGCGGCCGCCCGGACCGCGGTCTCCAGCCCCTGCCGCGCGCCGATGGTCCCGGCGTGCATCACCACGCACCGACCATCCCGGCGGACCAACTGCCGGGCGGCCGCGCTGGGCGTCGCCGGGTGGAAGATCCGCTCGTCGGTCCAATTCAGCACCAGCCGTACCCGGGCCGGGTCAGCGCCGGCGGCGACCACCAGATCCCGCATCGACGGCGCCGCGACCGCGATCCGCGCCGCGGCCCGGTAGATCCGGGTCATCGCGCTGCCCATCCGCGCCGCCCAGCGCCCCTCGCCCGCCTCCTCGGCGCCGTCACGGGTCCAGACGTCCTGCACGTGCAGCACCGCCGGCACCTGCCCGAGCAGCCGGAGCACCCCGGCGGCGGCAAACGTCGTGGCCGGCAGTTGAAAGACGTAGAGCGCGTCCACGTCGCCAAGGAACCGGCGCGCGGTCAGCGTCGCGCTGCCGGCGAAGGAGAGGTAGCTGGCCATCCGGGCTCGGGTGGACCCGGCATCTCCGAGGTACCGGGGCACCCGCCGGACGGTCAGCCGTTCGCTGTGCGTCTCGTGGTGCCAACGCTGCCGCCAGCCGGGATAGACGTGCCCGCCCGGGTAGTCCGGAAATCCGGTCAGCACCCGGACCTCGTGCCCACGCGCGGCCAACTCCTCGGCAAGGCTCCCGGGGATGAACGCCGGCTCGGGCGGAAAGTGGTACGACAGGATGCCGATCCTCACCTGTTCGCCCCCGTCCAGCACGGATCGGCGTCGGCCGGCGCGGCACCATGACCGGCGGGCGTCCGGCCCGCGTACGATTCCGACAACCCCTCCCTGCGCGGCCACCGGCGTCGACGCACCGCCCCCGCGGTGCGGGCACCCGTGTCCGCACCGATGAGAGGGGCACCGATGGCTGATCGCGTGTTGTTCGTCTGCCACGCCAACCTGTGCCGGTCGCCGATGGCCGAGTACCTGGCCCGCCGGCTGCTGGCCGACCGGCCCGTCACCGTGGCGAGCGCCGGCACCGACGCGATCGACGGGATGACCATGCACCCGTACGCCATGGAGGTCGTCACCGAGAGCGGCGCGGACCCGGCGGCGTTCCGGACCCGGGAGCTGCGCCCCGAGCACCTGGTCGACGCGACGCTCGTGCTGACCGCGACCCGACGCCAGCGCTCGGTCTGCACCGCGCTGGCGCCGGGAGCGCTGCACCGGACGTTCACGCTGCACCAGTTCGGCCGGCTCGCCGCGGCGGCCGAGCCGCCCGCCGGGTCGGCCGACGACCCGCTGCGGGCGGCGATCGCCGCCGCCGCCCAGGCCCGGGGCCGGCTGCAACCCGCCGCCCCGGACGCGGACGACCTTCGGGACCCGATCGGCGGCACCGCCGCCGACTTCCGACGCTGCGCCGAGGAGATCGAACGGTCGCTGCGACCCCTCGCCGCGCTCATCGGGGCAGCCGGGTGAGCTCCTGGGTGTGGTCGGCGACGCCGTTGACCCCGGTGGTGGTGTCGCTGTGCCGACCGGACGTGGCCCGGTCGGTCGGCACCGACGCCTTCGGCGTCGAGGTGACCACCCGGTAGGCCTCGTACTGGTACGCCTCGGCCTTGGCGACCTTGGCCATGTTGAGCACGCAGCCGAGCAGCCGGACCGAGACCGAGTGCAGTGCGCGGGCCGCCGCGGCCACCTGGGTCCGCGAGGTACGACCCTGCTGGGTCACCAGCAGCGCACCGTCGGCCTGCACGGCCACGACCACGCCGTCGGTCACCGCGAGCAGCGGCGCGGTGTCGATGATGACGATGTCCGCCGACTCGCGCAGCGACAGCAGCAGGTCCGACATCGCCTTGGAACCGAGCAGCTCGCTCGGATTCGGGGGGGCGGAGCCGCTGGGCAGCACCAGCAGCGACTTGTCCCCCCAGCGCTGCACGACGTCGCCGACCTGCACGTCGCCGACCAGCACGTCGGTGAGGCCGACACCCGCGTCCAGGCCCAGGTAGTCGTCGACCTTCGGGCGGCGCAGGTCCGCGTCGACCAACAGCACCCGCCAACCCGCCTCGGCCAGCGCGATGGCCAGGTTGCAGGAGAGTGTCGTCTTGCCCTCGCCCTGCAGGGCGCTGGTCACGGCGATGACCCGGGCCGGCTCGTGGACATCCACGAAGCGCAGGTTGGTACGCAGCTTGCGAACCGCCTCGGCGCGCGCCGAGGTCGCGGCGTCGCCCACGATCAGTGGAGCGGTGCGGGCGTTGGCCTCGAACGGAATCTCACCGAGCAGTGGGCTGCCGGTGACCCGTTGCAGGCCTGCGGCGTCGCGTAGCCGAACGTCGGCGACGCCGCGCAGGATGGCCAGACCGACACCGAGGAGCAGACCGACCAGGCCACCGAGGGTGAGGTTGCGGACCGGCTGCGGCGAGACGGGGCTGGCGCTCACCCGTGGGCCACTGACTACTTCGATCTTGATCGGCGTCTTGCCCTCGGGTGGTGTCTCGACCCTCTGCACGAGTTCGACGAACTTCGCGGCGAGGGTCTCCGTCACCCGCAACGCCCGGGTCTGGTCGGTGTCGGTGACCGACGCCCGCAGCAGAACGGTGCCGGTCTCGGTGGACGTGCTCACCCGGCGCTGCACCTCGTCCGCGGTGAGGCCCATCGGGGTCTCGGCCACCACGCTCTGCGCCAGCCGGTCGCTGCTGAGCAGGTCGGCGTACGACTTGACGCGCTGCTGAAGGAAGAGACCACCCTGGTAGGCGTCGCTGACGCCCGAGTTGGGGGTGGTAACGAAGAAGGTCACCGAGGCGACGTACCGGGGTTGGGCCCGTACGGTCAGGAACGCCGAGACGCCCAGGGCCACCATGACCGTGACCAGCGCGACCCACCAGTGCCGACGCACGTGGCGCAATTGGCGGAGCAGGTCCATCAGGAGCGCCTCCGTGTCGATCCGGTTACGCCAAAGAACTTCACGAAAACCCCCAAGGTCGTCTCTAAACTCGTGAAACTATTAAAGCCGCTCATACGGCTTATGTCCGGAGTTATGTATTTTCCGGCGGCGAGATGTGCACTCGCATGACCAACCCGACAAACGTCGATTCGGCAGCGGCGAGAGCGGTAATAAGTCCAGAAGGACCGGAGGGTGCCCCATCGGCCCTGCGGTCGCTGCCGACGGCGGAGCCGGATAGGGTCGGCAGCGGTGTGCCGGGAAGTCTGGTCGGCAAGTGGATTCCTGCCGTCCTGTTTCCCGAGGTGAGCCCCGCACATGACCCCCCGCACCCCGCCATCCGAGCAGCGCCGGCCGAAGGTTCGCCTGTTCTCCCGATCTTCCTGGCCCGAGGCCCGACACCTGGCCGACGTGCTGCGCACCGAGACCGTCGGTGGCGCGCTGCTGCTGCTCGGTGCCGTGACCGCGCTGATCTGGGCCAACTCCCCCTGGTCCGACTCGTACACCCGGCTCGGCGGCTGGGTGCCCTGGCCCGGCGGCGCGCCGTGGCACCTCGACCTGGACGTGGCCACGTGGGCGGCGGACGGCCTGCTGGCCATCTTCTTCTTCGTGGTGGGCCTGGAGCTCAAGCGGGAGTTCGTCGCCGGTGAACTACGCGACCCGCGCAGGGCCGCGCTGCCCGTGGTGGCCGCCCTCGGCGGGATGCTGATGCCGGCGCTGATCTACGTGGCGGTCGTCCTGAGCGCGAGCGGCGAAGGGCTGCGCGGCTGGGCCATCCCGACCGCCACCGACATCGCCTTCGCGCTGGCCGTGCTCGCGGTGGTCAGCTCGCACCTGCCCCAGGGCCTGCGCGCCTTCCTGCTCACCCTCGCCGTGGTCGACGACCTGTTCGCGATCACCATCATCGCGGTCTTCTACACCGCCGACTTCCATCCCGTTCCGCTGCTCGCCGCGCTGGCCCCGATCGGGCTCTTCGCGCTGCTGGTGCAGCGCGGGCGTAGCTGGTGGTGGGCGCTGATCCCACTCGCGATCACCGCCTGGGCCCTGGTGCACGCCTCGGGTGTGCACGCCACGGTCGCCGGCGTCCTGCTCGGCTTCACGGTCCCGGTGCTGGCCCGCCGCCGGGCGGCGGGTGACGGCCAGCCGGCCGTGAGCGGTACGGGGGCGGACGAGGGCGGGCTCGCCGCGCACCTGGAGCACCGTTGGCGGCCCGTGTCGGCCGGCCTCGCGGTGCCGATCTTCGCCCTGTTCGCCGCCGGGGTCACCCTGCGCGGCACCGACCTGGGCGCCCTGCTGACCGACCCGGTGGTGATCGCGATCGTCGGCGGCCTGGTGCTCGGCAAGAGCATCGGCATCTTCGGCTCGACGTACCTGCTGGCCCGGTTCACCCGCGCCGAACTGGACGAGGACATCACCTGGTCGGACCTGCTCGGGATCGCCCTGCTGGCCGGCGTCGGGTTCACCGTGTCGCTGCTCATCGGCGACCTGGCCTTCGGCGCCGGCAGCACGGCCGACGACCGGGTCAAGGCAGCCGTGCTGCTCGGGTCGGTGATCTCCGCCGGGCTGGCAGCCACGGTGCTCGTGCGCCGTAACGCGGCGTACCGCCGGGTGGCGGAGCGGGAACGGCTGGACGAGGACGGCGACGGCGTGCCCGACGTCTACCAGCGGCCAGCCGACCGCTGAGCGGGGTCGGCGCGTTGGTCGCGCTCCTCCCCGGGCCGCGCCGTGGGCCTCCGATCAGTGGCGACGCTCGGCGGGCGGCAGGTCCTCGGTCTCCTCGACCAGCGCCTCGGCCGTCGGCGCGGTGAGATCGTCGCCCGGCACCGCCACCGCTTCGGCGCGATCCTGCTCGTCAGGCTTGTCCGCGGGCGGCGGCTCCGGAGCGGTGCCTTCGCCGGCGAAGCCGTACTCGTTCGGTTCGTCGTGCCGCCTCATGTGGTTATCCTCCCGCTTTCCCCGGTTTCGCCTCTCACCGCCAACGGTAGGTGGTGGTCGTCCCCGGCGCAGGACGCCGGGGATTGTCGCCCGGACCACGGGGGTGGGGCGCTCAGTGCGGCCCCGAGCAGTTGACGCAGGGCGATGATCGCCACCGCCCCGGCCAGGCCGTTCCAGCCCGGGTCGCCGGCGAGGCGGAGCAGGCCCGCCGCGGTCAGCAGGTCCAGCAGCACCCGGACGGCGCTCCGGAGTGCCCCGGTGCTGAGCACGATGACCACACCGGTGACCAGGGCCAGCGTTGTTACCGCCGTGACCAGGGCTTCCATCACGTCCGACGCTCTCCCTCGGCGACCTGCCGCTGCTCCTGACGGATCTCCCGGCCCAGGAAGTAGTTCAACGCCGTCCGGATCGTGGCGATGGCGGCCAGTTGGCCGATCTGGTCGAACGACGGGGACACCGCGGTCCGCAGCACGTCGGCCGCCAACTGGAATTCGAGGCCGAGGGTCAGAAACCGGCCCAGCGAGAGCCGGATCGGAGTGAAAACGGCGGCGGTGCGATGTCGCAGCCCTTCGACCACGAACCGCACCGCCGCCCAGACCGCGCCGACGAAGATCACCAGTGCGCCGGCCACCTCCACCACGGCAACCAACACCTGGTCACCGTGGCGCAACAGCTCGGCCGGCCCCACCTCGGGCCGTTACCCGCCCTCGGGGCAGCTAGTCGGCACTCAGGTCAGCTCGTTCACCGCCTCCAGGATCAGCCAGAGACCAGAGATGGCGAAGAGGATCGCAGCGCCGTACTTGATGGCCTTCTCCGGCAGCCGGCGACCGAGCATCCGGCCGACCAGGATGGCCAGCGCGTCCGCGGCCACCATTCCGAGAGTGGAGCCGAGCCAGGTGCCGAACCAGCCGTACTTGGTGGCGAGCGTGATCGTGGCGAGCATCGTCTTGTCGCCCAACTCGGCCAGGAAGAACGCCACCGACACCGCCACGATCGCGGTCTTGCTGGTCTTCTCCGCCTTGCGCTTCTCCTCTTCGGTGAGCTTGTCCCCGCGCAGCGTCCACGCGCCGAAGCCGAGGAAAGCCACGCCGGCCACCAGGGAGATCCACTCGGTCGGCAACACCGCCCCGAGACCCACGCCGATGGCGACCGACGCCAGGTGCACCACCGCCGTGGCGACCGTGATGCCGATCAACACCGGGATCGGCTTGAACCGCGTGGCGAAGGTCAGCGCCATCAGCTGGGACTTGTCCCCCAGCTCGGCGACGAAGATGACGCCGAAGCTGACGACCAGCGCGACGAAAAATCCCTCCATGACGTCCTTCCCGCTCACACCGGGAGGAGGTACAGGGACGCCCTCGACCCGGCTGCAACAGCCTGAGTCGAAGGTCTCGCCCGCCCCTGAGAAACCGGGGCCGCGTGGCCGGATGCGAAACGCACCAGTATGTCGACCACGACATTGGGGGCTACTCCCCTTCGCGCGATCAGCCTATCCGATCACCGGAAGGTCACTTCGGGGTGGGTGAACAGGCTCACCGTGCCCGCGCCAGCGTGACCCCGAAGAGCCCGTCCGGGTCGGTCCAGAATTCCGTCGTCGCGAAGCCCGCCGCGCCCAACTCCGCGGCGATCACCTCCGGGCGGAACTTCGCCGAGACCTCCGTGCGCAGTTCCTCCCCCGCCGCGAAGTCCACGATCATGTCCAGCACACGCACCCGCATCGGCCGGGTCGCCCGCAACCGCATCTCGACCCACTCGTGCGTCGGGTCCCAGAGGGCGACATGCTCGAACGCCGCAGGGTCGAAATCAGCGCCCAGCTCCCGATTGATCACGTGCAGCACATTGCGGTTGAACTCGGCGGTCACCCCGGCGGCGTCGTCGTACGCGGGCACGATCACCGACGGGTCCTTCACCAGGTCGGTGCCGAGCAGCAGCCAATCGCCAACCTCCAGCGCGGCCCGCATCGCCGTCAGGAACTCGGCCCGCTCGGCGGGCATCAGGTTGCCGATGGTGCCGCCGAGGAACACCACCAGCCGTCGGCCGCCGGTGGGCAGCCGGTCCAGTTGCCGGGTGAAGTCACCCACGATGCCCCGGACCCGCAGGCTCGGGTAGTCGGCGGCGATCTGGGCGGTGGACCCGAGCAGCGCGCTGACCGACACGTCGAGCGGGACGAACGTGCCCAGCCCACCACGACGGGTGAAGGCGTCCAGCAGCAGCCGAGTCTTCTCCGACGAGCCGGAGCCCAGCTCGATCAAGGTCTTGGCCCTGGTCAGCGCCGCGATGTCGGGGGCGCGCTCGGCCAGCACCACCCGCTCGGCCCGGGTCGGGTAGTACTCCGGAAGGCGGGTGATCTCCTCGAACAGCTCGCTGCCCCGGGCGTCGTAGAACCACTTCGGCGGCAGCCACTTCTGCCCGGCGCTCAGACCCGCCCGGACATCGTCGCGCAGGCCGCGCTCCAGGTCGTGCTCTTCGAGGTAGATCTCCAGCGGTTCCGCGGTCATCGGTTCACCTCTCAGCTCGATCAACCGTTGCGTGCCCGACCGGTGTGGCGCTCCGGCCCGGCAGTGGACGTACCCGCACCTCGCCCGCCGTGGCGACGACCAGATGCCCCTCGGGCACCGCCCGCCACCCGGGATCGTCGTCGTGCGGCTCGGAGGCGAGCACCACCGAGCCCGGCGTCTCGCGGACCGACAACGCGTGCCCGGCCACGCTGGCCACCGCCCGGCGCCCGTCGGTGAGCAGCAGGTTGAGCCGCGACCCGGGGGCGGCCGCGGCGACATCGGCCACCGTCCGCCCGACCGCCTCGGCCGGGTCCTCGCCAGCGCGCAGCCGGTGCCGCACCAGCGCCCAGAGCAACGCCGAGTCGGTGGCGGCGTCCAGGGTGAGCAGGTCACGCACCGGCAGGCCGGCGGCGAGCGGCACCACGGCGTCCGGCCAGCCGCGCACCACCCCGTTGTGGCTGAACAGCCACCGCCCCTCGGCGAACGGCGCGGCGGCGCCGTCGAGCACCGCCATCCCGACGGTGGCCGAGCGCACCGCCGCGAGCACCGCGCCGGTGCGGGTCACCGTCGCGAGCTGGGCGATGGTCGGGTCGCTCCAGATCGGCTGCGCCCGTCGGTAGCGCACCGGCTCGCCCTCGCCCGGGTACCAGCCGACGCCGAACCCATCGGCGTTGATGGTGCCGCCGCCGCGCATGTCGCGAGGCGCCCAGGACTGCCGCACCAGCGAGTGCGGCGGATCGAACAGAACCTCGGCCAGGGTGACCGGCGGCCCCAGGTAGGCCACATGCCGACACATCAGCGCACCTCGCGTACCCGGCCGCCGGTCGCGCTGCGGCTCACCGGTGCGACTCGTCCGGTCGGGCGTCACGCGCGCAGCGGAAACCGCTGAAGATCTGCCGGCGGATCGGATAGTCCCAGTTGCGGAAGGTGCCCCGGCAGGCCGAACGGTCTGTGCCGAACGAGCCACCGCGCAGCACCCGGTAGTCGTCGCCGAAGAAGACCTCCGAGTATTCGCGGTAGGGGAACGCGGTGAAGCCGGGATGCCCGTTGAACGTGGTCGACGTCCATTCCCAGACGTCACCGATGAGCTGGTGCACACCCAAGGGCGAGACACCCCCCGGGTACGCGCCGACCGGCGCCGGCCGCAGGTGGCGTTGGTCGAGGTTGGCGTGTGCCTCGGTCGGGTCGTCGTCGCCCCAGGGATAGCGGCGGGACCTCCCGGTTGCCGGGTCCCAACGGGCCGCCTTCTCCCACTCCGCCTCGGTCGGCAGCCGCTTGCCGGCCCACGCCGCGTACGCCTGTGCCTCGTACCAGCACACGTGCACCACCGGCTCGTCGGCGCGGACCCGGCTCCACCGGCCGAAGCGCTGACATGACCAGTCGTCGCCGTCACGGCGCCAGTGCATCGGCGCGCTGAGCTGCTCCCGAAGCCGGTGTGCCCAGCCGGCCGGGCTCCACCAGCGCTGATCGGTGTAGCCGCCGTCGGCGATGAAGGCTGCGTACTGGCCGTTGGTGACCGGGGCGGCGTCGATGACGTACGCCGGGAGGTCGACGCGGTGCGCGGGGCGTTCGTTGTCCAGGGCCCACGGGTCGGTGTCGGTGCCCATGGTGAACTCACCGGCCGGGACCAGCACCTCCCCGCCGACCCGGGCCGACGGCTCCGGCGGCAGCGGGGCGTGCAGCACCGCCGGCCCGGAGCGCAGTTGGTGGGTGGCGAGCATGGTCTCGTCGTGCTGCTGCTCGTGCTGCACGATCATGCCGAAGGCGAACCCGTCGGCGACCAACGGCCGCTCGGTGAAGGCCACCCCGTCGAGCAGGTCGTGCACCTTGTCCCGGACGGTGTCCAGGTAGGCGCGCGCCTCGGCGGGCGGTAGCAGGGGCAGCGCCGGGCGGTCCCGGCGCGGCTGCTTGAACGCGTCGTACAACTCGTCGATGTCGCACCGGACCGGCTCGCGGCCCCCGACGTCGCGGACCAGCCAGAGCTCCTCCTGGTTGCCCACATGGGCGAGGTCCCAGACGAGCGGCGACATCAGCGGTGAGTGCTGACGCATCAGGTCGGCGTCGTCGACCACCTCGGTCAGCAGCGTGGTGCGGGAGCGGGCGCGTGCCAACTCCACCGCGATCCGGGCGCGCAGTCGCTCCCCGTCAACGTGCTCCGTCCCGCTCCCGATCACCGCGCCACCTTCCGTTCGCGACTGCGGGGCTCGCAACCCCGGCTCACTCCTCGCACTCACCGAACCGCCTTCGCTCGCGACTGCGGGGCTCGCAACCCCGGCTCACTCCTCGCACTCACCGAACCCCCCGCTTCGCGGCGGCCAGCCGCCGTCGTACACCTCGCTGGATCTCGTCGTGGGTGCCGGCCGGCAGGCCCAGCCGGGGCAGGGCGGTCAGAGCCAGGTCGAGCAGGGCCGTCGCGGCGGCGGCCAGCGCCGGGTCGGCCAGGCCGTGCCGGGCTGCGGCCGACCAGCGGTGCGCGACCGGCGCGGCGATCGTGTACGCCCCGCGCACCGTGCCCGGGTCGGTGAAGAGTGCGGTCAGTACCGCCAGCGGGAGCCGCCAGTCCCGGTCGGGCTGGGCGTCCAGGTAGCGCAGCTCCAGGTAGCCGCGCGGCCGCACCGGCGGAAAGAGGGTGCTGACGTGGTAGTCGAGGTCATCGGTGGTGGGTGGTTGGGGCAGCGCGCCGTCGAGCCAGTCGGCAAAGGTCACGCCGGGCGGGGCCGTCCAGTCCGGGCCGTGCCGGCGCAGGCAGAGCAGCGGCGCGGCGAGCACGTACCGGATCCAGGTGGCGGTCGGGTCCTCGTCGACGCGGCCGGGGACCCAGACCGGGCGGGTGCGGGCCGGGTCGATGGCCAGCCAGGCGGCCATCCGGGCGGAGGCCCAGCCGGTGCTCCGCCCGGCGTGTCGGGTGGCGGAGGCGAACGCCGCGAGCAGCGGCGGCCCGACCGCGTGGGCCGTGGCCCAGCGGTCAGCGACCTGATCCGGCTCACCGGCGTCGAGGCAGACCTGCAGGCCCGCGGTGCTGTACATCATTGTTCGGCCGGCCGGACCGCGCCGGTCGAAGGCACCGCGCATCGCGCGGTAGCGGGGAGTTTCCAGCACCGGGCGGGGCCGTCGGTGTGGGTCGATGCCGCTGCGGCCGAGGATCAGCCCGGCGGCGGCCAGCAGGTCGGTGACCTGGACGATGTCGGCCTCGGTGGCCTGGATCAACGCGGCGACCGAGGGACGGGGCGGGGTGGAGATCTCCAACTGGCCGCCCGGCTCCAGGGTCACCATGCCGCCGTGTCGCAGCGGCTCGACCGGGCTGGTGGCATCCAGCGTGGCGGGGCTGTGCCGCCCCAGCGCCGCCCGCAGCCGCGTCGGGTCGACGGGGTGGGCGGGATCGGCGGCGTCGTGCACGGTCCATTCAAGTTCGACGCCAGTGTGTGTCGGTGGGCCGGTCTTGAAGCAGATCCGGGCGAGGTGCCGCCCTGCGGCGGCGGACTCGCGCAGGATGGCGCTGCGGTCCAACTCGGGCGACGTCACCATCGCTCGGCCCCCTCTCCGTGCGCCGGCTCCGGGAAACCGTGCCACCGTAAACCCACCCACCGACACCGTCGGGGGCGTGCACGGCGCCACCAACTTCTGTCTAACAGACGAATTTCCCGCGCAGGGCGGAACTGAACCGCCCCAGCCGCCGGCCACCTCACTCGGGGGTGGGGTGGCCCGTCCGCGGGTGTGACGGCGTGGCCTTCGCCGATTCGGACGGCTTCGCCGTGGGCACCAGCCGCTGGCAGTACGCCTCGACCTCATCGGCACTGCCGGCGGCGGTCACCAGCCTTCCGAAGGCCGGCGTGCGCAGCGCCTTCTCCCGTTGTGCGGGCTTCTTGGCCTGCCAGGCGCGGCACAGGCCGTGCAACTGGCCGCCGGGCGCGGTGGAGGCCGACGGTGTCACGGTGAGCGACGGCGTGGCGGGCGACGGTGTGGCGGGTGACGCCGATCGGCTGGGCTTGACGGTGCGCCCGCCGGACGGGTGCGCACCCTGGTCGGGGGTCGGTGACGTGCTGGACGGTGCCGGGGGCAGCGGATCCGGTGCCCGGTCGCGGGTGACCGCGGCGAAGGCGGCGCCCGCCGTTGCGGTGGCCGCCAACGCGCCGATCCAGGCCACCGCGCCCGTGGTCAGGCGACGACGGTGCGGCCGGTGTGGCACGGACGGCGCCGGGTTGGCCCGGGCGGCCCGGAACGCGGCCAGCGCGGCCTCCTCGCCGGCCAACTCCCCCGGCCGGATCGGGCCGGCGGCTGCGGCAAGCAACCCGGCCACCGGCTCGGCTGGGGGTACGACCGGGGCAGACGCCTGCACCTGAAGCGACGTCGCGTCCGCCTCGGTGGGCGGGGCGGGGCGGGCCGGATCCGGCGCGGTGTCCGTGTTGGCGCGGGCCGAGTCGAGCAGCCGTTCGGTTTCGGCATGGTCGGCCCGTCGGAACGGGTTCATCGGGAATCCCCTCACGTCAGCCGTCCGCCGGCTCGACGTGCGGCGCCCGCAGGGACGGTCCGCTACCCGTGCGGGTCGGCGGCACCCCCTCGACCTCGGTTGACGGCCATGCCGGGGTCTGCGGCTCCAGCAGGGCTGCGAGCCGTCGCAAACCCCGGTGGGCGGCGGTCCGGACGGCACCGGCCCGGCGGCCCAACACCCGCCCGGCGGATTCCGCGTCTAGGCCGATCACGGCCCTCAGCAGGACTGCTTCGGCCTCGCGGGGAGGCAGGGTGGCGATCAGTGCCAGGGCGGTCTCGGTGCCGATCGTCTCGCTGGCCCGCTCGGCGGTGTCCGCGTCGCTGGCCAGGTCGACGAGCGCGTGCACCGGGACCGGCAGGGACGGTCGACGACGCAGCCGGCGCAGGTGGTCCATCGCCCGGTTGCGGGCGATGGTGACGGTCCACGCACGGAACTCGCCGCCGGTGAAGCTGGGCAGGTCGCGGGAGATCTGCAGCCAGGTCTCGGAAGCGACGTCCTCGGCGTCCGCGCCGACAAGGACGGTCAGGTACCGCAGCAGACCCGGCTGGAGGTTGCGGTAGAGGACGCGGAACGCCTCCTCGTCCCCGGCCTGTGCTGCGCTGACCGCCCCCGACAGCTCGCCGGTCATCCGCGGCCCGTGGATCGCCCGGCGCGGGCCAACCCGATCAGCCGCGCTGAGGCGGACCACGCGGTACGAATCGTCCGCCCGACCAGCTTCCGCACCCGTACCGCCCCCCGCCGATCTCATCGCGCCCCGCGACCGAGGTGGCCGGGCGTCTGGGCCAGCGCCGGGACGGTCGGCTCGGCGCGCTGCCGCCGAGGTCGCCGGGCGGGCCCGAGCCGGGCTAACGCTAGGAGCGGACCACCGACCCGACAAGTCGGCACCGTGTCACGGAAGAGTGACAATTTTCAACCCCGCGGGACGGCGTGTGGCCGTAACGCCCTGCGGCCCGGGGACGCCAACCGCGTCACAAGGCGCTCGGTTGCCACTTTCCAGCATCCGTACGCCGAAATATGTCGGATTTCATTACGCCAGGTCGTCGCGTCGTCACAGAGATCGCAACGTCCGCAGAGGTCAGGCCGGACGGACCAGTCCGTACCAGCCGCCCGGCCGACCAGCCGCGGCGCGCCGCGGCGCGGCACTCTAGGTACGGTAATGCCGTGTTGTCATCGGAGGTCGTGCTCAGCGGTCGTTACCGCTTGGACGAACGTGTCGCCACGGGCGGTATGGGCGACGTCTGGCGTGCCTCCGACCTGATCCTCGGCCGGCAGGTAGCGGTCAAGGTTCTGCTGCCCGCCCTGGTCTCCGACCCCGACTTCATCGCCCGGTTCCGGGCTGAGGCCCGGATCATGGCAGCGCTGCGGCACCCCGGCATCGTGCAGGTCTTCGACTGCGGCGCGGACGACCTGCCCGACGGCGGTCGGGCGGACTACCTCGTCATGGAGTTCGTCGCCGGCGAGCCGTTGTCCAAGCGGATCGAGACGGCCGGCCGGCTCGACGTGGCCGAGACGATGTCGATCGTGGCCCAGGCCGCCGCGGCACTGAACGCGGCGCACCGCGGCGGCATCGTGCACCGCGACGTCAAGCCCAGCAACCTGTTGGTGCACGAGGACGGCACGGTCGTCCTGGTGGACTTCGGCGTGGCCCGTTCCACCGACATCACCAGCATCACCAGCGCCAACGCGGTGCCGGGCACCGCCCTCTACATGGCTCCCGAGCAGGCCGCTGGCCGGCCGGTCAGCGGTGCCACCGACATCTACGCCCTGGGCGCGGTCACGTACTGCTGCCTCACCGGCAGTCCGCCGTTCACCGGCGACAATCCGCTCCAGGTCGCCGTCCGACACCTGGACGACGAGCCGCCGGAGCTGCCGCACGACATCCCGGAGGCGGTCCGCGCCCTGGTGTCGCGGGCTCTGGCCAAGGATCCGCTCGACAGGTTCACCAGCGGTGCGGCGATGGCGGAGGCCGCCCGGACCGCGGTCACCGACGGCGAGCCGCCGACGGCGATGGCGACGCCTGTCGCGCTGCGCGACGCCGGTCCCGGCACCCGTGCCGACGTGCCGGCCGGCGCGGCGGTGGCGAGTGGCGCGGAGCGTCGGCGTCGGCGACGGCGGGGCCCGCTGGTCGGCGCGGCGGCGGCCGTGCTGGTCGCGCTGGTCGGGCTCGGCGCGGCGCTGGGCGCGGCGGGCGATGCCGGCGAGGATCCGGCGGTCAATCTGCCGACCACCTCGCCGGCGGTGGCGCCGACCGGCCAGCTGGAGCTGCCTGCGGCGAACGAGCAGATCGCCACCGACAACCCGGGCCGGCCCGATCGGCCGCCCGCCCCCGACGACTCCCCGTCGGCCTCGGTCTCCGTTTCACCGAGCACGAAGCCCAGCCAGACAACGAGCCCGCCGACGCCGACGCCGAGCGCCCCCGCGTCGCCGTCCAGCCCGCCGCCGACGACCGCGCCAACGCCGAACGAGCCACCGACCCCGTCCGGTCCGCCCCCCACCACGAGTCCGCCGACCGGTCCGGAGGTCCCGGAGGGCGTTTGAGCCGATCGGCGCCGCCCCTGCGAAGCAGTCCCACCAGCACCGATATCCCCAAAACGGACTTACGGCGCTGAACACGCCTCTAGGCTCCCAGCAGGCCATTTCCACCATCTGCTGCGGGAGCCTGGGTGAGCGCTGAAAAGCTGGTCGTGATCGGTCAGGGGTACGTCGGACTGCCGCTGGCCATGCGTGCCGTCGAGGCGGGGCTGGACGTGGTCGGCCTTGACGTCGACGCCGACCGGGTGAAGCGTCTGGCCTCCGGCGAGTCGTTCGTCGAGGACATCCCGACCGACCGGCTGGGCCGGGCGTTGGGCAGCGGCCGGTACCACCCCAGCACGGAGTACACCGATGCCGAGGGCTTCGACATCTGCGTCATCACCGTGCCGACCCCGCTGCGCGACGGCACCCCCGACCTGAGCTTCGTCGAGCAGGCCGGCGTCGGCATCGGCCGGTACGTCCGCCCGGGTTGCACGGTGATCCTGGAATCGACCACGTACCCCGGCACCACCGAGGAGCTGCTGCGCCCGCTGCTGGAGTCGGCCAGCGGGCTGAGCAGCCCCGGCGACTTCCACCTCGGCTACAGCCCCGAGCGGATCGACCCGGGCAACTCGACCTGGCGGCTGGAGAACACCCCGAAGGTGGTCTCCGGCGTGGACCCGGCGTCGCTGGCCCGGGTGGACGGGTTCTACCAGCGCCTCGTGGAACGCACCGTGCCGGTGGACTCCACCCGTGTCGCCGAGCTGACCAAGCTGATCGAGAACACCTTCCGCCAGGTCAACATCGCGCTGATCAACGAGCTGACCATGCTCTCGCACCATCTGGACATCGACGTCTGGCAGGCGATCGACGCCGCGGAGACCAAACCGTTCGGCTTCCTGCCGTTCCGGCCCGGCCCCGGTGTCGGGGGGCACTGCCTGCCGATCGACCCGTGCTACCTGTCGTGGCAGGTCAAGCGCCGCCTCGGCCGGCAGTTCCGGTTCATCGAGCTGGCCAACGACATCAACCACGAGATGCCCGAGCACGTCGCGCAGCGGATCATGGCGGGGTTGAACCGGGACGGCCGGGCCGTCAGCGGTGCCCGACTGCTGCTGCTCGGTCTGGCGTACAAGAAGAACACCGGCGACATGCGGGACTCCCCCGCGGTCGACGTGGCCCGCCGGCTGCAGGCTCTCGGTGCCGAGGTCCACGCGGTCGAGCCGTACGCCGAGGCGCACCAGATCCCGGCCGGGGTCACCGTGGTCGGGCTCACCGAGCGGGAGGTGCGTGCCGCCGACGCGGTGGTGGTGGTCACCGACCACGACAGCTTCGACTACGACCTCGTGGTCCAGCACGCCCGCTACGTCTTCGACACCCGCAACCGGTGTGTCGGCCCGATGGTCGAGCGCCTGTAGACCCGGCACCGCTGGCCGGTCCCGCCGCCGGGGAAGACGGCGGGGCCGGCCGGCGGGTGTCCGTCCGCGACACCCGCCCGGTCGGAACCGCGTCCGTCACTGGTCGGCGAGCGCCTCGACAACGGGGCGGGACAGCGCCCGGCGTGCCGGCACCACCGAGGCGAGCAGGGCGGCCAGCACCGCGACGCAGAGGATCAGTGCGAGTTGGCCGAGCGGCAGCACCACGTGGAAGTCCCCGCCGAGGCGGGCCAGCAGGGCCATCGCGGACGCGCTGACGCCAGCGCCGAGCCCGATCCCGAGCACCGCGCCGACCAGCGCCATCAGCACCGCCTCGACGGCGAGCACCGCCCGCATCCGCCCTCGGGTGAGCCCGACCGCCCGCAGTACGGCGTTCTCCCTGGTCCGCTCGACCACCGACAGGCTCAGCGTGTTCGCCACGCCGACCAGGGCGATCACCACGGCCAGGCCGAGCAGCGCGGTGACGAAGGCGAGCAGCATGTCCACCGTGCCGGTGAGCATCTTCTTGTACGCACCCTGGTCCATCAGGTTCACCGTCGGGTAGCGGCCCAGCACCGCTTCGATCGCGTCCCGGGCCTGGTCGGCGCTCACCCCGGCGGCGGGGTCGATCTCGGCCAGGAAGCCTCGCTGACCGGGGAAGAGCGCCGCGAAGTCCGCGTCGGCCATGTCGATGACGTGACCTGCGGGCGCAGCGCTGCCAGACGTGTCGTCGGTGACCACGGCGGCCACCCGGAACGACCGCCCCTGGACGGTCACCGGGGAGCCGACCTGCCAGCCACGTGCCTGCGCCAACTCCCGGTGCACCAGCACCTGCCCCGGCCCGACCCGGGCGGCGTCGCCGGCCAGCACTCCGCTCAGCGTCCGCCCGACCAGCGCCGGGTGGGCCGCGCGGACCTCGACGTCGGCCACGACCGTGCTGCGCTGCTCGTGCACCACGCCCAACTCGGGGCGGGCGGCGAGCTCACCGGCGAGCGCGGCAGGCAGGTCCTGACCGATTCCGCTGACCACGAAGTCCGTCCCGATCTGGGCGTCCACGCTGCGTTCGATGCCGTCCTTGGTGCTACGCGCGCCGACCATGAACGCCGACACCAGGCCGATTCCGATCACCAGGGCGGTGGCGGACGCGGCGACCCGCCGCGGATTGCGGACGGTGTTGGCCACCGCCAGCTCACCGGTCGCCCCGAGCATGCGGCGTGCCGGCCAGCCGAACACCCGGGCCAGAGCCGGGACGAGCACCGGCCCGAACAGCACGATTCCGAAGAAGGCCAGCACCCCGCCGACCGCCACCAGCAGCAACTGACCGGCGCTGGCGGCCCCGGCCAGCGCGGCGACACCGACGGCCAGCACCACCGCGCCGACGGTCAGCCGAACCCGACCAGCGCCCTGGCTGGGCTGCACCGCGGCGTCGGTGAGCGCGGCCACCGGGGCGACCCGTGTCCCCCGCCACGCCGGCAGCAGGGCAGCGCACACGGTGAGCACGGTGCCCAGCAGCAGGCCGGTCACCACGGTTGAACCGGTCACGGTCAGGCCACCGGTGACCGGCACGTCCAGCCGGGACATCAGCAGCCGCAACCCGCCGGCGAGGGCCACCCCGAGCAGCACCCCGAGCGCGGAGGCGACCAGCCCCAGCACCGCGGACTCCAGCAGGGCGGCCCGGAAGACCTGCGCCCGAGTGGCGCCGATCAGGCGTAACAGCGCGGTCCGCCGGGTGCGCTGCGCCAGCACGATCGCGAAGGTGTTGGCGATGACGAAGCCGGCCACCACCACGGCGACCCCCACGAAGATCAACAGCAGCATCCGGAACTGGTCCAGGTTGCGGACCGCATCCTCGACGGCCTCGTCGAGGATCTGCTGGCGACTCTTCACGGTGGCGTCGGCGCCAGCCACAGCGCGCACCCGCTCGGCCAGCGCCGTGACGGAGGCGCCGGGCCGGGCCGCCACCATGATGCGGCCAAAGCCCCGCTCACCGGTGAGAGCCAGCGCATCCGACCCGACCAGGCCGACGAACGGACCGCCGACGTCGCGGGCGGTGCCAGCCACGTCGACGGTGCCAACCAGGGTGTACGGGCGGGCCGCGCCGCCGGTGCCGCCGATGCGAACCGCAGCGCCGAGGGCGAAGCCCTCCTCGGCCACCGTCGGCGCGTCGAGCACCACCTCCCCGACTCGATCGGGCAACCGGCCGGCGACCACGTCGTACGAGCGCAGGGCGTCCTCGGTGGGGATGGCGACGAGCATGGTGAAGCCGAGCACCGGCCGACCGTCGGCGCCGACGATCCCGGCGGTGTTGGTCAGCTCACCCGCCGCGGCGGCCACCCCGTCGACCGCACGCACCCGGTCGACCAGGGCCGGGGGCAACACCTCGCGGCCGGCCGAGTAGACACCCAGATCGGTGTGCCGGTCGAAGGTGCCGGCCCGCTCGTACGCCCCGACGCGCATCCCGTCGACGAAGATCATGGTGCCGGCGACGAACGCGACACCGAGCACGACGGCCAGCGCGGAGAGCAGCATGCGCAGCGCCTCGGCGCGCAGCGAACGCAGGGTCAGGCGGATCATGCGGGGCTCCCGGTGCCGGTGGCGGATCGGACCCCTCGACGCTATGGCCGGCGCTGGTCCGTCGATCTCCACCTGCGCGCTCGACCTGCGTGCGTCCCGGGTCGCGGTGCGCCCGCCGGCCGGTACGACCCAGGTCGTACACGGCGTCATCCGCCGGGTGTGATCAGCCCGCTCTCGTACGCCAGCACAACGGCCTGGACCCGGTCACGCAGCTGGAGCTTCGCCAGGATCCGCCCGACGTGGGTCTTCACCGTCGCCTCGGCGACGTGCACCCGGGCGGCGATCTCCGCGTTGGACAGCCCCTGTGCGACCAGCAGCAGCACCTCCCGTTCCCGTTCGGTGAGCTGCGCGAGCCGAGGGTCGGTGCTCGGGGTGGCGCCGAACTGCCCGGCGAACCGGTCCAGCAGCCGCCGGGTGATCGACGGGGCCACCACCGAGTCGCCCTGTGCCACCACCCGGATCGCGGCCAGCAGGTCCTCCGGTGGAACGTTCTTGAGCAGGAAGCCGCTCGCCCCGGCCTGCAGGGCGGCGAACGCGTCCGCCTCGGTGTCGAAGGTGGTCAGCACCAGCACCCGGGGCGGGCCCGCGGGCCGGTCGGCGCAGAGCCGCCGTGTCGCCTCCACCCCGTCCATGGTCGGCATCCGGATGTCCATCACGACGACGTCGGCCTCGGTGCGGGCGAGCACCCGCAGGGCGTCCGCACCGTCGATCGCCTCCCCGACCACCTCCAGGTCGGGCTGGGAGTCCAGCACCATCCGGAACCCGGCGCGGATCAGTGCCTGGTCGTCCACGATCACCACCCGGACCGTCATGCCGCGATCACCTCCGTTGCCGGATCCGACGGTAGTGGTAGCCGGACCTCGACCTGCCAGCCACCGGCCGGCCGGGTGCCGGCGGTCAGGCTGCCGTCGTACACCGTCACCCGCTCCCGCATGCCGAGCAGACCGTGACCTCCGGACGGCGTTGGGCTGACCAGCGGGCGGCCCCGACCATCGTCGACCACCCGGACCACGACGGCCTCGGCGGTGTACGCCAGGACGACCTCGACGCCCGCACCGACGCCGGCGTGCTTGAGCGCGTTGGTCAGCGCCTCCTGCACCACCCGGTAGACGGTCAGCTCCAACCCCGGGGGCAGGGCCGGCGGTTCACCGGTGACGGTGCCGCGGATGCGCAGCCCCGCGTCGCCGAACCGGGCGAGCAGGTCGGGCAACTCGGCCAGGGCCAGGCGCCGGTGTTCCGGGTCGGCGGCCACCACGAGCCCGTCGGCCCCGACGGCGGGGCCGGCGTCGCGCAGGACGCCGACCAGCCGACGCATCTCCTCCAGTGCCTGCCGGCCGGTGTCCGCGACCACCTTCACGGCGGTGCGGGCCTGCTCGGGGTCGCGGTCGAGCATGAACCGGGCGCCGTCCGCCTGGACGATCATCACCGCCATGCTGTGGGCCACCACGTCGTGCAGCTCACGGGCGATCCGGGTGCGTTCCTCGGCGACCGCCGCCCGGGATTCGGCCTCCCGCTCGCGTTCCAGGGTCGTGGCCCGCTCCTCCAGGCTGAGCACGTAGAGGCGGCGGGTCCGCACGTTCAGCGCGACCAACCACACCGCGCCGGTGACCAGCGCGTACCACAATGCGGTCACCCACCAGCTGACGACGCCCGGGGTCTGCGCGGCGGCGAGCAGCACGCCAACGGCGGCGACCGCGCCGGCGAGCACCCCGTCGCGCAGCCGCTCGCCGTACTTCACCACGCTGTAGAGCGCGATCAGGACGGCGACGTCGTAGGCGAGCGGACCCCACTGGGCGATCACCTGGACCAGGGCGAGTGCCGCGACCGCCACGGTCACCGCGCTCGGGTGCGAGCGGCGGAACAGCAGGGCCACCGCCATCCCCGCGCCGACCAGCGTGGCTGCCCAACCGCCCGGCTGGTTTGCCGCCCCGGCCAGGCCGACGAGCGCCACCAGAACAGAGACGCCCACGTCGAAGGCGACGCCGCGCAGCGGGCGGCCGAACATCGTGCGTCTCACGGTCACCCAGCGTACGTGCTGGGAGGCCCGGCTCAGTCGCCGAGGACCTCACGCAGGCGGTCGATCTCGACGGTCTGCTCGGTGGCGACCGAGTTGGCGAACTCGTTGAGCGTCAGGTCCGAACCGACCGTGAGCAGGTTGGTGGCCATCTCGATGGCACCCTCGTGGTGCTCGGTCATCATCCGGACGAAGAGCCGGTCGAAGTCCGCGCCACGGGTCGCGGCGAGCTGCCGCATCGCCTCGGGTGACTGCATGCCGCGCATGCTGCCGTGATCGTGCCCCTGGACCTCCGCCGGCAGGCCGCGGGTCTGCAGCCAGCCACGCATCATGCCCATCTCCGGCCCCTGGCTGGCTCGGATGCGATCGGCGAGGGCGCGGATGTCGGGGTCGGCTGCCCGGTCGGGGGCGAGCTCCGCCATCGCCAGGGCCTGCGCGTGGTGCGGGATCATCATCCGTACGAACCAGACGTCCAACGAGTTGTGCGGCGCCGGGCCGGCATCGCGGACCTCGTGGGCCGCGCGGGTGGACGCCGACTCACCCGGGCGGCCGGGCGCGATGACGGTCAGGTCGGTGGGTACGGGGCTGACCGTCGGCGTTACGGCGGGCGCGGAGACCGGCCGCGCGGCGCCCGTTCCGGCGTCGCCCCCGGCGCGGACCACGATGAAGGCCACCAGTGGCAGCACGAGAGCCAGTGTGACGATCGCCAGGGTTCGTGCACGCCGGTTGGTCATGGGCCACTCCCTGGGGTCGAGGTCATCGCGATGTTATCCATTGAAGAAGACACTTTGATGTGAGCCAGGTCACATCGACGTTCTTCTCCGGACGGTAACGTGTCGACCATCATCTTCCCCTTGCGAAGGGCCTCGCCGATGATCAGACTCCACATGCCACGGTTACGACAACTGCGCATCATGGCGCTCGCCACGACCGGTCTTCTCGTCGCCAGCGTCCTCGTCGCCCCGGCGAGCAACGCCCAGGTGGTGCCACAGTCGGCCCCCGCCGCCGCGCCCACCAACACGATCCCCGGCGTCGACGAGATCGTGAGCAGCCCCAACCTGCGGCAGATCGCCAACCTGCCCAAGGTCGCCCCACTGGACGCGACCAACAGCGACATCGCCTTCCAGGGCAAGTACGCCTTCGCCGGCAACTACAACGGCTTCGTCATCTACGACATCTCGCGACCGAACGCGCCGACGGTCAAGGCCCGGGTGCTCTGCCCGGGGTCGCAGAACGACATCTCGGTCCACGGTGACCTGCTGTTCCTCTCCACCGACTCGTCCCGCAGCGACGACTCCTGCAACAGCACCACGCAGGGGGCGGACGTGAAGGGGTCCTGGGAGGGCATCAAGGTCTTCGACATCAAGGACAAGGCCAACCCGCGGTACATCAAGTCCGTCGAGACGGCCTGCGGCTCGCACACCCACACCCTGGTGCCGGGCAAGGACCGCAAGGCCATCTACCTGTACGTCTCCTCGTACAGCCCGCGGGCCGAGTTCCCGGACTGCCAGCCGCCGCACGACTCCATCTCCATCATCAAGGTGCCGCTGAAGAAGCCGACCGACGCCGCCGTGATCGCCGCCCCGAACCTCTTCCCGGACGGCGGTTTCCCGGGCAGTGGGACCGGGTCGGCGACGACCGGCTGCCACGACATCACCGTCTACCCGGCCAAGGACCTGGCCGCCGGCGCGTGCATGGGTGACGGCATCCTGCTCGACATCAAGAACCGCGAGGCGCCCCGGGTCATCAACCGAGTCCGGGACACGGTCAACTTCGCGTTCTGGCACTCGGCCACCTTCAACAACGCCGGCACCAAGGTGATCTTCACCGACGAGCTGGGTGGCGGCGGGGCGGCGACCTGCAACGAGGCCATCGGACCCAACCGGGGCGCGGACGCCATCTACGACATCACCGGCCGCGGTGACGCTCGGACGATGAACTTCCGCAGCTACTACAAGATCCCCCGCAACAACGCCGACACCGAGAACTGCGTGGCGCACAACGGCTCGCTGATCCCGGTGCTCGGTAAGGACATCATGGTCCAGGCGTGGTACCAGGGCGGCATCTCGGTCTGGGACTTCACCGACTCGGCCAACCCGAAGGAGATCGCCTTCTGGGAGCGCGGTCCCCTCTCGGCCGACACGTTCGTCGGCGGTGGCACCTGGTCCGCGTACTACTACAACGGCCACATCTACTCCAACGACATGGTGAAGGGCCTCGACGTCCTGGAGCTGAACGACTGGCGCACCTGGACGGCGAATCTGACCCGCTACAAGGAGCTCAACGTGCAGACCCAGCCCAGCTACCTGAGCTGGTAGGCACCGAGCACGCAACCGGGCCCGGCCCCCGAGATCGGGGGGCCGGGCCCGGCCATGTCCGGCGGTCAGCTCAGGCCGATCCGCCGGCCCTCTTCGCGCCCCCGGTCACCGTCGAGCCGTCCTTTGCTCTGCTTCACCCCACGCAACACCAGACGTCCGCTATTCGGACACCAGGTGTTGCGCCCGTTGAAGCAGAGCAAAGGACGTGAATCAGCGGGGTGGTCGGGTCGCGGGCACGGTGGGACCGGTCACCAGCGCGAGGGGTTGCCGAGCGACCGGTCAGGCCCTGTGCCAACGTGACCAGACGTGACGCTTGCAGCCCCGCCCAAGCCGACCACGCGCTGGCGTCCCCACCCGCTCGATCTGGTGGCGGTCGTCCTCGCCGTGGTCGGCGCGGCCTGCGCGCTGAGCGGGCTGCTGCCCCGCGCCGAGACCGCCGACACACTGCACCGCGTCCTACCGTTGCTGCTGTTCCTCGGCACCGTGATCGTGCTGGCCGAGCTGACTGCCGTGGCCGGGGTCTTCGACGTGCTGGCCAGCCGGCTGGCCATCGCCTCTCGGGGCAGCTGGGCGGCCCTGTTCCTGCTCTGCGGCAGCCTCGCCACGCTGACCACCCTCGTGCTCAACCTCGACACCACCGCGGTGCTGCTCACCCCGGTGCTGCTCGCGCTGGCCCGCACCCTGCGCGTCCCGGCCGGCCCGCTCGCGGTCACCACGGTCTGGCTGGCCAACACCGCCAGCCTGCTGCTGCCGGTGTCCAACCTGACCAACCTCCTGGCCGCCGACCGGGTCGGGCTGGCCCCCCTGGCGTACGCGGCCCGGATGGCACTGCCGCAGCTCGCCGCCGTGGCGGTCACCATGGCGCTGCTCTGGTTCGCCTGGTGGCGGCGGGACCGGCCGGCCGGCGGACGCTTCGTTCCGCCGGCCCGCCACGTGCCCGCCGATCCGGTGCTGCACCGCACGGCGCTGGCCGGTTGCCTGCTCTTCGTCGCCGGCATCGTCGCCGGAGTGGAGATCGGGGTCGCCTCCACCGTCGCGGTCGCGCTGGTGCTGCTCGGCTTCGTCGTCCGCTCCCCCGCCACGTTGCGCCCGGGTCTGGTGCCGCTCCGGCTGCTGCTCTTCGTCACCGGCCTGTTCCTGGTGGTGCAGACCCTCGGCCGGTACGGGCTGGACGACCTGGTCGCCGGCCTGCTCGGCGCCGACGGCGGCGCGGCCGGGGCGCTGCGCGCCGGCGGGACGGGCGCGCTGCTGGCCAACGGGGTGAACAATCTGCCGGCCTACCTGGCCGGCGAGTCGGTGCTGCCGATCGGCGACGAGACCCGCCTGCTGGCCCTGCTGATCGGCGCCAACGTCGGCCCCCTGGCCGCCCCCTGGGCGTCGCTGGCCACCCTGCTGTGGTTCGAGCGGTGCCGGGCGGCCGGGGTGGCGGTGCCGGTGACCCGGTTCGTGCTGACCAGCACCCTGCTCGCGGTCACCGGCACGCTCGCCGCGGTCGGTGCGCTGCTGCTGGTGAGCTGAGCACCGACCGCCCGATCGATCGTGCCGGCTGCCGTCACCCGTCGGCCCGCTCCACGGCGAACATGAAGCAGCCGTACACCACGTTGCGGCTGTGCAGCTGGTGCACCGCCGGGTCGCCGAACAGCTCGGCGATCACCGCCTCCGGATCCGTGCCGTCGTGCAGCCGGCCGCCGTGGATCCGGCCCTGCCGGTCGTACGCCCGCAGCACCTGGGGTCGCCCCCGCCAGGCCGGCGGGTGGACGCCCGGCGCGTCCGGGCCCGGGCACGCGGTGGCGTGCGCGAAGACCGGGCCGATCTCCCGGTACGGGCCGGAGGCGACCGGGGGCGGGTAGCCGAAGAGCAGCAGCGCCTCCCCCGCCTCGGCATCGCGCAGGCAGCAGCGCAGCGGTTCCCCGCCACCAGCCGCGAGCGCCTCGACGGGGTGGTCGTCGGCGTCGCGGCCGGTGCGGCGGATGGTGTCGAGCGCCTCGGCCGGCAGGGCGAGGGCGCGGAACGTGGTGCTGTTCGTCATACGTCCAGCCTGGCCCGACGCCGGCGGGAATGCTGGCGGCGATCGGACCTGGCGCTGGGCAGGACCGATCAGCCCCGCGCCGGACGCGGGCCGACCAACCGGCGGACCATCGGCGCGGCGTTCCACTTCGCCGCGCCAACCAGATCGCGGGCGTGCTCCAGGACCGTGTAGTCGGGCCGGGTCTGCCCGTCGGCGAGGGCCAGGTCCAGGTCGTTGCCGCACCGGGTCAGCACGGTGTCGAAGTCCCGGCGGACCGGCTCCTGCAGGTCGTAGCCGAACGAGCGGTGCAGCCGGGCGAAGAGCGGCTTGTACAACCGGACCCGCTCGTGCAGGCCCGACGAGTACGACATCGGGTTCTTCGCGCGCCGCAGAATGTAGTCGGGCAGCACGTCGGCGAACGCCCGCCGGACGATCCACTTCTCCTGCCCGTGGCGCAGCTTCAGATCCAGTGGCAGCCGCATCGCCAGCTCCACCACGCTGAGGTCGAGGAACGGCACCCGCGCCTCCACCCCGTGCCCCATGGCGGCCCGGTCGACCCGCTGCAACTCCGTACGGCACAGATTGCGGATCCGGTGCAGGAACAGTCGACGGGCCGCGCTCGGGCCGACCTGGTGATACATCGGGTACCCGCCGAACAGCTCGTCGGAGCCGTCGCCGGTGAGCACCACCTTGATGCCCAGGTCACGCAGCCGACGGAAGATCGGCACCGAGACGACCGCGTTGATGATGTCGCCGTACTCGGTCAACTCGGAGATCCGGATGGCCTCGCGTACGTCGGCGAGCCGGATGTCGCGCGGGCGCAGCTCGACCACCACGTGCGGCACGTCGAGATCGGCGGCGAGCCGCCGGGCGTACGCCACGTCGGGGCTGTCCGCCACACCGACCGTCACCGCCACGCAGTCCGGGTGGATGTCCCGCACCTGCCGCAGGGTCAACGAGCTGTCCAACCCGCCGGAGAGCACCACCCCGACGGTCAGGTCGGTGTCCACCCGCATTCGGATCGCGTCGCTCAGCGCGGCACGGACGAGCAGCGCCGCCTCGTCCGGGTCGTCGATGACCGGCAGGTCCTCGCCGATGGCGAGCAGGTCCACGTACGGGCTCAGTCGCACGTGTCCGTCCGCATCCGCCCAACCATGGTGCCCGGGCGGCACCTCGGCGATCGGAGCGCCATGCCCGACGAGCGCCTTGACCTCGGAGGCGAGGTGCAGGCAGCCGGGCCGGCGGGACCAGTACAGCGGCTTGACCCCGAGCGGGTCGCGGGCCAGGTACGCCCGGCCGGTGGCCCGCTCGACGACCGCGAAGGCGTACTCACCGCGTAGCCGGGTCACGGCCGCCTCGCCCCACTGCTGGAACGCGGCGAGCAGCACCTCGGTGTCGCTCTCGGTACGGAACGCCTGCCCCAGGCGGGTCAGCTGCGTCCGCAGCTCCCGGTAGTTGAAGATCTCGCCGTTGAAGCAGAGCAGCCAGCGCTCGTCGGTCGAGGTCCACGGCTGCACCGCCCGGTCCCGGTCGACGACGCGCAGCCGGCGGGTGCCGGCGAGCAGCCCGTTCTCGGACCGGGTCTCGGTCACCTCGCCGCGGGGCGCCAGGACGGCGAGCATCCGCCGGAAGGTCGCCGGGTCGGCTTCGGGGCCGATACTCAACGCGATGCCGCACATCGGCTCAGACCCCCATCTCGGTCTCGTACGCCCGGCGTAGGCGACGCCGGGCGGTGGGCGCGAGACACAGGTGCCAGGCCTGCCCCTCGTCGATCACGTTCAGCTCCCCGGTCTCCTGCCGGGCCAGCAGCAGCTCCGCCAGGGTGTCCCGCGCACCGAAACGCTCGAACCAGGCCAGCTCGACGTCGACCGAATAGCCGAGGCAGTGCCCGCTGGGCAGCATCGCGGCGTAGCCCAGGCGGCGCAGCCGGTACTGGTGCTCGGCACTGCGGACCAGGCTGGTCACCCAGAGCGGTGGGGTGGCCGGAGGCGCGGCAGCGGCGAACTCACGTCCGAGTTCGTTGAGCAGCGCCACCACCTCGCGCCGGGC
Organism: Micromonospora sp. NPDC005413; assembly: GCF_040606435.1. Taxonomy (NCBI): domain Bacteria; kingdom Bacillati; phylum Actinomycetota; class Actinomycetes; order Micromonosporales; family Micromonosporaceae; genus Micromonospora; species Micromonospora sp. NPDC005413. Next base: position 30,988 of record NZ_JBEXEV010000033.1, read on the forward strand.
GCGGCGGAACAGCAGCCCGGCGGTGCGCGGGGTGGAGTCCGGTTGCAGCCGGCGACGCAGCCCGCGCGCGGCCCGGCCCAGCATGGTGGCGGGCTGCTCCTGGTAGCGGAAGCGCAGCAGGTCGCGGCGGCGCAGCCACTCCAGGTCGACCAGGTCCGCGCTGCCGTTGACCTGGTCGTCGGTGACGAAGGTCGGGGCGTCCTGCCACCACAGCACGTCGATGCGGGAGAGCAGGTAGATCCGGACCAGCGCGGTGAGGTTCCGCGCCGACGTTCGCTCGTTCGGCTGGTAGCGGGCCATCTCCAGCAGCAGCGTCTCGCGCGCGCCGATCAGCCCCTGCGGGGTGGCGTCGAGGACTGCGGCGAGCGCAGGCTCACGCAACCGCTCGTCGATGAGCACCTGCCGAGCCCGGGTGCTCGCCGCGTCAGCCAGGGCACCGACCTCGACCAGCAGCTCGGCGACGGCGGCCCGGTAGGCGGCCAGGTCGGGCGCGGCGGCGGGAAGGCGGCGGGGTGGCGCGCCAGAGGGCCGGCGGCGAGCCGGGGCGGTGGGCGACACGGGCGAACCGGGTTGCTGTCCCGGGCTACGGCTGGGCACTCGCATGACGGGTCCCTCTCTCCGGTCACGGCACTGGGTGGTTCGCCCTAGAACACACCGTAATCATCGGGACCGGAATAGACCGAACAATCCTCCTATCTACCCCGAAGGGAGCGGGCCGTCCGGTTGGGCGCGCTGGATCGGCGGCGGGGGTGCGGCCCGTCAGTCGCCGTCCGCCGGCACCAGGCCCTGCACCTCGGCGTACGACGGCAGCCCCTCCGGCGCCGCGAGCCCACCAGCGCGTACCCCGTCGGCGGCGGCGAGCGCGGCGGCCAGCGCTGCCCGGAACAGCAGGGAGCCGGTGCTGACCCGGGCGACCCCGGCGCCGCCCAGCTCGGCCAGCCCCGGCCCGCCCGGCTGGTACAGCGCGTTCACCGGAGCGTCGATCCGCTCGGTGAGCACGTGCAGCGTGGCGAGGTCGACGATGCCGGGCACGAAGATCCCATCGGCGCCGGCGGCCCGGTAGGCGCGGGCACGAGCGAGAGTCTGCGGCAGCGGGTCATCCATCCCGAGCCACCAGGTGTCGGTCCGGGCGTTGACGAACAGGCCCGGCACCGCCGCCTTCACCGCGGCGATCTTGTCGGCGGTGCCCTCGGGGTCGGCGAGAGTGCCGTCGGCCCGCCCGTCCTCCAGGTTGATCCCGACCACGCCAAGCCCGGCCAGCTCCGCCACGTACCCGGCGACCGCCGCCGGATCATCGCTGAACCCGGCCTCGATGTCGACGCTGAGCAGCACCGGCAGCTTGGCGAGCCGACGGGCCAGGGCCAGGGTCTCCGCGGCGGTGGCCCCGGTGCCGTCGGGTCGGCCGGCGGCCGCGGCGACCCCGAGACTGGTCGTGCCGATCGCCGCGTGCCCGCGCGCGGCCAGCGCCGCCGCCGAGGCGTGGTCCCAGGCGTTCGGCAGCAGCAGGGGTCGCCCGGTGTGGTGCAGGGCGCGGAACTCCGCACGGTGGTCGGTCATCGGACGCTCACTTCCAGGCTCGTCGGAACACGCAGGGTCGGGTGCGGCTCGTGGCGTAGGTCGGCCCGGGTGCGCCGACAGCGTTCGCGCAGCACGTCAAGCACCCCGCCGGCGAGGGCCAGGGCGTGCCGGTCGCCGGGGCAGCCGCGCTCTCCCGCCCCGAAGGTGAGCAGCCCAGCGTCGTGCCGACCCGGTCGGAACATCGCCGGCTCGGCGAACACCCTCGGGTCGCGGTTGGCCGCGTCGAACCGCAGCAGCACCGGGCTACCCGACGGCAGATCCTGCCCGCCCACGCACACCGCGGAGGTGGTGACTCGGCGGGTCGCCCGCACCGGCGGGTCGAGCCGCAGCACCTCGGCCAACACCTCGGCCGTCCCCGCCGCGACCGGTGGTCCATGGTCGGGCGGGGGCAGCAGGTGGTGGGCGGCGGCGCCGATCAGGCCGGCGGTCGCGTCGCACGCCTGGACCAGCAGACCGATCAGGTTCGCCCGTACCTCCGGTGCGGCCGGCGGCGCGAGCGCCAGCAGCGTGGCCACCGCCCGGTCGGCCCGCCGGGCCAGCGCCGGATCAACCCCCGGGTGGTACGCCGCGGCGACGACCGCGACCGCCGTCCCGGCGGCTGCCGCATCGGCGAGACCGAGGCGGACGGCCAGCACCCGCAGCGGCACCGGCCGGGCCAGCGCACCCATCACGTCGAGGCGGTCACCGGCCCGGTCCAGGACGGCGACGGTCAGCCGGGCGGCCTCGTGCCGCAGCTCGTCCGGGTCCAGCTCGCCCAGCGCGGTCACCACGATCGCCCGGCGCTCGGCGTGCCGCTGCGGCGGACTGAACCGGCTGACCGAGGCGCGCAGCCAGGCGAGCGTGCCGGGCGGCCCGCTGTCGACGGCCGGCACCCGGAAGGCCGGGTCGGTCAGCGCCGCCCGCACGTCGGCGTGCCGCGTCAGCCACCAACCGCGCCCAGGCGCGAACGAGGGCGGGCCGCAGTCGGGCGTTTCCGCAGCGGGAGCAATGGCAGGCCATCTGTCAGTCACCGCCCGACCGTAGAAGCCGAACCCTTCGCCCCTCACCGAACAATCCCGCCCACGCCGCACGCCGCCCCCGTCCCGCCCGGCCCGCCCTGCCCGCCCGGCCCGCCCTGCCCGCCCGGCCCGCCCTGCCCGCCACGCCCCCAAGATCGTGCTCGATCGTGGATGGAGTGGCCTTCGGCGGCGCCGGAGGCCACTCGATCCAGGATGTTGTGCCCCCTGCGCCGCTGGCCGGCGACCCTTGGGTCAGGCTCGGCCGCTGGTGGGCGCCGGGGGCGAGGCGGGGGCGAGGGCGCTTTCGGGGACGTCCAGGGTTTCGGCCAGGGCGGCGCGGCCGGCCGGGGTGAGACGGACCGCGCGGCCACTGCCCTGGGTGATCCAGGCCAGGTCGGTGAAACGGCGGCAGAGCGCCGCGCCGAGTGCTCCGGCCAGGTGCGGGCGGCGCTCGGTCCAGTCCAGGCAGTCGCGAACCACCGGGCGTCGAGCGGTGCGCAGCACCTCCACCGGTACGCCCAGTTCGGTCGCCCACGCCCACCCGTCGGCGGTCAGCGCCAACCCGCTGGACCGGTCCAGCCGTCCGTCGGCCAGGAGCGCGTCGTACATCAGCACGCCCAGCCGCCCAGCGAGGTGGTCATAGCAGGTCCGGGCGTAGGTCAACGCGGCGCTGGCGGTCGCCTTGCGCAGCGAGCCGGTCGGCGCGGATGGGGCCGGGGCATGTCCGGCCAGGTGCTCGATCAGCTGGGCCACCGACGGCCCGGCCAGCCGGAGGTAGCGGTGCCGCCCCTGCCGCTCCTCGACCAGCAGCCCGCCCCGGACCAGCCGGGTGAGATGGTCGCTGGCCGTGGACGGCGCGACCCCGGCACGGCGGGCCAACTCCCCGGCCGTCCAGGCCCGGCCGTCGAGCAGCGCGAGGCAGATGCCGGCCCGCGTGCCATCGGCCAGCAGAGCGGCCAGCTCGGCCATCCCCCGCCCCTCGGTGCCACCGCTCATGGCCCCATCATCGCCCCGACCGTCGACGCGCCGAACGGCCGGGTCCGGCGTACGTGCCGGCCCACACTGCGGATGCGCATCTCTTTACAACGTTGTATCCATCGTTGTAAGAACTAGGGCACACACCGCCCACTCCCCCGAGGCAGGTCCACATGCGACACCTTCGCCGCGGCGGCGCGCTCGCCGCCGCGCTCGGTCTGATCCTGGCCGCGACCGCGCCCCTACCCGCGGCCGGCTCCGACGGTCCGTCCCGCTACCGCAATCCGATCTCGGTCGGCGTGGGCGACACGTTCGCCGACCCGGTCATCGTCCGCGGCGACGACGGCTTCTGGTACGCCTACGGCACCACCGACCCCCTGCGCGAGGGCGAGCACGAGTTCCACCGGGTGCCCACCGCCCGCTCGGCCGACCTGGTCGACTGGACGTACGTCGGGGACGCGTTCGGCCCCGACCAGCGCCCGCCGTACGCGGCTTCCGGGGCGGCCTTCTGGGCACCTGACGTGCGCCGCCTCGGCGACCGCTGGGTCATGTACGTGACGGTCACCGACACCACCGTCTCCACCGAGGGCAGCGACTACGCCATCGGCGCGGCCACCGCCCCCACCCCGACCGGGCCGTGGACCTTCGCCGCCGAACCGGTCGTCGCCCCCCGTCCCGGCGGTGGTGGCGGCTACCTGTGGACGATCGACCCCAGCCAGTTCACCGACGTCGACGGCCGCAGCTACCTCTACTACGGCAGCTACTACGGCGGCATCTCGGTCACCGAGCTCAGCCCCGACGGACTGACCGCCGTGGGCACACCGACGCAGGTGGCGATCGACAACAAGTTCGAGGGCAGCTACGTGCTGCGCCACGACGGCTGGTACTACCTGTTCGCCTCCACCGCGAACTGCTGCGCCGGACCGGCAACGGGCTACTCGGTCCAGGTCGGACGTGCGCGCAGCCCTCGCGGCCCGTTCACCGACCGCGACGGCGTCGCGCTGACCGCGTCCCGGGCCGGTGGCACGCCGGTGCTCACCCAGAACGGCAACCGGTGGATCGGCGCCGGACACAACGGCTTCCTCACCGACCTGTCCGGTCAGGACTGGATCGTCTACCACGCGATCGACCGCGCCGACCCGTACCTGGACGAGCCGTTCGGCATCAACGAACGCCCGATGCTGCTGGACCGGCTGGACTGGATCGACGGCTGGCCGACGGTGAACGCCGGTGCCGGCCCGTCCGAGGGCGCCCGGCCCGCGCCGGTGACGACCGGCCGGGTCGACGACCGGTTCGACACCGCCGGGCTGACCGGCTGGCGACGCGACGCCGGCGAGTGGCGGGTCGCCGACGGCCGGCTCACCGGCAACGGCGCGCTGACCAGCCGTACCACCGTGGGGGCGGACGTGCGCGCGGAGGCCGACCTGCGGCTCACCGGCGCGGCCAGCGCCGGGCTCACCCTGGGCGACCGCACCGAGGTCCGGGTCGACGCGGCCGGCGGCCGGCTCGTCGCCAGCGACGGCCACCGCCGGGCCACCGCGCCGTTGCCCGCCGGGCTCGACCTGGCCGACCCGCACAACCTGGCAATCGAGGTACGCGGGCAGCAGCTCGTCGCCGAGCTGAGCCCGGCCCGCCTCGGCGACCAGCTCGCCGTGGTGTCGCTGCGGCTGGACCGTCCGGTCGGGGGTCGACCCGGCCTGATCGCCACCGGTGGCCAGGCCGAGTTCGACAACGTCAGCGTGGCCCGACTGTTCCAGCCGGCGAAGCGGGCGGTGCCCGAGCCCCGGACCGGGGCGCCGCTGCGGGCGTACTCCGACGAGTTCAGCGACGGGCTGGACGGCGACTGGCGGTGGGTACGCGAGGACCCGAGCGCCGCCGTCGCCGGCGGCGCGCTGCGCTGGCCGGTGCAGGCCGCCGACCTGACCGGTACCGGCAACACGGCGGGCGTGCTGCTGCGCGACGCGCCGAGTGGCAACTACGTCGTCGAGACGAAGGTGACGTTGGACCTGGGCGAGGAGACCATCCGCAACTATCAGCAGGCCGGCCTGGTCGCCTACGTGGATGACGACCGGTTCGCCCGGCTGACCCAGGTGGCGATCTGGAACACCCGGCAGGTCGAGTACGGCTACGAGGTGCCCTTCGCCGGCCAACCGGTCTACGGCGGCAGCATCGTCGGCGCCCCGGCCACCACCACCTGGCTGCGGCTGGCGCACCACGTCGACCCGGCCACCGGGGAGCACGAGTTCCGGGCCGGCTCCAGCCGGGACGGGCGGAGCTGGACGTGGGGTGCGGTGTGGACCTTCCCGGCCGACACCACCCCCCGGATCGGGCTGGTCGCGCACGGCGGCGCCGAGTCGCCGGTCACCGCCGAGTTCGACTACCTGCGCTTCTACCGCTGAGTCGTGCGGAAGGGCCCTCCGTCAACGCCTGGCGCGTTGGACGGGGGCCCTTCTGCACGTGCCGTTCCGCGGCGGCGTGCCACCAGCCGGGCGGGCTCGGCGCGGTGAGCGTCGCGGTCGGCTGATCGGGATGCAGGCGACCGTTCTGGTGGTCCGCGCCCACCGGGGCAGCCTGGAGCACCTCCTGTTGGCGGACTCCTTCCTCGTCCTCGACCAGGCCAGCGACGGCCTGCAGGTCATCACGGACGAGCGTGAGGTCACCGCCAGACGCATCTGCTCGGCGCCCCGGCGCCAGCCGCATCGTGAGCCCGTACGGCCTGACCGACTGGCCCGGCGTCCTGCACCTGCTCGCCGCCGACGGGCCGGCGGACGTCGTCCACCGCGTCCGGCAGGCCGAAGCCTCCGCAGGTCCGAATGCGCCGGTCCCGGGCGACGCCACCGTTGCGCACTGGACCCACCTGCCGCGCTCCGAGGACGACGACCTGTAGCGGCGGCAGCCGATGGCCGCTGAACGGCTCAGTAGTCCGGGTCCCCAGCGATCTCCGCAAGTCGCTGAGCGGTCAGCTGCGGAGGACGCCAACCGACGGTCGCGGGAGATCAGCGTTGCTGGCGGATCAGCGGCGTCACGGACCGGTCAGTGCCGTCGTAGCTTCGAGCCGCGACGAACGCGCCCATCGGTCGCTGACCGCCGGCGACGGCCCTGGCGAGCCGCAGGTCCGCGTTGCGGAACCGCAGCGCCAGGCTCAGGTGCGGCACCCACGCGCCCGGCGCGTGCCACGGACGGTGTCCGGTGGCAGAGGCGAGGACGTCCCCGGCGGCGGCGTGCAGCGCGGTCAGCGCCGGCGTGGGTCGGACGAGCCAGTCCAACGGCGCGCTGCCGTCGAGAACCACGATGCGGTCGAGCGTGACCGGCACCGGCAGCGCGGCGTCGAACAGGCCAGCCAGACGGTGCTCGGCGCCGGGCGGGAACTCGTCCACCGCCGCGAGGGTCAGGTGCGGCCGGTTGGTCGGATGGGTGTTGCGGGCCAGGCTGGGCAGCCCGGCCGCGGCCAGCCGGTCCCAGGCGGCCCGGACCGCGTCGTCCAGCTCCGCCGAACAGATCACCTCGACCGTGCGCACCTCCCCACGCTAGCCCGACGGCTACGGCTCGGTCCGGTCGAGCACGCTCACCGGACGTTCGAGGAATGTCTCGAGCACGACGATGGTCTGGGTGCCGGTTACTCCGCCGATGTCGAAGATGCTGCGTAGCGCCGCCTGGGCAACCGGCGAGTCACCCGCGCCGACGGCACGATCTGGTTCACCGATCCGAGCTGGCAGCTCTACGTCGTCGACACCCGACAGGAACCGAACCACCTCCGCGTTTTCGACATCACCGCCGACGGCACCTTCAGCGTCACGTCACGCCGACACCGACGTCGCTAACTTCATGATCACCGCAGCGGACGCCGCGGGGTCAGAGCCAGCCGTTGTCCCGGGCGGTGCGTGCCGCCTCGGCGCGGTCGACCGCGCCGAGCTTCTGCACGGCGGCGGAGAGGTGGTTGCGCACGGTGCCGGTGGACAGGTGCACCCGGCGGGCGATCACCGCGACCGGGGCCCCGAACTCCGCCAGCCGCAGCGTCTCCAGTTCCCGAGGGGTCAGCGGGCACGGGGGCAGGGTCAGCGCGTCGGCGGCCAGCGACGGGTCGACGTACCGACCGCCGCCGTGCACCCGGCGGATCACGTCGGCGAGCGCACCACCCGGCGCGCCCTTGGGCAGGAACCCTCGGGCGCCGGCGGTCAGCGCCTGGCGCAGGTGCCCGGGACGGCCGTGCCCGGTCAGCACGACCACCGCGCATTCGGGTCGGGCCCGGGTCAGCTCGGCGGCCACCGCGATGCCGTCCAGGCCGGGCATCTCCAGGTCCACCACGGCCACGTCCGGGCGGTGCGCCAGTGTCGCGGTGACCGCCGTCGGGCCGTCGGCGGCGTGTGCCACCACCTCGATGTCCGGCTCCAGGCCAAGCAGCGCGGCGACGGCGACCCGGATCAGGTCCTCGTCGTCGGCGAGCAGGACGCGGATCACGACGGCACCGGCACGGTGGCCTCGAGGATGAACACCGCGTCCTCGCGGCGTACCCGCAACTCGCCCCCGGCCGCGGCGAGCCGGTCGGCCAATCCGCGCAGGCCGTGGCTGTGCGCGTCCGGGCCACGGTCGGCGGCGCCGTCGTTGGCCACTGTCATCCTGGCCACGTCGTCCTCCCGATCGATGCGGATCCGGCACCAGTCGGCCCGGCTGTGCCGCAGCACGTTGGTGCCCGCCTCGCGCAGCACCGCCGCCAACTCGGTGGCGACGGGCTGCGGCAGGTCCACCGGCGGCGGCGGGACCGTGCACCGCACCCCGCAGGAGCGCAGCACCCCCACGACCGCGGCGAGCTGTTCGTCGAGGTCGACGGCTCGGTAGCCGTGCACGGTCTCCCGCACCTCGGTCAGCGCGGACGCGGCCAACCGTTGCACCTCGGCGGCTTCCCGCCCGGCCCGTTCCGGGTCGACCGGGGCGAGCCGGGCGGCGAGTTCGGCCTTCAACGCGATGACCGTGAGGCTGTGCCCCAGCACGTCGTGCACGTCGCGGGCGAAGCGCAGCCGCTCCTCGGCGGCGGCCAGCCTGGCCTGGGCTGCCTGACCCTGCCGGGCCTCCACGAGCAGGTCCCAGAACCAGATCTGGAACCCGTTGACGACGGCGACGGCGATCCCGATCCCCCCGGTCACGGCGAGGTGGCGCCCGACGGAGCCACCGGTCCACCAGGCGACCGCCACCGCCACCAGCAGGACGCCGGCCGCCAACGCCAGCGCGGCCCGCAGTCGCACCAGCAGCGGGGCCATGCCGATCAGCGCCGCACCGAGCCAGGCCCAGGTCGGCCAACTGCCGGCCGCCACCGGCCCCACCAGCGGAACGGTCAGCACCGCCACCCCGGCCAGACCCAGCTGGGCGCGCCGCCGCCAACGGGGGTCGAGCCATGGCGTCACGGCCGCGTACAGCACCACGGTCTGGGCGATCACGAAGGCGAGGATGCCGACCGCGCCGAGCGCCACCCGGCCCGGGTCGGGCTCGCGAGTCAGGCCGACCGCCGGCAACAGGACGCTCGCCCAGACGCCGGCGGCCAGCGACAACAGCGTCGCCTGCCGGGCCCGGTGCAGCCGGCGGTCCGCCCGGGGAATCACCGCCTCGCTCGCCACGCACCGATCCTAGGACCGCCCCGCGCCCGGTCCACCCCTGCGAACGTCACGGTTGGACCGTGCGATTCGCACGGGATTCCGGTGACGGACGAGCCTGCCGACCGCGCCGGAACGCCGGCAGGGTCAACGGCATGGAGAAGACACGGATGTACGCGGACACCATGGTCGTACCGTCGGCTGCGCCGCGGCCGGCACCACCCGGCGGCGACAGGCGGCGACTGCTGTGGCACCTCGGCGAGATGGCGCTCGCGATGATCGCCGGGATGCTGCTCCTCGGCCCGGTGTGGGACGCGGTCGGCGGCGTGTCGGGGTTCGCCGGATCACTGGGCCGCCCGGATGTGGCCGCGCTGGTGATGGCCACGAACATGACCGTCGGGATGACGGTGTGGATGCGCTACCGGGCGCACCGATGGCCGGCGGTCGGTGAGATGGCGGCGGCGATGTACGTTCCGTTCCTGCTGCTGCTCGTGCCGTTCTGGGCCGGCCTGCTTGATGGTGACGCGCTACTGCTCGGCGGTCATCTGCTGATGATTCCCGCGATGGTGCTGGTGGCGGTACGGCACCGGCACGAGACTCCGGTTGCGGTGCGCTGGCACCCGGTCGTGGTGGCGCTCGCCCGCCGCTGGCCGACCGGGCTGGCGCTGCTGATGACCGTCGACATGTGGGTCGACCCGGGCGTGCTCAGCCCGTGGACGATGCTGGTGCTGGCCGGCGGCTATCTGGTGATCGGCGTGGTCCGCGGCACGCTGCACGGGCCGGGGGTGCTCGCCACCCAACTGGTCGGCCTGGTCGGCTGGGTTGCCCTGACGCTGGTCGCGGTCGCTGCCGGCGGGCGGACGGCCGAGTGGCTGGTGGCGTTCGGTTGGCTGGCGCACGCCGGCTGGGACCTGGTCCACCACCGCATCGGCCGGGTGGTGCCGCGCGGGTACGCGGAGTGGTGCGGCGTGCTCGACGCGGCACTCGCGGGAATCATGATCCTGGCAATCCTGACCACCAACGCCTGACCGAGACCACCCGCCGTGCCCGGTTGGCAAGATCCGTAAGAACAGGGAAAGTGGTGTCTCAGGCGTCGTGGAGGCACCATTTTCGCTGCGGTTGCGCACAACGTGAACCGGCGCGGCATGGGGCGCGGCACACTCTTGTGCCGGTCGGCGCAGCGGTCGTCCCGGCATGATGAAAGGCTTGGCACATGAGTTCCGCACCTGCACAGCACGACGCACCGACCGACGCCACCCCCGCCGGCACCGACGAGGTGAACGCCTTCACCGAGCTCGGGCTGCGGGCCGAGCTGCTGGGCGCGCTGGCCGCCCTCGGGTACGAGGAGCCGACCCCCATCCAGCGGGAGGCGATCCCACCGCTGCTGGAGGGTCGGGACCTGCTGGGTCAGGCGGCCACCGGCACCGGCAAGACGGCGGCGTTCGCGCTGCCGCTGCTGAACCTCATGACGGCACACCGCCAGGGCGGCGACCCGGTGGCGCTGGTGCTGGTGCCGACCCGGGAGCTGGCGGTGCAGGTCTCCGAGGCGTTCCACCGCTATGGCAAGGACCTGGGCGCGCGGGTGCTGCCGATCTACGGTGGGCAGCCGATCGGGCGGCAGCTGCGGGCACTGGACAGCGGCGTCGACGTGGTGGTGGCCACCCCCGGGCGTGCCCTCGATCACATCGCCCGGGGCACCCTGCGCCTGGGCGGGCTGGCCACGGTGGTGCTCGACGAGGCCGACGAGATGCTCGACATGGGCTTCGCCGAGGATATCGAGGCAATCCTGGAGCACGCCCCCGCGCAGCGCCAGACGGTGCTCTTCTCGGCCACCATGCCGTCCCGGATCGACGGGATGGCCCGGCAGCACCTGCGCGAGCCGGTCCGGATCGAGATCGGCCGCGAGCAGGCGGTCGCGGGTGAGGCGCCCCGGGTGCGGCAGAGCGCCTACATCGTGACGCGGGCGCACAAGCCGGCCGCGCTGGGCCGGGTGTTGGACGTGGAGTCCCCCACCGCCGCGATCGTGTTCTGCCGCAGCCGGGAGGAGGTCGACCGGCTGACCGAGACGATGAACGGCCGGGGCTACCGCTCCGAGGCGCTGCACGGCGGCATGAGCCAGGAACAGCGCGACCGGGTGATGGGCCGGCTGCGGGCGGGCACGGCCGACCTGCTGGTGGCCACCGACGTGGCGGCCCGTGGGCTGGACATCGAGCAGCTCACCCACGTGGTCAACTACGACGTGCCGTCGGCGCCGGAGTCGTACGTGCACCGCATCGGCCGGGTGGGCCGGGCCGGCCGCGAGGGCGTGGCGATCACCCTCGCCGAGCCGCGAGAGCACCGGATGCTCAAGACCATCGAGCGGGTCACCGGCCAGCGGATCACGATAGACAAGATCCCCACGGTGGCGGACATGCGGACCCGCCGGTTGGAGCTGACCCAGGCGGCGCTGCGGGAGAGCCTGCTGGAGGACGACCTCGACCCGTTCCGGGTGATCGTGGAGACGCTGACCGACGAGTTCGATCTGATGGAGGTCGCCCTCGCCGCGGTGAAGCTCGCGCACGAGGTGGCCTCGCCGGGCTCCGACGACGATGAGGAGATCCCGCAGGTGCCGGTGCGCGGCCCGCGCGAGGGCCGACCGGAGGATGGCGGCCGCGGCGGCGATCGCCGTGGCGGTGGCCGGCCGCGTTCCGGCGGCGGCAACACCGTCCAGGTCTTCGTCGGCCTGGGCCGGCGCGCCGGGGTGCGCCCGCAGGATCTGGTCGGCGCGATCACCGGGGAGACCGGCATCCGCGGCCGGGACATCGGCTCGATCGAGATCGCCGACCGGTTCTCGCTGGTCGAGGTGCCGCAGGGGGTGGCCGACGAGGTGATCTCCGGGTTGCGCTCCAGCACGATCAAGGGCCGCAAGGCCACCGTGCGCCGGGACCGCGGGGGCGACGAGCGCTGAGCACGCCGCCGGCGACCGCCGGGGTACGACGGTCGCCGGCGCTGCGAGCGCCACTGATCTGAAGGCTGCGGTGGGGCGGTGACCGGGCGTCGCCCCGACTGCTACTCGACGTTTCCGCTGAGGACGTTGTTGGCGCCGACCAGCGATCTGCCGCCGGAGACATGGTCGAAGGCGCGCATCACATTGTTGCTGACGATCCAGTGGTTGCTGCTACCGAACGTCATGATCGGCCGATCCTGCCGACGGGGCGTCGCGTCGTCGTAGAACTGGTTGCCGATCACCTGGCACATGGTGGAATCGCGGCCACGGACCCCGTTCGCACCATTCTCGTGGATGTCGAGACCCATGATCCGGGTACGTCCGGACGAGGAGACCTCGATGCCGTTGGAGGCGTTACGCCACAGCCGGCCGCCGATGAACTGATTTCCCCAGACCTGCCGCAGTTCGGCTCCGCTGCCGGTGCCACCCGTGCCGTTCGACTCCAGGTAGACGTTCTGGAAGATGTTTCGATGGGCGCTGTCGCGCAGCTCGACGCCGTTGCCGACGCACCCCCAGACGTGGAGATTGTCGAAGAAGCAGGAACCGTCGTGCAGTCGTATCCCGGTCTGGCATTCACCGACCCAGATATTGAGGAACTCGTTGTCGTATGCCACGGCGTTCACGAAGATGCCGAAGCCGAGACAGTCCTCGATATTGATGTCAGTGATCTTGTTGGCGTGGGCGCTGGTGTTCGCATCAATACCGACGAACTCGATGGCGTGGCTGCCCGAGTTGCTGAAGTGCAGGTGGTGGAAGGTGGATCGGGGGCCACGGACGGTCATCAGCACGTTCGAGGTCCGCATGCCGTGGAAGTGCACGTTGGAGACCTGGTTGTACTTTCCGGTCGAGATCAGACGACCGGTGTAACCCGGAGCCGGCTGAATGATCGCCGAGCCGATGTTCTCTCCGGTCCAGGTCACGCTCGTCGGGAACACGATCTCCGATCCGAGACCGAGTCTGCCCACCGGCTGGACGATCTCCCCGCCGTCGGACGGCAGCAGACTCAGCGCGGTGGCGACCTTTTCGGACTCGTCACTGCCGTCGAGCAGGCAGCCGACCCGGGGGTCCCGCAGGCTGAGCGGGGCCTCCCGCACGGTCGTGACCGAGGGCGAACCGGTCTGTTCCGCACCCGCCAGGGTGGCGACCGTCGTCGCTACCGCAGCGCCCGCGCCGCCGGCGAAGAGCAGCCGCCGCCCCATCCGCCGTCCCGCTGGATCTGACCGTTGCGGCACTGCCGGCGGTACCGCACCAGGCGCACTCACGATCGGTTCCATGACTCTCTCCCGTTGTGTGCCACATCGAGCAGCGGGCAGACTCTACAGCGGATCACCGTCCGCTGTGACCGCGCACGGTCGGCGCCCGATCGACGTGCTTGACCGACGGAAGCACTCTGCCGGCGACCGCCGGGGTAGGACGGTCGCCGGCGCCGCGGATCAGAAGGAGTACGGGCCGAAGCGGCCCCACGCCACCACGGCGGCGAGGACGAGCAGCACCGTGCAGGTGATCGCGCCCTGGATTTCCGCCTTACGCCGCTCCTCGGTGTCCTGCTTCTTCATGTCGCGCAGGTGCACCAGAATGCCGCCGATCATGACGATGACCAGCCCGACCGCGGCGAGGGGGGTGAGCACGGTGGCGATGCCGGTGAGCGGGGGCAGCACCAGCCCGATGGCGGCCAGCAGCTCGACGGCGCCGAGCGCCTTGACCTGGGTCGGCGGGACCGGGTCCACCCACCGCATCATGTCGCGCAGCTTCTCCTTGGGCTGGGTCAGCTTGGCCACGCCGGCGCCGGCAAAGACGACAGCGAGCAGAATCTGGATGATCCAGAGCACCACGTTCACGGGGGTTCCTCCAGGGGGCCGCCTCGCGGCGGAGAGGTAGTTGAAAGTTCAAGCGAGACAGTAGACCCCTCCGCGCGTACCAGAAGGACCCCCGCCGTCGGTAAGACGGCGGGGGTCCCTCTGGTCGGAGCGTCAGGCGGCGGCGAGCGCCGGAGGGTCCAGCGCCTCGACGTCGGCCGGGCGCAGCGCCAGGGCGAGCACGTCGGCCACGTCGGCCAGGGTGTGCACGGTCAGCGCCTCGCGCACCTCGGTCGGCAGGTCGTCCAGGTCGGGCTCGTTGCGCGCCGGGATGATCACCTCGGTGAGGCCGGCCCGGTGCGCGGCGAGCAGCTTCTGCTTCACCCCACCGATCGGCAGGACCCGACCGGAGAGCGTCACCTCGCCGGTCATCCCGAACTCGGGGCGGACCGGGCGGCCGGTGACCAGCGACGCCAGGGCCGTCACCATCGTGATGCCGGCACTCGGACCGTCCTTGGGCACCGCGCCCGCCGGGACGTGCAGGTGGATCCGCCGTCCCGCCAGGGCGTTCGGGTCGATGCCGAGCCGACGCCCGTTGGAGCGCAGGTAGGAGAGGGCAATGTGCGCCGACTCCTTCATCACGTCACCGAGCTGGCCGGTCAGGGTCAGCCCCGGCTCGCCCTCCATGCTGGTCGCCTCGATGAAGAGCACGTCCCCACCGGCGCCCGTGACCGCGAGGCCGGTGGCCACGCCGGGCACCGCGGTGCGCTCGGCCGATTCCGGGGTGAACTTCGGCCGCCCCAGGTAGCCCGTGAGGTTGTCGGTGTCGACGCGTACCGGCGACGGGTCGGTCGCCAGCGCCACCGCCACCTTGCGCAGGATCTTGGCCAGACCACGCTCCAGCTGCCGGACGCCGGCCTCCCGGGTGTACTCCCCCGCGATCAGCGCGAGAGCCTCGTCGGCGATGCTGACCTCGTCGGCGGTCAGGCCGGCCCGCTCCCGCTGCCGGGGCAGCAGGTGGTCCCGGGCGATGGAGACCTTCTCGTCCTCGGTGTACCCGTCCAGGGTGACCAGCTCCATCCGGTCCAGCAGCGGGCTGGGGATGGACTCCACCACGTTGGCGGTGGCCAGGAAGAGCACGTCGGACAGGTCGAGGTCGACCTCCAGGTAGTGATCCCGGAAGGTGTGGTTCTGAGCCGGGTCGAGCACCTCCAGCAGGGCGGCGGCCGGGTCGCCGGCGTAGCCGGCGGCCAGCTTGTCCACCTCATCGAGGAGCACGACGGGGTTCATCGAGCCGGCTTCGCGCAGCGCGCGGACGATCCGGCCGGGCAGCGCGCCCACGTAGGTGCGCCGGTGACCGCGGATCTCCGCCTCGTCGCGGACGCCGCCGAGCGAGACCCGGACGAAGTTGCGCCCGAGTGCCCGGGCCACGGACTCGCCGAGGCTGGTCTTGCCCACCCCGGGAGGACCGGCGAGGGCGAGGACCGCCCCGGAACCGCGACCGCCGACCACGCCGAGGTTGCGCTCGGCACGCCGGTTGCGCACGGCCAGGTACTCCAGGATGCGGTCCTTCACGTCGGCCAGACCGGCGTGGTCGGCGTCGAGCACCGCCCGGGCCGCGGCCAGGTCGGTGTTGTCCTGGGTACGCGTGCCCCACGGCATCTCGAGCACGGTGTCCAGCCAGGTGCGGATCCAACCCGCCTCCGGAGAGGCGTCACTGGCCCGCTCCAACTTGCCGACCTCGCGCAGGGCCGCCTCGCGGACCTTCTCCGGCAGCTCGGCGGACTCGACCCGGGAACGGTAGTCGGCCGAACCATCCGGCTCGTCCTCGCCCAGCTCCTTGCGGATCGCGGCGAGCTGCTGACGCAGCAGGAACTCCCGCTGGGACTTCTCCAGCCCCTCGCGGACGTCACTGTTGATCTGCTCGGTGACCTCCTGCTCGGCCAGGTAGTCCTTCACCCAACCGACCAGCAGCTCCAGCCGGGCGGTGACGTCCGGCGCGGCGAGCAGTTCGGTCTTCTGGTCCAGAGTCAGCCAGGGCGCGTAGCCGGCCGAGTCGGCCAGCTCGGAAAGGTCTGTCATCCGTTCCACCGCGTCGATGACCTGCCAGGCGCCCCTCTGCTGGAGCACGGAGGTCACCAGGGCGCGGTACTCGCGGGCGAGTTCCCGGGCGCGGCCGGCGTGAGCGGGTTCGTCGAGTTCGGTCGCCTCGACCCAGAGTGCGGCGCCGGGGCCGGGCACGCCGGAGCCGATCCGGGCCCGGGACAGGCCACGGATGACGGCGACGGGCTCACCCTCGGGCAGCCGGCCGACCTTCTCGATGGTGGCGACCACGCCGACCGGGCCGTACTCGCCGTCGATACGGGGCACGGCCAGCAGCTTGCGGTCGCCGGTCGCCCGCGCCGCGTCGATCGCGGCCTGGGTGGTCGGGTCGAGGGTCACCGGGATGACCATGCCGGGCAGCAGCACGGCGTCGGTCAGGGGAAGTACCGGAAGAGTTGCCATCGAACACCTGCTATCGCGTTGAGTTGAGCGTGTCTCACTCAAGTAACAAAGCGTTCCCCTTGTTCCGGTGTGTGACCCAGACCACTGTCCGGCCCCGTACGTCGAGCCGCCCGGGACCGGCGGGCGACCCGACGAGAGGCGTCAGGTGAGCTTGCTCTTGACCGTGTTGACGACCGAGCCGGCCGCACCTGGGTTGGTGCCGTACAACCGCGGATCCCCCGGAGGCAGAACCGGCTCCGGGGCGTTCGTCCGCGGGCTGTCGCCGTACCGGAACTCGCCCTTGCCATCCGGCGTGAGCCCGGACGCCCACCGCCCCTCGGCGGCGTCGGCGCCCGAGGAGAAGCTCAGGTAGGTGTAGCCGAACTCCTCGGTGAACTCGCCGGAATCCGGGAAGGCCTCCGGCACCGGCATGTCCTCCAGCCCGTCCTCCTTGAGCTGCTCGATCGCCGCCAGCCACATGTTCTGGTGCATCGTGTCGCGGGCCAGCAGGAAGCGCAGCATCTGCTTGACGCCTGGGTCGTCGGTCATGTTGAACAACCGGGCGACCTGTAGCCGACCCTGCGCCTCCGCGGTGACGTTGAGCTGGAAATCGGCCAGCAGGTTGCCGCTCGCGGTGACGAATGAGCCGTTCCAGGGCACCCCGTTGGCGTCGGCGGGCAACGCCCCACCACCGCCATGGATGAAGTGCGCCGGGTTCGAGGCGGCGAAGGTCGCCGCGCCCCCGGGGTTGTCCGCGATGCCCTCCGACAGCGACAGCGGCGCGTTGTCCAACAACCGGGTGATCATCGTGACGATCATCTCGACGTGGCCCATCTCCTCGGTGCCGACGTCGAGCAGCAGATCCTTGTACTTGCCGGGCAGCCGGCAGTTCCAGCCCTGGAAGAGGTACTGGTTGGCGACGGTCATCTCGCCCCACTTGCCGCCCAGAACCTCCTGTAATCGGCGGGCGAACGCGGCGTCCGGGCCGTCCGGTTTGGCCTCGAACTGCAGGTCCTTGACATGACTGAACATCTGACCCCCTCGGTATGGGAAAACCGGCAGCGAGGCCGTTCCCACCTCGGTGACCCGACCGGGCCAACCCGTGTCCCGCCGGGGTCAACGCACCGGGTGAACCACGGGCAGCAGCACCTCCAGCGCCACGCCGCGCGGCCGCAGCCGGTGGACGCGCAGCGCTCCCCCATCCGTCGCGACGAGCTGACGCACGATCCACAGCCCCAGGCCGGACATCCCGACAGCTGGCGCCGGTCGGCGCAGCGCGGCCAGCAGCGCATCGTCCACCCGCCCCTCGTCGGTGACCAGGATGCTCAGACCGGGACCCCGCAGAGTGGCGTAGAGCCCGATTGCCCCCTCCGCCGGCCCGTGCCGCAGCGCGTTCTCCACCAGGTTGACCAGCACCTGCCGGGTCCGTCCGGCCGGCACCGGGCAGGAGCCCGCACTCCGGGTGGCCCGCGCACGCCGTCGACGGGCCGGCACCAGCGCGGCGGCCTCGCGCAGGATGCCCGCGAGGGGGACGGCCGGCTCCGACTGTGGGGCCAGGGCCAGAGCGCCGGTGCCGGCGGTCGCGTCGCGCAGCAGGATCTGCAGGTGGACCGCCTGGTCGCGGGCCAGCTCGGTGATCGCCCGCCGGTCGGCGCTGGTCAACTCGCGGTGCTCGTCGGCCAGGGCGCGGGTCAGCGAGGTCAGGGTGCTGATCGGCGTACGGAACTCGTGGCACAGCACGCGCAGCAGCAACTCGGAATCGACCTCCGGTGATCGGTGGTCACCCGGTGCGGGCTCGATTCGGCGCAACCCTCGCAGTAGACCCTGCAAACCGTGGCGTGCGCGCATCCACCCGACTCCCCTCGTTCGGTGCGTACCCGCATGATCGGTACCCGCTGGGGAACGGCGCAGACATGCCGGGAGCCTCCACCATGCGACTCGTTGTCGTGGACGATCACCCCCTCTTCGTCCGCGGTCTGGAGTTGCTGCTTCCCGTCACCACCGACGGCCGTGCCGAGGTGGTCGCCTCGACCGGCGACGCCGCCGCCGCGGCGGCGCTGATCAGCCGCTGCCACCCCGACCTGGCCCTGGTCGACCTGCACATGCCGCCACCCGGTGGCATCCGGGCAGTGGCCGCGATCCGGCGGACGACCCCACGGGTACGGGTGGTCGCGATGTCCGGTTCCGCAGACGCCACACCGGCGCTGGAGGCGCTGCGGGCCGGCGCCGAGGGGTTCCTGCCGAAAACCAGCGAAGCGGAGGAACTGCTGCCCCCGCTGCTGGCCATCCTCGACGGCTGGGCGGTGCTGCCGGCCAATTTGCTGTGCGCCCTGCTGCGCCCCACACAGGCCACACCGGTCGACCTCGACGGCGAGGAACGTCGGCTGCTGCGGTCGATCGCCGCTGGCCGCAACACCGTCGACATCGCGGAAGAACTGCACGTCTCGGAGCGGACGGTCAAACGGATGACCGCCGCGTTGCTGCGCAAGCTGCGGGTTTCCAACCGGGCGGAGGCGGCGGCCATCGCCGGGCAGGCCGGTCTCCTCAGCGAATGAACTCCCCCTTCATCGCGCCGATTCACGGTTTTGCTCGGTAACGGAATCGCGACGCGCCGAATGAATGGGACGCATATTGTTGCGGATTACCGGGGTGATAGGTCAGACTTTGGGCACATCCCGCCGCACACAGGGAGTAATCGGCAATGGCGAGAAAAGTAATCACGGTCCTGACCGACGACCTCGACGGTGGGAAGGCCGACCGGACGGTCGAGTTCAGTCTCGACGGCGTGGCCTACACGATCGACGTCTCGGACGAGAATGCCGGCGTCCTGCGCAAGGCACTCGATCCATACATCAATGCGGGTCGGCGGATCGGGCGCGGCCCGGTCGAGAGCACCCGCTCAGTCCGGCGGCCGGGACGACCCACCGGCGCGGGAATGGACCGGGAGCAGAACCGGGCCATCCGGGAATGGGCCGTCAAGAACGGCTACAAGATTTCCGAGCGGGGCCGGATCCCGGTTGAGGTCGTTGAGGCGTACAAGAGCCGCTGACGCACAAGTATGACGACGGGGTCCCGCCGGAAACGGTGTGGCCCCGTCGATTGTCGGGCACCAGAAACGACACGGCGGCCGGTCACCCAGGGTTGTCGCCCCGGGTGACCGGCCGCCGTTAGTCAAGTCGGGTCAGTTGACGTCGATGCGCACCGAGTCGAACGCGGGGGTCTGGTTGGCCCGCTCCATCATCGGCAGGCGGTGCGAACCATCGCCGGCCCAGACGGAGCACTGCGCCGTACCCGATTCCGGCAGGCCCGGAATCTGAATGGTCACCTCGTCAGGCTGGGCACCTCCGCGGCCGTCCTCGGTCGCGACGAAGAACGCGGGCACCTCCTGCGGCTCTGGCGGTGCGGTCAGGCTGTCGAGCATCCGGCAGGCGGTGTGGAAGTGGCCCCGGACCAGCCCCTGGTCGTTGAGCAGGGAACTCTCCACGTAGTAGCCACCCTGACCGGCGGCGAGGAAGCGGTCGCGGACCAGGTTGCGGGTGCTGATCCGCAGGGTGAAGGCCTGGTCGCGGCCGACCTGCTCGGGGAACTGGGTGATCAGCAGCGACGGGTTGTTGGCGGCGGCGCCGACCTCACCGAATTCGGTGCTCACGCAGCGGTTGCCGATCTGGAAGCCGTCGTGCGGCTGGAGCTGACTCTCGTCGCAGTCATTGGCCAGCACACCAAGCCCGGCCCCGGGGGCGTTGCCACCATTGTTCCCGCCGGTGTTGCCACCACCGTTGTTTCCGCCGTTGTTGCCACCACCGGTGTTCCCGCCGCCGGTGTTGCCACCACCGTTGTTCCCACCGTTGTTGCCGCCCGTGTTGCTGGTCGGCTGCACCTGGCACTCGGCGAGCTGCGCGAGACCCTGCGGGCGGGGCCCGACACGGTCGATGGCGGTCGTGATCCGGTCCAGCACCGCGCGACGCTTGCCGGCGAGCGGCTGGAGGATCGCGCTACGGATGAACGCCTCACCCTTGTTTCCCTCGGCGGCCAGCCGGCGGTCCGCCTCGGCGATCTGGGTCTGCAGCTGGGCGAGGTTGCGGTCCACCTCGGCCCGCGCCCGGTCCGGCACCTGCGGCAGCTTGGCCGTCACGTCCGGACAGGCGATGGCCGTGCCGGTGCCCACCGTGCCGTCCTTGCCGTCCTCGCACTCGGGGACCGACTGCTGCCCGTCACCCCAGTGATTACGCACCCACCGACCGTTCTGCCAGGTCCGGCTGGTCGAGGCGCCGCCAGCCGGCGCGGTCGAGCCCGGGCTCGGCTCCACGCACTGCCCGGAAGCCGGACGTGGCTTGTTCGTCCGCCGGTCCTGGGCCGACGAAATCTGGGTCACGGCGACGACTCCGCCGAAGACCACGAGCGTGCCGACAACGGCCAGCAGACGCTTGCTCCGCGCGTTGCCGGATGACCGGCGCGCCCGTGTGGACCTGCGCATCGAATTGCTCTCCTTCTCGATCCGGTAGTGGATTCCTGCCCTCGGCGGACCGACGGATGTGCGATGGCACGCCACGGCGGCGACCACCGTGACCTACCCGGTAACATGTCGATGGCCGACGATGCCCTTTCCGCACCGCCTCCCGCGTCCCGGTCGACGCGGATGGGGAGATCTGTTCATTCGCGCAGGAGTACGGGACGGCGACCGGGAAGGTTCAACCGGCGCACAGGAAATTGCCGCGACCCGACACGGAGCCGGTGCGGAGCAGGGGTCAGCAGGTGAAACGGGTGCCGATCAGTCGGCGCAGAGGTGGTCGAAGGCGAATCCGCCCACCAGGTCGTTCCGGCGCTGACTCAGCGCGACGATCTGCGCGGTCAACTCGGCGCGCGGCAGCAGATCCGCACCCTCGTTCTCAGCGGCACGCAGCCGCTCCCCGACGGCGACCGTGGCGAGATCCTCGGCCAGCCGTGCCGCGTCGACGCCGCACGAGAAGCGGTGCTCGGTCACCGAGACCCGCTCGATGAGGCACACGTCGGGGCGTACCTGCACCCAACTCCACCCCTGTGCCGGCCCGTCCGTCCAGCGCACGTGCAACCCTCGCACGATCGGGTCGGCCAGCCGCCCGGCCACGTACGCCTCGACCGCCGCCGCGCGGGTCAGCGCGCCGAGGTCGTTGACCGGCCCGGTACGGCCGTCCGGCAGCCGACCGAGGATGTCCCGGAAACCCACCGGGGCCGGCTCGTCCCCAGTGGCGGTCACCCCGGCACCGCCCGCGGCGTAGGCGCGCGCGTCGATCACGTACTCCACGAGGCGCCGGCCGTGCTCGGCCGCCCGCAACGTCGGCGATCCGATCCGCAGCACGGGCAGGCCGAGGGCCGCGCTCACCGCGTCCTTGAGTCGCTCAGCGCGCTGCTCCGCCGAGCCGGCGGACGCGACCGGGCCGATCTCCACGGCGACGATCGGCCGGCCGGTGTCAGCGGAGCAGATCACGAAGTCGAAGCTGGCGCGACTGGCCGCACTCCACTGGCTGCCGGTGACACCGGGCGGACGGCCCTGGACCAGGTCGCTGAGCCGGCGCGCCGGATAGGCCCGGTAGCCGGCGCGGCTGAGCAGCGTGTCGCGCCCGCCGTCGGCGGGCACCGCCCGCAGCCAGCCGCGGTCGTCGCTGCCGGTGCTCGTCATCTGCCTGATCCATCCGCCGGTCGGTCGCGCCGGGCCGAGTCTAGGCGGTAGATCATGGTGCTCGCCTCGGCGGTGCGGCCCCAGCTGGCCGGACCCACGGACCGACCGACCGCTACTCGGCGGCGCCCATCACCAGGCCCTCGATGGTGTGCTTCTGCCGGATCGGCTCCAACCGGTCCACCACCGGGCAGTGCAGGTGCTCTCGGACCATCGGGGGCAGGCCCTCCCAGTAGCTTCGGGTGACGGCCATGTCGTGGTGGGCGGCGTTGCCCGCGCCCGGGGCATCGACGCCGAGCACCAGCACCGGCCGGGCCGACCGGGAGACGTTCGGGGTGCCGCGGTGGATGGTCAGCGCCGACCGGGCCGAGATGTCCCCGCGCTGCGGGTACTTGCGCACCGCCCGCTGCTGGTAACGGGGGTAGCGCTCCCGGGGCGGGAACATCCCGTGGTCGAAGTCGGCCTCGTCGTCCCACTGGGTGCCCGGGGCGATCTCGAACGGCCCCATCTCCTCCACCGTGTCGACAGTGGTCAGGTTGAACGCCAACGATGTGAGCCGCCGCTGCCGCCGGGTCTCCTCCGGCATCGGGAAGTCCCGGTGCCACGGCTGCATCGCCGCACCGGGAAAGGGGATGTCGAAGCCCAGCTCGACGATCTCGTACTCCGGGCCCAGCACCGCCTGACAGACCGACACCAGCCACGGATGGGTGACCAGCTCGACGAAGCCGCGCAGCTGCTCCGGGTGGATCTCCACGTACCAGCGCTGTGGGCCTCGTCCGACGGCACCGTCGGGGCGCGAGCGCGCCTCCTCGAACGCGGCGGCCACATCGTGGCCGACCTGCTCCACCCAGGCCGGGTCGAAGGCGCCCCGGCAGGCCGTGATGCCGTCGCGGTAGAGGTCGCCGAGTGCCTCGACCGGCACCTCGTCCTCGCCGGTGGGCGCGAGGTGGGCGGCTGCCGCTGGCGGGGCCGGTGGAACGCGCATCGAGAGCTCCTCGGGGGACGAAGCATGGCTTACAACGTTGTAGAAGCGTGCCAAGAACCGCCGAACGACGCCAGCGCTCAACCAGGCAGCTGTGACTGAGATCACACCAACGCCGTGTTCCAGGGGTCCCGCCTGGGTGTATCCAGCGGGGTCGCCGGTAGCGGACCGGCCGGGAGGTCAGCATGTCGGGACAGCAGTTCGGCACCCTCGCCGGTGGTGACCTGAGCGCTCGCCAGCGTCAGGGTGACCCTCGCCGTGCCCGCCGGCCTCGACGGGCCGGTGATCCGACCATTCTCCGGCGCCCTCGCGCTGATCGAGCGGGGCGACACCACCGACTCCCCCCGCGCCCCATCGCCACCCGCCCGTCCGCCCCGACCAGCGGCCCCGCACAGAGCGCTGGCCCCGCCCCGACCGCCGGCCCCGCCCCGACCGTCGGCCCCGCCGGCGGGACCCCGAGCACCGGGACCCGCGCCAGCATCGACGCGGACCGTCGCGAACAGAGCACCATCGGGGTGGCAGACGTCGCGCGGATCGCGACCGAAGCGGCCGACCAGGTGCCCGGCGTATCCGGTGCCCGCCCGGCCACCGTCCGCCTGAGCGACCGGTCCGTGGGCCTCGACCTGCACCTGGTCACCTCGTACGGGCACAGCGTGCCCGCCGTCGCCGAGGCCGTCCGGATGGCGGTCGCCGACCGGGTGGCCGCCGGCACCGGGCTCACCGTGGCCGCGGTAACCATCACGGTGGAGGATCTGCTCGTCCCCGGGGCGGACGGCGCCGGGACCCGACGACCCGTCAGTTGGCCGGGGGCCGGCATGCGGACCGTCAACCGGGCAGGCTCGCTGCTGCTGTCCGTCGCCCTGCTCGCCGGCGGCGCGCTGCTGGCCGTGCAGGCGCTGCTGGTCACGCTGGACCGCCCGGCACCGCTGCTCGCCCGCGCCGGCTGGTACGACGCGCTGACCACCACTCGTTGGCACGACTCAAGCGTCCGGACCGTGGCCGGCGTGGCCGTACTGCTGGGCCTGGTCATCCTGGCCACCCAGCTGCGCCGCTGGACACCGGTTCGGCTGCGGATCGACGAGCGGGACGGCTGGCACCTCCGCCGGCGGTGCGTGGAACGCCGGCTCACCGACGCGGCCGCGACCGTGCCAGGCGTGCGCCGGGCCCGGGTGCGGGTCCGCCGGCGCGGCGACCAGTGGTGCCCCCGGGTGCGCGCCACGGGCGACCCGGCGGCCCGTGCGGAGGTCGAGTTCGCGGTGCACCAGGAGCTGCATCAGCTCGCCTCGCCCCCGACCGGCCGGATCGAGATACGGCTGCTGCCCCGCAGGCGGCCCGCATGACCGACGCCGCACACCGGCTGCTGTGGACCATCGTCGCGCTGCTGCTGGTGGCTGCCGGAACGACCGCGCTGGTGGTCAGCTTCGGGGCGCTGCCCGGCGACGACCCCGGCGCGGCACTGCTCGGCGCCGGGATGCTGGACGCGTGGCGGCTGGCCACGCCCTGGAGCACCCTGGCCGCGGCGGTCACCGGGGTGCTGATCGCCCTCGCCGGGCAGCGCCTGCTGGACCGCGAGCTGCGCCGGCCCGGCCGGGCACTGCGCGGCACGCTGAGCCATTCCGGGAGCCACCCCGGCCGCACCCGCCTGGAAACCGAAGTGCTCGTCCACGCACTGGAGCGTGACCTGACCGGCGACCCCGGGGTACGCCGCGCCCGGGTGGTGCTCACCGGTGCACCGCCGCGACCCGACGTGTGGATACGGGTGGACCTGGCGGCCGACGCCCGGGCCGACGGCGTACGCGAGCACGTCGATGCCGCGGTCCGCCGGTTCGCGACGACCGCTGGCTGCACACCCGCGCACCTCGACGTGACCGCCCGCATCGAGCCCGGCCGCCCCTGACCCGCGCCGCGCCGCGCCGCGCCGACGAGACGGGCATGATCGGTGCCGGGACGGGTGGCGGACGGAGGTACGCGGATGCGGGTGGTGTCGCTGGTGCCGTCACTGACCGAGGCGGTGGCGCTGACCGTGCCAGGAGTGCTGGTCGGGGCCACGGACTGGTGCAGCCATCCGGCCGGGCTGGACGTCGCCCGGGTCGGCGGCAGCAAGTACCCGGACCTGGACCGGGTCCGCGCGCTGCGGCCGGACCTGGTGCTGCTCAACGTGGAGGAGAACCGCCGGGCCGACGCGGAGGCGCTGCGGGCGGCCGGCGTGCCGGTGCACGTCACCTATCCGCGTACCGTCCCGGGCGCGTTGACCGAGCTGGGCGACCTCCTGGCCGAGCTGGGTGTGTCGGCGGAACCGGCCTGGCTGCGGGCCGCCCGACGGGCGTGGGCCGAGCCGCCCCGGCTGGCACCGCCCCGCCGGGCGGTGGTGCCGGTCTGGCGTCGGCCATGGGTGGTGCTCGGTGGCGACACGTTCGCCGGTGACGTGCTGCGCCGGCTCGGCGTGGTCAACGGGTACGACGAACACCCTGAGCGCTATCCCCGCCCGACCCTCGCCGAGTTACGCGAGCAGGAGCCGGAGCTGGTGGTGCTGCCCGACGAGCCGTACCGGTTCACGGCCGACGACGGGCCGGAGGCGTTTCCCGGCGTACCGTGTGCTCTGCTCTCTGGTCGGCACCTGACCTGGTACGGCCCCTCTCTGGCCGAGGCGCCCGCGCTGCTGGCCGATCAACTGTCCCGGCCGGTGCTGGTCGGCTGACCCGGCGTTTCAGCCCGCCCGGGGGCGCCGCGCGGCCAGGATGCTGGCGCCGATGGAGACCGCCAGGGTCAGCACCACCACCGCGAGGGTCAACCAGACCGGCAGCTTGCCCACCGGCGTCTCGGCGAGGATGAGCTTCAGCCCCGCGAAGGCGAGCAACAGCGCAAGGCCGTACCGCAGGTACCCGAAGTTCCGCAGCAGACCGGCCAGGCAGAAGTAGAGGCTCCGCAGCCCCAGTACGGCGAACGCGGTGGCCGTCCAGACCAGGAAGGTGTTGGTGGTGATGGCGAGGATCGCCGCCACCGAGTCGATGGCGAAGACCACGTCGGTGGCCTCGATGGCGACGAGCGCCACCAGCAGCAGCGTCGCCACGCGCCGTCCGTCCACCCGGGCGGTGAACCGGCTTCCGTGGTAGCGGGCATCGGTGGGCATCAGCCGCCGGAACAGCCGAACCACGACGTTGCGCTCCGGGTCGACGTCCGGCTTGCCACGTACGGCCAGCCGCCAGCCGGTCCAGATCAGGAAGGCGCCCAGCACGAAACCGGCCCAGGTGAGCCGGTCCAACAGCTCGGCGCCGGCGAAGATGAACAGCAGGCGGAAGACGAGCGCCCCCACGACACCCCAGAACAACACCTTGTGCTGGTAGCCCGGCGGCACCTGGAAGTAACCGAAGAGCAGGGCGAAGACGAACACGTTGTCCACCGACAGCGCCTTTTCCAGCAGGTAGCCGGAGAAGTACGCGATGGCCGAGTCGCCACCGAGGCCCCACCAGACGACGCACCCGAACAGGAGGCCCGCACCGATCCAGATGGCGCTCCACAGCAGCGCCTCGCGCAGCTCGATGACGTGGTTGTCCCGGTGCAGGAGCACATCCACGGCGAGCATCACGGCGATCACCGCCCCGACCGCCGGCCAGGCCCACAGCGGGACCGCGACCGTCGCCTCAGCCACCGACGCCCTCCGCATCGACCACGGTGCACCGCCCGCTACCCCGCCGGTCGGCCGTTCCCGAGCCTAGGCGAACGGCCGACCCGACATCGGCGGTCCGGCGAAGTCGGTCCCCTCACGCCCACGACCTCCCGGTGCGGGTCGCGACCAGCACCCTCGTCGTCCACCTCGGACGCTACGACTCGACGACGGTCGTCAGGGTCGCCGGACCGGACCGGAGGGGTCAAACGTCCCGGGCCGTTGCGGTCTGTCGGCCCTGCCGCCCGGAGCGCCGTGGGCGTCCACTGGAGATGCCACCGGGAAGTGCGGTGCGAAGCTGAGAAGGGACGTGGAGACCATGACCGCGACGACCGACCGGTTCACCGCCGAGAACACCGCTCCGACGGCCGGCACCACTCGAGAGCGGGCCGTCCGGTACCTCCTGGCCGGCCTCCGGCTGGCGCTCGGCTGGGTCTTCCTCTGGGCGTTCATCGACAAGATGTTCGGCCTCGGGATGGCCACCGAGTCGAAGGGTGCCTGGATCAACGGTGGCAGCCCCACCAAGGGCTTCCTGACCTTCGGTGTGGCGGGCCCGTTCAAGGACGTCTACGCCGGGATCGCCGGCGCCGCCTGGGCGGACTGGCTCTTCATGGCCGGCCTGGCCGGGATCGGTGTCGCCCTGCTGCTCGGCATCGGGATGCGAATCGCCGCCGTGGCCGGTGGGCTGCTGCTGGTCCTGATGTGGACCGCCGTCCTGCCCCCGGAGAACAACCCCTTCATGGACGACCACCTGATCTACGCCGCGGTGCTGGCGGTCCTGGCGCTGGTCAACGCCGGCGACACCTGGGGCCTCGGCCCGGTGTGGGCGAAGCTGCCGATCGTCCAGCGGGTGCCCTGGCTGCGATGAACCACCGCGCACCACCCTCTCGGCGGGCGTCACCATCACCGGTGACGCCCGCCGATCTTGCACTTGCTGCCCTGACGAACGGTGCGAACCGGGGCACACCGGGGACCACAAGTGCAAGATCGACGCGGGGGTGGGCGGAGCAGGTAGCGGGTCCGCCGCACATCGGTGGGGTGCGATCCGGCAGGATCGACGGTGACCGGACACATCACCCGACACGGCAGGAGATCCCCGCATGAACCAGGCAGCAGGCGCCCGATCGAGCAAGCCCGAGGTGGGTCCGATCGAGGGTGCGCCGCCGGCCGACCTCGTGATCGAGGACATCACCGTGGGCGAGGGCCCACAGGCCGAGCCGGGCCAACTGGCCAGCGTGCACTACGTAGGCGTGTCGCACTCCACCGGCGGCGAGTTCGACTCGTCCTGGGGCCGCGGCGAGGCGTTCGAGTTCCCGCTCGGCGGCGGGCAGGTCATCGCCGGCTGGGACCAGGGTGTCGTCGGCATGCGTGTCGGCGGCCGGCGCCGCCTCACCATCCCGCCACACCTGGGGTACGGCGACCGCGGCGCGGCCGGCGTCATCAAGCCGGGCGAGACGCTGATCTTCATCGTCGACCTGCTCGGCGTGCGCTGACCGATTCTCGGGGGGTCGTCGGCCCAAGCCGGCGGCCCCCGCGCCGCACCTCGGGTAGGACGGGTGCCGGCCCACGCCAGCGGCCCCGCACTGTGCTTCGGTAGGACCGGCGCTGGCCCGGGTCGGCAGTGTCGAGCCCTGCCGAGCAAGACCGGCGCTGGCCCGTGTAGGCGGTATCGGACCGGGCTCGATCGGGTGCGGCCCTGGGGTCAGGCGGCCAGCTGCAGGTGTGCGGTCGCGACCACCGGGCGACGCGCGGCCTCGACCACCCGGCCCGGCTCCAGAATCGGCATCACGCGGTGCAGGCCGGTAGCGCGCAGCACCCGCGCCACCACCGGGCTCGGGTCGACCAGGACCAGCTCGCCACCGCGCGCCCGGACGCGCAGATGCGCGGCGAGTAAGGTGCGGACGCCTGCGGCGGAGAGCAGCCGCAGCTCGGACAACTCCAGCTGGAGCACCGGACGCGCCGGCGCGGACCACAACGCGGACCGGAACGCAGCCACCGTGGCGATGTCGACCTCGCCGGCCACCCGCACGAGGACCACCTGGTCACCCACGCTGACCTGCACATCGAACCGGTCGCTCTGCTCTCCCATGACCAGAAATCTAGCCCCCACCACCGACAGTTTCGCCCCTCTGCGGAGTGATTCCGGGTACGCCCAGGGTCATACCCCGAGGCGCCCCTCCTCCCTCTCGGGGTGGAGGTCAGGGGCCTGGCCTCGACGGCCCAGCGACCACCACCCGCAGACCACCGCCCCGCAGACCACCACCCGACGACCACCGCCCCGCAGACCACCACCCGACGACGACCGCCCGTCGGCCTGTTGTTCGGACGGTGATCCACTCCAGGTCGCCGATGTCGGGGTATCGCGTCATCGGGACACCCCGACATCGCCGATACGGTGTTGATCACGCCGGTCGGCGCGCCGCGCGAGCGATGATTCGGAAACGACAGGTGTCTGGCGTGGAGAATAGGCCGATGCTGATCCCTCGGCCCCGGCCGCCCCGGCTGATCCGTCCCGTCCGCGAGCCGGCAACCGTCCCTCCGGCGCTGGTCGGTGCGTGGGCTGCCAACGACCGCCGGCTCGACCGAGCCGAGTTGCTACCCCTCCCCTCGGGTGCCGTCGGCCCGGAGGACGTGCTGGTCGACGGCACCGGCCGAGTGATCAGTGGCGACGAGGACGGTCGGCTCTGGTGGTGGCCGGTCGACGCGCCGGCCGGCACCCGACCCCAACTGCTGGCCGAGACCGGTGGCCGGCCGCTCGGCATCGAGTTGGACCCGTCCGGTGAGTCGCTGGTGGTCTGCGACGCGTACCGCGGGTTGCTCCGGGTCACGCCCGACGGCGCGGTACGCGAACTGACCGGGACGGCACCCCCGGTGCACCTGGCCAACAACGCGACGGTGGGCCGCGACGGCACCATCTACTTCACCGACAGCTCCGACCGGTTCCCGGTCTCGCACTGGAAGCGGGACCTGCTGGAGCACCGCCCCAACGGCCGGGTGCTGGCCCATTACCCGGGCAGCGGCCGCACCGAGGTGGTGGCCGACGGGCTGTACTTCCCCAACGGGATCGCCCTGACCCCGGACGAGTCGGCGCTGATGCTGGTGGAGACCAGCACCCACCGCCTGCTCCGCGTCGAGCTGAGCGGCGGCGTCCGGGTTCTCGCCGACCTGCCCGCGTACCCGGACAATCTCTCCGCCGTGGGCGACGGGACGTACTGGATCGCGCTACCCAGCCCACGGGTGCCGATCGCCGAGCGGCTGTTGCCGCACCCGCGACTGCGCCAGATCGCCGCCCTGCTGCCGGACGCGATGCAGCCACAGCCACGCCGCTACGGGCTGGTCGCGCTGGTCGACGGCACGGGCGCGGTCCGCCGGACGCTGCACGGCCCGGACGGGCACTACTGGATGATCACCGGGGTACGCCAGCACGGCGATCAGCTCTGGCTGGGCAGCCTGATCGGGCCCGGGGTGGCGCGCGTACCCCTGGACTGAAACGTCCGGAGGCCCGTCACCAGGTCGGCGCTGCATGACCCACGGCAACCGGACGAGGGGCCGGCCCGCCGCGATGGCGGGCCGGCCCCGAATGCCGGCGGTGGTTTCTCAGCGGCCGCTGACCGAGGGCGCCGGGGCGGGCGACCCGCCGGCCACCGCGCCCGGGTGCGCCGGAGCGACCGGCGCGGGCTTGAGCCCGGGCGGCACCGGCAGGGCGCTGCCGCGGACGAACTCGTCCCAGCTCACGTTCCACGCGGTCCAGCCGTTGCCCGGTTGCAACTCCACCTCGGTGCCCTTGACGGTGACCAGGTCACCGACCTGCGTCACCCCCATCAACCACTCCGCGGCGGTCGCGGAGACGTTCGCGCAGCCGTGCGAGACGTTGGTGCTGCCCTGGTCCCCCTCGGACCACGGGGCGGAATGAATGAACTCACCGCCCCAGGTGTAGCGCTGGGCGTCGTCGACGTCGACCACGTAGCCACCGTTCGGCTCACCCCGGGTGTCGAAGGTGGTCCGCTGGTGCTTCTCCATGATCACCATTTTGCCGCTTGAACTGGGCGTGCTCGGCTTGCCCAGGCTGACCGGGATCCGGCGGACCTGCTTGCCGTCGCGCAGCACCGTCATCTGCTTGGTGGCATTGTCGATCTCCAGCGAGACCTGTCGTCCGATCTTGGAGGTCGCGGTCCGCTCGGCGTCGCCGATCCGATCCTTACCGATCGGCAGACCCTCCAGGCCGGCCCGAACGCTGATCGTGGTCCCCGGCTTCCAGAAATCGGGCGCCCGGTAATAGACCTGACTTCCGTCCTCCAGCCACGACCAGGCGCCCGGCTGCGGCGGATTGGTCTTCACGAACAACCGCCGCTGGACATCCGCTCTGGCCTCTTTCGGAATTGCCGGGTCGAACGCGACGGTTACCGGCATCGCTGTGCCGTACGTCCGATTGCCGACGAAATAGAGCGTGCTGGTGATCTGCGGTTTGGTCGATTTGGCCATCGTGGTGAACGTGGTGGTGCGAGTGGTGGTGGCACCCGAGTCACCGGTCGCGGTCACCTCGGCGGTGTAGGTCCGTCGCGGTTGCAGCGGCGCGTTCGGCACCCAGCCCGAGCCGTCCTCGCGCGGCTCGGCGGTGACCTGCTTGCCCTTGTCGTCGGTGAGGCGTACGCCGGTGACCCGTCCACCCTTGACCACAGTGCCCACCTCGGCGCTGACCGGGACGTCCCGGGCCTTGTCCCCCGGCGTCACGGCGAGCTCCGGCGAGGCTACGTGCTCCTTGCCCGAGCCGTTCGCCCGCTCCCGGTCGGCGGTGCACCCACCCAGGACGAGCGGTGCAGCTGCGATGGTTACCGCCAACAGCGTCAATCGCCGCCTAGACGTCATGTTTCAGTCCCCCCGTTTCGGCTTCCCTCTGCCACATTCTCGCTTCCTCGACAGGGGCGTCCACGGCATTCGGAAATAATCGTCGGCGCATTTATCGACGCATTTTCCGATGCTGCGTCACTTGGCGGAACAAGCGTTCAAGCAACCTCTCTCATGTTCTTTGCTCTGCTTCAGCGGAGGCAGCACCGGCTGTCCTGATACCGGGCGTCTGGTGGTGCCTGGGGTGAAGCGGAGCGAGCCCTACCGGAGGTCCCGCACGTCCCACCGAGCGCGGGACGTAGGAGGTCAGGCCGGGCGGCGCACGTCGAGGGAAGACTTTTGTCAGCTGGAGGGAAACTTCTGCCAAACGCGACGAACCTTTGCCTTCGTCCGGAGGCAAGGGTAGGGTCACGATCTAGATAGAGGGTTGCCCATACGTCGATCAGCTTGCCGCCACCCCTGCCGGGTCGCCGCGTTCCGCTCCCGATGGGTCCGGGCCGCACCCGCGCGCCGTCCCTCACCGTCCAGCCGGAGCCCGAATCCGGCCGGTTCGGCGCGCCCGGGCGACGGCAGTCAGGTCGACCGCCGCCGACGGCGTACCAGCCGTCAGGAAGGGACCACCACCATGGATCAACAACTCAACGGACCGGGGCCGACACCGGCGTCCGAGCCGGTCAGTCGGCGTGGAGTGCTGCGCGCCGCGACCGTTTCCGCGGCCGCCGTCGGCGCCGCCGGCCTGCTCGCCGGCCCGGCCACCGCCGCGCCGGCCGCGCAGTCCCAGGGCCGGCGCCGGGTGCCGGTGGACCGGATCAGCATCCAGCTCTACACGCTGCGCGACCAGCTCGCCGCAGACCTGCCCGGCAGTCTGGACGCGCTGCGTCGGATCGGCTACCGGCGGGTGGAGCACGCCGGTTTCGTCGGGCGTACCGCCGCGCAGTTCCGGGCCGCGCTCGACGAGGCCGGGCTGCGCTCCACCTCGGGGCACACCGGCATCCCGCAGCCCTTCGACGCCGCCACCTGGGAACGTGCCCTCGCCGACGCGAACGTGGTGGGCTGCAAGAAGATCGTCCACCCGTACTTCGGTCGGGACGCCAACGGCCAGCCGATCCGGGACCCCGCTGTCTACCGCGCCCTGGCCCGGGACCTGAACCGCGCCGGTCGGCTCGCCGAACGCGCGGGGCTGGATTTCGGCTACCACAACCACCAGCTCGAGTTCGTGCCGCTGACCGGCGGCTCCACCGGCTTCGACATCCTCACCGCGCAGACCGACCCCCGGTTGGTCCACTTCGAGCTCGACCTCTACTGGACCTGGCGGGGCGCGCACGACCCGGTCGACGTGATCCGGGCCAACCGCGGCCGGATCCGCCAGGTGCACGTCAAGGACCTCGATGTCGAGGGCGGCTTCGCCGACCTCGGGGACGGCGTCATCGACTTCGGCCGGATCTTCGCCCACGAGCGGGAGGCGGGCATCGAGGAGTACATCGTGGAGCGCGACGACGCGGGCACCCCGCCACGCTCCCCCGCCGACGCCCTGGACACCGCCCGCGTCGGCTTCGACTATCTCGCTTCACTCCGGTACTGAAAACCACCTCGGGGGACGACCTGATGAACAGGACCGCATTCGTGTCCGCCCTGCTGCTGGTGACGGCCGGCCTGGCCGTGCCACCGTCAGCCGCGGCCGCCGCGCCCGCCGCACCACCGGACAGCAGCTTCCAGAAAGTGACACTGAACGACTTCCCAGGCGAGCCGATGAGCCTCGCCGTGCTGCCCGACCTGCGTGTGCTGCACACCTCCCGCACCGGTGAGGTCCGCATCCACGACCCGCGCACCGGGCTCAACACCCTCGCTGCCGACATCCCGGTGTACGAGCACGACGAGGAAGGGCTGCAGGGGGTCGCCATCGACCCGAACTTCGCCCAGAACAAGTGGGTCTACCTCTACTACTCGCCGCCGATGGACACACCGGTCGACGACCCGGCAACCCCCGACGTCAACGAGGGGGACGCGCCGCTGGTCGGCACCGAGGCGGACTGGCAGCGGTTCCGGGGCGCGCTACGGCTGTCCCGGTTCAAGCTGGACGGGATGAAGCTGAACCTCGGCACCGAGCAGCAGATCATCGACGTGCCCACCGACCGGGGCATCTGCTGCCACGTCGGCGGTCAGATCGACTTCGACAGCAAGGGCAACCTGTACCTGTCGACCGGCGACGACTCCAACCCCTTCTTCTCCGACGGCTACATCCCGATCGACGAGCGGGCCGACCGGCACCCGGCGTTCGACGCCCAGCGCACCTCGGCCAACACCAACGACCTGCGCGGCAAGCTGCTGCGCATCCGAGTCAAGGCCGGTGGCGGTTACACGGTGCCGGCCGGCAACCTGTTCAAGCCGGGGGCGGCGCAGACCCGCCCGGAGATCTACGCGATGGGGCTGCGCAACGCGTTCCGGTTCGCCGTCGACCGGCGTACCGACAACGTGTACCTGGGCGACTACTCGCCGGACGCCTCCAACTCGAACCCCGAGCGGGGGCCGGCCGGGCACGGCCGGTGGATGCTGGTCGACAAGCCCGCGAACTACGGCTGGCCGTACTGCGTGACGCCCACGATCGGCTACCGCGACTACGACTTCGCCACCGGTGAGTCCGGCGCGAAGTTCAACTGCAAGCGGCCGGTCAACGACTCACCCCGCAACACCGGCAAGCGACAACTGCCGCCGGTCGAGCAGCCACAGGTCTGGTACCCGTCCGCAGCCTCGGGTGAGTTCCCGCAGCTGGGCACCGGCGGCATCGGCCCGATGGGTGGCCCGGCGTACGACTACGACGGGACCAGCACGTCGCGTACCCGCTGGCCGGCCTACTACGACGGTGTGCCGCTGTTCTACGAGTGGACCCGGGACTACATCAAGGAGTTCCGCCTCGATGAGGACGGCGACGTGCAGGACATCCGGCCGGTGGTGCCATCCCTGGTGGTGGACAACCCGATGGACATGGAGTTCGGCCCGGACGGCGCGCTCTACGTGCTGGAGTACGGCGACGGTTACTTCGCCGAGAACCCGGACGCGCAGCTGTCCCGGATCGATTTCGTCCGGGGCAACCGGACGCCGATCCCGAAGATCAGCGGCACCCCGACCGTCGGGCAGGCCCCGCTGACCGTGGCGTTCTCCAGCGCCGGCACGACCGACCCGGACGGTGACAA
The DNA here is from genome assembly GCF_040606435.1 of Micromonospora sp. NPDC005413. Lineage (NCBI taxonomy): Bacteria > Bacillati > Actinomycetota > Actinomycetes > Micromonosporales > Micromonosporaceae > Micromonospora > Micromonospora sp. NPDC005413. The sequence continues at coordinate 65,725 of NZ_JBEXEV010000033.1, forward strand.
GCTGAGCTATGCGTGGGACTTCGACGCGGACGGCTCGGTGGACAGCACCGACGCGAACCCGACCTGGACGTTCCAGGAGAACGGTTCGTACACCCCCACGGTGAAGGTGACCGACCGCACCGGACGGTCCGCCTCGGCGACCCTGCCGCTGGTGGTCGGGCCGACCGCACCGATCGTCGAGTTCGTCGCCCCGGTGGCCGGGCAGCCCTTCCAGTTCGGGCAGACGGTCGCGTACGAGGTGAAGGTCACCGACGACCTGCCGGTGGACTGCTCCCGGGTGAAGGTCACCTACGTGCTCGGGCACGACGAGCACGGGCACCCGCTCTCCACCGCGACCGGGTGCTCCGGAACCATCACCACCTTCGTGGACGGCGGGCACAGCGGCGCGGACAACCTCACCGCGGTCTTCGTCGCTGAGTACACCGATGCGCCGACCGAGCCGGGCGTACCGCCGCAGTCCGGCACGGCAACTGTGGTGCTGGATCCTGACCCGGTGGCCGGCCTGGCCGGCTGACCGCCCGTCGGCGGCGGCGGCCCGATCGGGTCGCCGCCGCCGACGAGTGCGGGCTCAACTCCAGTCGTTCTCGTCGTGGTTGCCACTCCAGCGCCCACCGACCGGAGGGGTGTCGAGCCGCATCCCGCCGACGCCGTTGCCGGCCAGGTCGTTGTCCTCCACCCGGCAGGCCACGCAGCTGCCCCGCTCGGTGATCCACAAACCGTGGGTCTGGGTCTGGTCGTCGTGGTTGTCCCAGATCCGGTTGCCACGCACGGTGGCAGAGTCGAAGTGCGCGTTGATGGCGATGCCGGCCCGGGTTTCCGGCGCGGGCTCCAGCTCGTACGGGGTGCCCGGCGGCGGAATGTCACCGCTCCACCCGCTGAACGCGCCGGGGCGTACCGGCGCGAGGATCATTTCGGTGTCGTTGTTCGCCGCCACCACCGCGACCCGCCGTCCGACCCGCAGCACCTTGCCGCGGTGGCCGTCGTGCGGCCAGTGGGCGGCACGGTCCACCATCGACCGCTCGCTGTAGCGGACGGTCTCGCCGCCACCGGAGGCGGCCTCGGCGCACTGCCGTCCGTTGTTGCGCAGCCGGTTGTTGAGCAGCACCGCGTCGGTCATCGGACGGTCCACCCGGATGGCGTCCAGGCCGTTGCCCCAGAACTCGTTGCTCTCGATCACCACGTCCATCGCCGGGCCCTGGTAACCGTGCCCCAGGTCCTGCCCGTGGTAGCCGTGCCGTCCGTTGCCGCTGATCCGGTTGCCCCGAATGGTGTACGGCCCGGGGGTGTTGCCCATGCTGATCCCGTCGCGGCCGTTGCCGTCGATGACGCAGTCGGTCAGCACCCCGCCCCGCCCGGCGACGCCGGCGGTGCCCTCGGCGGAGACGTCGAAGCCGGCCTCCAGATTGCCGGTCATCGTGCAGGCCGAGACGATCAGCCCGTCGGCTCCCCAGTCGGAGATGCCGAACCGGTTGCCCTCGCTGTGGCAGCCGATGATCCGGTAGCCCCGCGGCGGCGGCCAGTAGTCCTTCTGCAGCTCCAGGAAGATCCCGTTGGTGCCGTTGGCCATGGTGGTGCAGTTGGCGATGGTCAGCCGTTCCACCGTGCCCCACCCGCCGATGCCGATCCCGATCCCGGCGCCGCCCATCTGCTCGCCGTTGTCCAGCCGGCCACAGCCGACCACCACGACGCCGTCGATCAGGCTGTCCTGGAGGAAGTCGCAGCCCAGCCCGGTCGCGGCCGTGTGGTGGATGTAGAGGTTGCGGAACACGCCGCGCACCATGTACTGGATGCCGAGGCCCTTGGCGAGGTAGTTGTACTCCGCCATCGCCACCCCGGACCCGTCGATCTCGAAGTCGGCGAAGGTGCAGTCGGCGATGTGCCGGTCCCGGTCGGCGCCGTGCTGCACGGTGGTCCAGAAAGCCAGCGGGGCCGGGTCGGTGCGGTTCCCCTCGTTGCTGAGCAGGAACCGGGTGGCGGCGGGGCCGGCACCGACCAGTGAGACGCCGCTGCGCCACACCGTGCCGGCGTCCCGGATCGAGTAGATCCCCGGCGGGCAGTAGATCACCCGGGCCCGCCCGTCGGCGGCGTAGCCATCGCCGAGCCGGTCCACCAGGGCGGCGAGCGCGGGCTGGTCGTTCGTCACCCCGTCGCCGCAGAGTCCGTAGTCACGGGCGTCGCAGAAGAACGGCGCGCCGGCGACGGCTGGCTGACGGGCCCGTAGGGCGACGGACGGAACCTGCTGCACCGGGCGCTCCTCTCGGCGGGAGGGTGGTCTTCCGGTGCGCCGGGTTCCCGGCGGCGACGGGAGGAAACGTCTATCAGGCCTTCGAGGCGCGTCGACCCCGGCGCCGCGTACGGCGTCGGGGTCGAGGATGCGGTGGTCAGACGTTGGCGATCAGCAGCGCCGGGCGCTCCACGCAGTCGGCGACGTGCCGCAGGAAACCACCGGCCACCCCGCCGTCGCAGACCCGGTGGTCGAAGGTGAGGCTGAGCTGGGTCACCTTGCGGACGGCGAGTTGCCCGTCGACCACCCACGGCTTGTCCACGATCCGCCCCACCCCGAGCAGGGCCGCCTCGGGGTGGTTGATGATCGGCGTGGAGCCGTCGACGCCGAACACCCCGTAGTTGTTCAGCGTGAACGTGCCACCGGTCAGCCGGGCCGGCGGGAGGCTGCCCGCCCGGGCGGCGGCGGTGGTCGCCGCCAGTTCGGCGGCCAGCTCGGCGGTGGTGAGCCGCTGGGCGTCGCGCAGCACCGGCACGAGCAGACCACGGTCGGTCTGCGCGGCGATGCCGAGGTGCACCCCGGCGGACTGGACGATCCGCTGCGCCTCGGTGTCGACCCGGGAGTTGAGCTGCGGGAACCGGCGCAGCCCGCTGAGACAGATCCGGGCCAGCAGGGCCAGGATGCTCACCGGTGCGTCGGGCGTCGCCGCGTTGATCGCGGCACGCGTCTCCAGCAGCCCGGTGGCGTCCACGTCGACCCAGATGGTCACCTCCGGGATCTCCCGCCGGCTGCGCGAGAGCTTGTCGGCGATCACCTTGCGGACGCCGGTGAGCGGAACGATCACGTCGCCGTCCCCGGCCGGGGCCAACGCGACGTGCGGGTTCGGCACGGCGGCGAGCCGGGCGGCGGGCACGGTCAGCGCCGCCTCCACGTCGGCGCGGCGGATCACCCCGCCCGGCCCGGTGCCGGACACCGTGCCCAGGTCGATGCCGCGCTCGCGGGCCAGTCGCCGCACGATCGGCGAGATGACCAGGGCGGCCGGCGACCGCGCCAGGTCGTCGCCGGGAGCACCGACGGCAGCCGGGCCGGTGCCGCCGTCCGGGCCAGACACGCCGGTCGGGCCAGCATCGGCCGGTTCGGGGGCCAGTGCCAGGCGGGGTCGACGTCGACGCCGGGTGGCACTGCCGTGCCCGGTGCCGTACCCGATCAGCACGTTGCCGGAGCCGGCCCGCTCCTCCTCGCGGTAGGTGGCGTGCCCGGCGGGCTCGTCGCCGCCGTCCAGCGGCGCGATGGTGATCAACGGCTGGCCGACCGGACGTACCTCACCGGCCGCGCCGTGCAGGGTGACCACCCGGCCGGCGTACGGGCAGGGCACGTCGACGACCGCCTTGGCGGTCTCCACCTCGACCACGGTCTGGTCGACCGTGACCACGTCGCCCACGGCGACCCGCCACTCGACGATCTCCGCCTCGCTCAGCCCTTCGCCCAGGTCGGGAAGGAGGAAGACCTGCGTCCGTTCGACGGTGGTCATGCCGCGCTGCCCTGCGTCGCCCAGCGCGGGTCCGGCTGGTCGTCCCACTGCAGGCGGGCCACCGTGTCGAGCACCCGGTCCACCCCGGGCAGGTGGGTGTGCTCCAGCATTGGCGCCGGGTACGGGATGTCCAGCCCGGCGACCCGCAGCACCGGGGCGTGCAGCGCGTGGAAGCAGCGCTCCTGCACCCGGGCGGCGATCTCCGCGCCGACACCCGCGAAGCCGGGCGCCTCCTGGATCACCACGCACCGGCCGGTGCGTCGGACCGAGGCGGTGATGGTGGCGTCGTCGAACGGCACGATGGTGCGCACGTCCACCACCTCCAGGTCCCAGCCCTCCTCGCGGGCGGCCTCGGCTGCCTCCAGCGCCACCGGGACCGCCGGCCCGTACGCCACCAGGGTGGCGTCGCGCCCGGGGCGGCGCACGACAGCCCGGCCGAACGGCTCGGTACGCGCCGGCAACTGGGCGTCGGCGCTGGCGAAGTAGAGCTTCTTGGGCTCCATGAAGACCACCGGGTCGGGGTCCTCGATCGCCTCGCGCAGCAGCGAGTACGCGTCCTCGACGGTCGCCGGGGTGACCACCTTCAGCCCGGGGGTGTGCGCGTAGTACGCCTCGGACGAGTCGCAGTGGTGCTCGACCCCGCCGATGCCACCGGCGTACGGCACCCGGATGACGATCGGCACGCTCAGCGCGCCCCGGGTCCGGTTGCGCAGCTTCGCCACGTGCGAGGCGATCTGCTCGAACGCCGGGTACGCGAACGCGTCGAACTGCATCTCGACCACCGGTCGCAGCCCGGACATGGCCAGGCCGACGGCGAAGCCGACGATGCCGGCCTCGGCGAGGGGTGTGTCGAAACAGCGGTTCTCACCGAAGCGGGCCTGCAGGCCGTCGGTGATCCGGAAGACGCCGCCGAGCTGGCCGACGTCTTCACCGAAGACGACGACCCGGTCGTCGGCGGCGAGGGCGTCGGCCAGCGCGGCGTTGAGCGCCTTGGCCATGGTGGTGGCCATCAGGCGTCACCCTCCTCGTCGCGAGCGGCGGCCAGCTCGGCGCGGACCTGCTCGCGCTGTTCGATCAGCTGCGGGGTGGGCTGGGCGTAGACGTGGTCGAAGAGGCTCAGCGGGTCGACGGTGGGTTGGTCGTTCATCCGGGTCCGCAGGTCCGCCGCGTACGCCTCGGCCTGCTCGGCGACCTCGGCGATTGCCGCGTCATCGAGCACCCCGCGGGCCCGCAGGTAGGTTTCCAGCCGGGCGATCGGGTCCCGGTCACGCCAGGCATCGACCTCGGCGCCGTCGCGGTAACGGCTGGCGTCGTCGGCGTTGGTGTGCGGTTCCATCCGATAGGTGTGCGCCTCGACCAGGAACGGCCCGTTGCCGGCGCGGGCGTGCGCGACCGCGCGGGTGAGCACGGCGAGCACCGCCACCGGGTCGTTGCCGTCGACCTGCTCGCTGGGCACGCCGTAGCCGACGCCCTTGTAGGCCAGCGACGGCGCGGCGGTCTGCCGCGACAACGGGACGCTGATCGCGTACCGGTTGTTCTGCACGAAGTAGACCACCGGCGCCTTGAACACGGCCGCGAAGTTGATCCCCTCGTGGAAGTCCCCCTCGCTGGTCGCGCCGTCGCCGATGAAGGCCAGCGCCACGGTGTCGCGACCCTGGTACGCCTCGCCGTGCGCCAGCCCGGCGGCATGCACGCACTGGGTGGCGAGCGGGGTGCACTGCGGCGCGGTCCGTACCTCGGTCGGGTCGTAGCCGCAGTGCCAGTCGCCGCGGAGCAGGGTGAGCACCTCGACCGGGTCGATGCCCCGGGCAACCAGCGCCATCGACTCGCGGTAGGTCGGGAAGACCCAGTCGGTGTCGCGGACCGCGAGCACCGCGCCGACCTGGCACGCCTCCTGACCCCGCGAGGACGGGTAGACGGCCAGGCGGCCCTGCTTGGTCAGGGCGGTCGCCTGGGTGTCGAACCGGCGGCCGAGCACCATCCGGCGGTACAGCTCGCGCAGCACCTCGACGGGTGGTTCCGGGTAGTCGGTGCGGGCGGGCAGCGGCGTGCCGTCGGGGTCGAGCAGGCGGACCGGCTCGGCGTCCGGCAGCAGCGGGCGCGCCGGGTCGGGCGGGGTGGCCGCCCGACGGGTGCGCGGGGATGCCCTGCGGACCGCCTGGGGAGTGGTCGTCACGGCGGAACCTCCTGGGACGTGTGGTGGGCCTATGCTTCCGCCTGACGGATGATTGACTCAAGATCCACGCGGAAGGCGGGACGGTTGGCATGCGAAGGGCCCATCAGTGAGCCAGGAGACCGCCGACGAAGCGGGCCGGGCGGCGGGATCGGGACGATCGGCGCGAGCTCTGGACGAGGTGGACCGGCGGATCCTCGACGAGCTGGTCCGTGACGGTCGGACGTCGGTGCGCACCCTCGCCGAGCGGATCCACATCTCCCGCACCAACGCGTACGCGCGGGTGGAGCGGCTGCTGCGCGACGGGGTCATCACCGGGTTCCGGGCCCAGGTGGCACCCGCCGCGGCCGGGCTGGGCACCTCGGCGTACATCGCGTTGACCATCGAGCAGAACACCTGGCGGGAGGTCTCCGCCGAGCTGGCCCGGGTGCGCTACATCGAGCACGCCGCGCTGCTCGGCGGCGACCACGACGTGCTGGCGCTGGTCCGCGCGCCGGACAACGCCGCGCTGCGGGACGTGGTGCTGGGCCGGGTGCAGAGCATCCCCGGGGTGCTGTCCACCCGCACCTGGCTGGTCTTCGAGGAGTTCGACGGAGCCGGCAGCCCCTGGGCGTGACCGCTCAGCGCTCCGGCGGGGCCTCCAGACCGTCCCGGTCGGCCAGCTCCAGCAGCGGCTCCAGTGAGTGCCGGTCGCCGTCCAGGCCCGCGTGCGGGTCACCCCGCTCGGCGAACCGGGCCGGCATGCTGAGCACGTCGAAGTCCTCCGGCCGGACCTGGTCCAGCTCCGACCAGTCCAGCGGCGCGGAGACCAGCGCGGCCGGCGTCGGCCGGATCGAGTACGCCGAGGTCACCGTGTGGTCCCGGGCCATCTGGTTGTAGTCGACGAAGACCGGCCGGTCCCGCTGATCGCGCCACCAGGTGGTGGTGACCAGCTCCGGCAGCCGACGCTGCATCTCCCGGCCCAACGCGAGCACCGCCCGGCGGCACTCGCCGAAGCTCCACCGCGGCTCGATCGACAGGTAGACGTGCAGCCCTCGACCGCCGGTGGTCTTCGGGTAGCCGGTCAGGCCCAGCTCGGCGAGGAACGCCCGCACCTCGAGGGCCACCGGCACCACCTGCTCGAAGCCGACGCCGGGCATCGGGTCGAGGTCGATGCGCAACTGGTCGGGGCGTTCCACGTCGGCGGCGGTGACCGGCCACGGGTGGAAACGCAGGGTGCCCAGGTTGGCCGCCCAGATCACCACGGCCAACTCGCTCGGCGCGACCTCGTCGGCCGTGCGGCCGCTGGGAAAGGTGATGTGGGCGGTGCGCACCCACTCGGGCGCGCCCGCTGGCAGCCGCTTCTGGTAGAACGCGTCGCCCCGGTTGGTCTGCCGGGTGGCGATCGTCGCGCCCTCGAAGACGCCGCGCGGCCAGCGTTCCAGCATCGTCGGCCGGTCCCGCAACGCGCGCAGGATGCCGTCACCCACCGCCAGGAAGTAGCGGACCACGTCCAGCTTGGTCAGCCCACGCTCCGGGAAGTACGGCTTGTCGGGGCTGGAGACGCGGATCAACCGCTCCCCCACCTGGATCTCCTCCGCCGGCGTCGCCACGCCCCCGAGGGTACGACGCCCGGGCGGGCTTGACGGCTACCGGCCGGAGACCAGCGTGGCGGGCTGCTGCGGCAGCTCCTCGGTCTGGCCGCCGACCTGCACGGGCGGCGTCCCGGACGGCTCCTCGGCCACCGCGGTCTGCTGCTCGACCGGCACCCGCTGCGACGACCGGCGGGCCACGAAGCCCGGCGTCCAGTCCTTCAACCGCAGCGCCGGCCGCTCGACCAGCTTCCAGGACAGGAACGCGGCGGCGAAGGCGACCGCGACCGACATCGCCGCGAACGGCACGTACCCCCAGCGGCTCCAGCCGAGGCTCGCCATCACCTGCTGGAAGACGAACCCGTAGATGTAGATGCCGTACGAGTAGTCGTTCTTGCGGCCCACCCAGTGCAGCTGGCGCGGCATCCGCACCGACAGCCAGACCAGCAGGTACGCGAACGCGGGCAGGCCGATGACGAAGAACCCGCCGAAGAGCAGCGACAGCCCGAGCGCCACCGCCGAGCCGATGCCCAGCGCGTCGTTGATCGGCACCCGCTCCCGGTAGAGGTCCAGGGTCGCGCCGAAGGCGAAGAGAAAGCCCAGGTAGACGATGTAGTGGAAGCTCATCGAGCCCACCAGCGGCGAGTTGAACGCCCAGCTCGCCGTCGACGCCGGCCCGCTGAACTGCCCGGAACTCCACCAGTCCTGCACGATGCTCAGGTAGAGCGCGATGGTCAGGAACAGCACGAACCGGCGGGCGTTGCGCAGCACGGCCGTCGCTGCCAGCACGCCCACGACGACGTAGCAGAACATCTCGTACTTGAGCGACCACAGGGCGCCGTTGAAGACGCTGGAGTTGCTCTTCACACCCCAGGGGGTGGACTCCTTGAACAGATCCTGGATGCCGTACTGGCGGACGCCGGTCCACCAGTTGGCCTGCAGGTAGGCCAGCGGCCCGCCGCGGTCCCAGGCGTTGTCGAAGAAGCCGGCGGTGGTGCCGTGCTCGCGCAGCGCGACCAGTGGGGCCACCACCAGCGCGGTGATCAGCAGGCAGACCCAGAGACCGGGGAAGATACGCAGGCAGCGGTGCCAGGCATAGCGGATCAGACCCGTACGCCGGGCGCTGCGCGTGATCAGCAGACCGGAGAGCACGAAGAAGCCGTAGACGGCCATGGTGCCGACGTTGGTCTGCCGACCGGTCAGGTGGTAGCCGAGGTCGCTGGCACCGAAGCCGAGCGGCTTGGAGTGCGACAGCACGACGCCCACAGCGAGGCAGAGCCGGATCAGCCCGATGCCGTTGCTACGGCCGGAGAGCAGGTCGGCCAGCGTGCCACGGGACCGGACGAGGGCGGGGGTAGTCATGCGGTCAGGAACCTCTCGACCATCAGGCGGGCACTTCGGCGCCGGCGTGCTCCCACAACTGCTTCATCTCGGTGTGCAGATCATCGCTCGGCGACCAGCCGAGCACCCCGGCGGCCAGCCCGACGTCGAGCCGCTGCCAGGTGGTCTCGGCCGGGCCGGTGTGCTCGGCCTCGACGAGGTCTGTCGGCACGTCACTCACGTCGATGAGGAGCTGGACCATATCACGCGCACTGGCCGCCACCCCCCGACCAATGTTGATCACTCGGCCGGCCGCGTCAGGGCGGGTCGCGGCCAGCAGCACGGCGGCGACCACGTCGCTGAGGCCGACGAAATCGCGCCGGGAGCCCAGCGGGGCCAGTTCCAGCCGAGCCCGCTCACCGGCCCGCTGGGCGTCGCGCAGCCGACCCGCGACCACCCCGAGCAGGCTGTGCCCGGGCTGACCGGCGCCGATGACGTTGCCGACGCGCAGCGTGACGCCCTCGATCAGACCCTGCCGGTCCGCCTCGGCCACCGCCGTGGTGCAGCGCAGCTTGAACTCGCCGTACGCCATCACCGGCGCGGGGGTCAGCTGTTCGGGCATCGAGGTGTCGACCGGGACCAACCCGTACTCGTGCACGCTGCCCAGCTGGATCACCCGGACCCGCCGGGGCAGCCGGCCCGCTGCCTCGATCAGCCGCTCGACCAGGGTGACGTTGACCGCGAGCATCTGCGCGTCGGCCAGCCCCCACATCCCGCCCGCCGCGTTGATCACCACGTCCGGATCAAGATCGCGCAGCACCTCGGTGATCTCGTCGACGTCGGCGGCGGCCAGGTCCAGTGCGCGGACCACGACACCCGGGCCGATGTCGCGCGGGTTGCGCGCGACGGCAACCACGGCGTGACCCTGGTCGGCCAACGCGCGGCAGATCGGGCGGCCGAGGAAGCCCGTGCCGCCGAGCACCGCCACCCGCAGCGCCCGCCCGGCGTCCTCCCCGGGGCGTCGTGGATTGACGGTCATGGCGCCCCCCTGGCTGTCGTCGCTCATCGGCCCGGCCCGAACGCGTGCCGGGACAGGCTGCGTACGCCGGCCATCTTGCCCGCGAGGACCGCCGTCGGCAGCAGGGTGATGGCGTGCAGCCGGGAGGAGGTGTAGCGGCGGGCCGCCCGGGCCGCCCGGGGCCAGCCCTGCTCGTCCATCCGTTTGGCGACATCGACGAAGTACGCCCGCGCCTCGGTGAACCGGGAACCGTTGACCGCGTCGGCGGCGGACTTGCTGACCGCGTGCCGCCGGTACTGGAAGCAGAGGGTGTTGTCGAGTGCCATCTGCTCGCCCCGCTGGATCAGGTCGATCACCAGGGCAAGATCCTGGATGACCTGGAACTCGTCGCGGAAGTCGACGGCCTTGAGCGCGTCCGTCCGCCAGCAGATCGACGGGAAGTAGAACCAGCAGCCGCGCAACAGGCTGGCCGCCAGATCCTCACCGCCCATCAGCTCACGGGAGTCGACCCGGGGGGCGTAGAGCCGCCGCTTGGCCTGGTCGGCCACGGTGTTGACCACCGTGCCGTCGGCGTCGATGACCTCGACGCCCGGCTGGACCATGCAGACGCCCGGGTACTGCTCGATCACCGATCGCACCGTGGCGACGTAGTTGGGGTGCATGATGTCGTCCGTACCCATCATCACCAGGTACTCGTGCTCGGCGAGGCCGACGCACTTGCGGTAGTTGCCGGTGACCCCGAGGTTGCGCTCGTTGCGCTGGTAGCGGACCCGGTCGTCGTCGATGCCGGCGAACCACTCCGGCACCCCCGGCTCGGTGCCGTCGTCGACCACCGTCAGGCGCCAACCGGGGTCACTCTGTGCCATCACGCTGCGCACCGCCGCCTGCATGAGGGGCACACTTCCGTAGTACGGCAGCATGATGTCGACAATCATCGGGTCGGCTGGCCTAACTGTGCGTGGTGGAAGTGCTCGACAGGCGCGGCCACATTATCAGGCCCCCTGCCCGAATCGGGTATCGGCGAACCGCCCGGACGGCGCGCCGCGACACCGCCCCGACCGCCCCGGGCGACGGGTCCGACGGCCACCTCGGCGAGGGCTATCATCGTCGCGCCCGCACCGCACGCCCCCCGATCGGACGCCGATGCCAGACCGCGCCGTCACCACGGACGCGCCTCCCGCGCAGACCGACGTGGGTTCGCCTCCGCCCACCACCGGGCCGGACCGTCGGCCACTGCCGCTCGCCCGCCGGCTGGCGCTCAGCGTCTGGTTCTGGCCGACGGCGTTCGCCGCGCTCGTGGTCGGCTGGCGCATCGGCAGCCCGGAGATGTGGCACGACGAGCTGGTCACCATCGACGTGGCGACCCGCTCGACCGGGCAGATCCTGAGCATGTTGGCGAACGTCGACGCGGTGCACGGGGCGTACTACCTGTTCATGCACGGCTGGACGACACTGGTCGGCACCGGGCCCGCCGCGGTGCGGCTGCCGTCGGCACTAGCCATGATCCTGGCCACCGCGTGCGTGGCGCTGGTCGGTCGACGGCTCTTAGACCATACGACGGGTGTCGCCGCCGGCTTCGTCTTCGCTCTGCTGCCCACGGTCACCCGGTTCGGGCAGGAAACCCGTTCGTACGCGTTCGTCGTTCTCGGCGCGGCCGTGGCCACCCTGTTCCTGCTCCGCGCGTTGGAGCGACCGGGGGTGCTGCGCTGGGTGGCGTACGCGCTCGCCGTGGCCGGCATGGGCCTGGTGAACGTGGTGGCGCTCACCCTGCTGCTCGGGCACGGGGTGGCCGTCCTGATCCACTGCGGGCGGGAGCGACGCTGGTGGTCGCTGGCCTGGTTCGCGCTCGCCACCGCCGCTGGGGCGGCGATCGCCGCCCCGGTGATCCTGCGGGGCATGAAGCAGGCGGGGCGGCAGATCAGCTGGATCCCGAACAGCGCGCCCTGGACGGTCTGGGAACAGGTGTACGGCTCGACGCTGATCGCCGTCGCGGTGACCGGGCTGGCCGTGGTGGGTGTGCTGACTCACCTGCGCGGCGGCGCCGTGACCCGGACGGTGAGCGCGACGCTGGTGGCCGTGCTGCCGGTGCCGGTGATCCTGCTGGCCGCCACCGGCGACATCAACTACTTCTTCTCCAAGTACCTGCTGTTCCTGATGCCGGCCTGGGCGGTGCTCGCCGGCGCCGGGCTCGCCGCGCTGCGCCGCGCCCCGCTGGTGGCGGCGGCGCTCGTCGTGGTCGCCGCCCTGTCCGTGCCGGGTCAGCTCGCGCTCCGCGCGGAGTACTCGCACGGCTGGTACACCTATCCGCAGGCGCGGGCGTTCAAGCCGCTGTCCTACTCCGAGGCGGCGCGGATCATCGAGGCGGGCTATCAGCCGGGTGACGGGCTCGTCGCGGGCGGCCCCTGGTGGTGGATGCACGAGCCCGGGGTGCGCTACTACCTCCCGGCGGCCGTCTCGCCGCGCAACGTCTTCCAGCAGCGGTCGGCGGCCCAGCGCAACGAGCTGTTCGGGGCGACGTGCGCCGACCCGGCGAGCTGCCTGCGGGACGAGCCGCGCATCTGGGTGCTGCTGCCGACGGTCACCGACGCACCGCTGACCGGGCTGCCGAAGAAGCAGTCCGTCGTGCTCGCCGAGCGCTACGACGTGGTGCGGGTGACCCACGCGACCGGGCTCACCGTGGCCCTGCTGCAACGGCGCGGCTGACGCGGGCGCGGTTACCGCCGTCGGCGCCCGGGTAGGGGGTCGGCATGGCGGAACTGGCGACGCTCTGGATCATCCGACACGGCGAGAGCACGGCGAACGTGGCGGCGACCCACGCTGAGGCGTCCGGCGAGGAGCTGATCGGGCTCAGTCACCGCGACGCCGACGTGCCGCTCTCCCCCACCGGCGAGGATCAGGCCCGGGCCACCGGGCGTTGGTTGGCCGAGCTGCCCCGGGACCGCCGGCCCGACGTGGCCGTGGTCTCGCCGTACCTGCGGGCGGTCTCCACCGCCGAGTTGGCGCTGCACGGCACCGGGGTGCCGTTGAGCCGGGACGAGCGGCTGCGCGACCGGGAGTTGGGCATCCTCGACGGCCTGACCGGGCACGGGGTACGCCAGCGGTACCCGGACGAGGCCGAGCGCCGGGCACGGCTCGGCAAGTTCTACTACCGGCCGCCGGGCGGGGAGTCCTGGACCGACGTGGCGCTGCGGCTGCGGACGCTCCTCGGCGACCTGCGCCGGGACCACGAGGGCCAGCGTGTTCTGCTCTTCGGCCACGACGCGCTGGTCTTTCTGCTGCGCTATCTGGTGGAGGGGCTGACCGAGCCGGACCTGATGGCGCTGACCCGCGAACACGTGATCGCCAACTGCTCCATCACCGACTGGTCGGCCGACGCACAGGAGCGGCTCATTCCGGGCGGATTCAACGAGGTCGGCCACCTGCACCGGCAGGGTGCCCAGTCGACCAGGGAGGACGAGATTCATGCCGAGCCGGTCTGAGGTGAAGGTGATCACGCCGGGGCTGCTGCGGGACTGGGCGCTGCCGGTGCCGGCCGGCGGCAAGGAGAGTCGAGGCACCGTGCTGGTGGTCGGCGGCTCCCGCTTCACCCCCGGTGCGGTGCTGCTCGCCGGGGTGGCCGCGCTGCGCGCCGGCGCCGGTGTGCTCCAGCTCGCCGCCGCCGAGTCCAGCGCCGCCACGCTGAGCATCGAGGTGCCGGAGGCGCTGGTGGTCGGGCTGCCGGAAACCCCCGACGGCGCGGTCGCCGCCGACCGGGACGGCCAGCTCGGCGAGCTGGTCGCTCAGGCCGACGTGGTCGCCCTCGGCCCCGGGCTGAAAGCGATCGACGAAACCAACCGCTTGCTGGCCCTGGTCCTGGACGCGGCCCGCCCCCACACGTCGCTGGTGCTCGACGCCTACGCCCTCGGTGCGCTCAGCCACGCACCGGACCTGCTGGTCGGCTCGGGCCGCCCCGTGGTGCTCACCCCCAACGTCACCGAGGCCGGGCACCTGCTCGGGCGGGACGCGGGCGACGACCTGGACGCCGAAGCGGCCGAGCTGGCCAGCCGGTACGAGGCGGTCGTCTCGCTCTACGGGCACGTGGCCGCCCCGGACGGGCGGGGTTGGCGGGAGGAGAGCGGCGACGCCGGGCTGGGCACCTCCGGCAGCGGGGACGTGCTCGCCGGGTTGCTGGCGGGGCTGCTGTCCCGGGGCGCGGACCCGGCGCAGGCCGCCTGCTGGGGCTCGTTCGCGCACGCGATGAGCGGCCAGCGGCTGATCCCCCGGTACGGCCGGATCGGCTTCCTCGCCCGGGAGTTGCTCGACGAGATCCCCGGAACGCTGTCCACGATCTGATCCGGCGGCACCACCTGGGCCCCGGCGCTCGATGCGATGACGGCCTGAGGCGGCGCATGCGGAGGTCGGCCGGGCCGGGGATCCCCGGCCCGGTAGGATTGGCGCGGGCCGTTACTGGCGCGTGGGGATGGACAACCATCGGGGAGCGGTCCCGTCATGAGGACGTTTTTGCCGAGCGCCTGGGCCTTCCCGCACGTCTGTAGGAGGTCGCATGTCGCGCAACGCCGAGTCCACCGCATTCCGAAGTGCCCTTGAGGTGATCCGGGCTGTCGAGCCGCGGGTAGCCGACGCCATCGGCGCCGAGCTGACCGACCAACGGGAGTCGCTCAAGCTGATCGCCAGTGAAAACTACGCCTCCCCGGCGACGCTGCTGGCCATGGGCAACTGGTTCAGTGACAAGTACGCCGAGGGCACCGTCGGGCGCCGCTTCTACGCTGGCTGCCAGAACGTCGACACCGTCGAGGCGCTTGCCGCCGAGCACGCCCGGGAGCTGTTCGGCGCCGCGCACGCGTACGTGCAGCCACACTCGGGCATCGACGCCAACCTGGTCGCGTTCTGGGCGGTGCTGGCCGACCGGGTGGAGTCCCCCGCGCTGAAGAAGGCCCAGGTTCGCCAGGTCAACGACCTCAGCGAGGCCGACTGGTTCGCGCTGCGCCGCGAGCTGGGCAACCAGCGGATGCTCGGCATGTCGCTGGACGCCGGCGGTCACCTCACCCACGGCTTCCGGCCGAACATCTCCGGCAAGATGTTCGACCAGCGTAGCTACGGCACCGACCCGGCGACCGGTCTGATCGACTACGACCGGGTGGCCGAGGCGGCCCGCGAGTTCAAGCCGCTGATCCTGGTCGGCGGCTACTCGGCGTACCCCCGGAAGGTGAACTTCCGGATCCTGCGGGAGATCGCCGACTCGGTCGGCGCCACCTTCATGGTCGACATGGCGCACTTCGCCGGCCTGGTGGCGGGCAAGGTCTTCACCGGCGACTTCGACCCGGTGCCGCACGCGCACATCGTCACGACCACCACCCACAAGTCGCTGCGCGGCCCGCGCGGCGGCATGGTGCTCTGCCAGCCGGAGCTGGCCGACCAGGTGGACCGGGGCTGCCCGATGGTGCTCGGTGGCCCGCTGCCGCACGTGATGGCCGCCAAGGCGGTCGCCCTCGCGGAGGCCCGCCGCCCCGACTTCGCCGACTACGCCCAGCGGATCGTGGACAACGCGCAGGCCCTCGCCGAGGGGTTGCTGCGTCGCGGCGCGAAGCTGGTCACCGGCGGCACCGACAACCACCTGGTGCTGATCGACGTGTCCGGCTACGGGCTGACCGGTCGGCAGGCCGAGCAGGCGCTGCTGGACTCGGGCATCGTCACCAACCGCAACTCGGTCCCGCAGGACCCGAACGGGGCCTGGTACACGTCCGGGATCCGGGTCGGCACGCCGGCCCTGACCACCCGAGGGCTGGGCACCGCCGAGATGGACCAGACCGCGGAGCTGATCCACACCGTGCTGACTCACACCACGGCTGGCGCCAACGCCGACGGCACCGGATCGAAGGCGAAGTACACCCTCGATCCCGATCTGGCCGACAAGATCGCCCGCCAGGCCACCGACCTACTGGCCCCGTACCCCCTCTACCCCGCCATCGACCTAACCTGACCCCCTCTCCCCCGCCCCCGCCCCCGCCCGCGCCTCCCCCTCAGCCCCACCGCGTCGATCTAGGGAAGATTGCTGCGACTAGAGATCAACTAGCGCTGATTTTCCCTAGATCGACGGGGCGGGCGGGCCACCGCGCCACTGCCGCCGACCACGATCGTGGCCGGCGTGTGGGCCAGAGCAG
>NZ_JBEXEV010000034.1:0-77424 GCF_040606435.1 Micromonospora sp. NPDC005413
CGACGGCACCATGCCGGCCGGCGACAAGAGCTGCCGACGCGGCTGACGTCGACTGTGCCCCCGGGGCACAGTGTGCGATGGCAGCATGCGGAACGGGGGCCGGCTGGAGCACGCGTGAGCCGGCCGAGATCGCCGGCACCACGCTGAAGACCGTGCGGCACTACCACCGGATCGGGCTGCTGGAGGAGCCGGAGCGGGCGGTCAACGGCTACAAGCAGTACCAGACAAGGCATCTCGTCCGGCTGTTGCGGATCCGACGCCTGGTAGACCTGGGTGTGCCGCTGGCCGACATCGCCGCGATGGACAGTTCGGTCGAGGGCGCGGAGCAGACGTTCCGCGCCCTCGACGCCGAACTGGCCGCCAGTATCAAGCGCCAACAGCGGATCCGCGAGGAACTGGCCGGAATCCTGCGACAACCCGAGCGCGCCGACCTGCCGCCGGCCTTCGGCGACCTCGCCGGCGACCTGTCCGACGACGAGCGGGCGTTCCTCCTCGTCTGCTCACGGGTCTTGGATCCGCAGGTGCTGGACAGCCTGCGGGAGACGTACACCTCGACCCCCACCCCGGCCGGGAAGGATCTCGATGCGTTGAGCGAGGACGCGAGCGAGGAGGCCCGGCAGGGCCTGGCCGAGCGGCTCGCCTCCGACGTCGACCGCGACCGGAAGAGGCACCCACGTCTGGGGGAGTTGGCGGAGCAGGGCGCGGCGGGCCATGGGCCGCGCAACTGGTTGGTCTTCCTCCGGGCGGTCGTCGAGTTGCACAACCCGGCACAGATCGACGTCCTGCAGCGCGTCGACGTCATCCTCGACCGGGACGAACCAGTGGGGTGAGCCCGCCTGCACGAGACGGCCGGTCGTACTGGCATGAGGCCGGCCACACCATGTCGTACGAGCTTGAGTGTGCCGCTGCGGCATACCGGCTAATTGTCTGATGCCGAACGAGGTCGAACCAGACGTGACGCCGGAGCGGCGCCACGCGTCCACCCGTCCCGACGACACTGCCCAGAACACCGCGCCCACCATGCTGCACCAGATGGGCGGAGTGGCCGGTTTCGTCTATTCGACAGTTCCGGTGATCGTGTTCGTGACGGTGGACGCGTTCCTGCCACTGGCGGTGGCTGTCGGTGTCGCTGTCGCGACCGGGCTGGCGTTGCTCATGGTCCGGTTGCTGCGCGGCGAGCGTCTCATCTCCGCGGTCGGCAGCCTGCTCGGCGTGGCAGTGGCCGCCGGGATCGTCGCGTGGACCGGCTCCGCGCGGGACTTCTTCGTGATCGGGATCTGGGCCTCGCTTGCCGGGTTCATCGTCACGTTCGGCTCGGTGCTGGCTCGTCGGCCGCTGACCGGTGTCATCTGGAACGCCCTGCACGGCGGAAGGCACGCGTGGCGGTCCGTCCGGGCCGTACGCGTGGCCCACGACGTCGCGACCCTCGCCGCGGCGTCGGTGTTCGGCTCGCGGTTCGCCGTCCAGCAGTGGCTCTATCTGACCGACAGCACCGGTGGGCTGGGCCTCGCCCGGGTCGTCATGGGCACCCCGCTCACCGTGCTGGCCGCGCTGGTCATCGTGTGGGCCTTCCGCCGCAGCACCGGACGCCTCATCCGGACCAACCCATGACGGGATGCCCGCCCGCCGGCACCCACCTTCGGCGGCACCGATGCATCGCCTGGCGCGGCGACCAACGAGCTGGAAAGGCATGAAGATGGCCATCTACGAAATGGCGATGCAGGTGGTTCCCGTCCTGCTGATCGCACTGTTCATCGATACCCGCGGCACCGACCGACCGGCCGGCGGCGCAATGCGACGCTGGACGGAAGTGCAGGACAGGGTCTACGCCGCGCTCGGCGTCGTCGCGTTCATGGCGTCGATGCTCGTCGTGGCGGACATCGTCGCCGCCGGACGTGTCCCGGCAGCGATCGTCATCGCCACTCTCAGCGGCTGCATGGCCATGCTGTACGTCCGGATCCTGCAACGCTTCGCCCGTGACCGCAGTCAGCAGCACGACCAGGTGTCGGGCGACCGCTGAACTTCGCGGTGCGGCCGAGGTCCCCGCCACCAGCGGCCCCGGACAATCAGTGGTGCGGTTCGGACAGCAGGCGGTTGGTGCGCCTGAGGACGTCCAGCTGTGCGGGGTTGTATAGCTCTGCCAAGGCATTGCTGACGGCCTGCTGGACGTAGCGCGCGCTGTACCGGGTGCCGGCGTTCGTGATCTTCGCTTCCGGGTTCTCCGCGTGCAGAGTGCGTACGTAGGGGGCCAAGTCCCGGGCCACGGCCGCGCGGGTCTGCTCGTCGGCGTCGGGGGGAAGCGCGTTGAACCGCTCGGCGACCGGGTCGGTGACGGGCTTGCGCAGCATGTCCGCCCAGGCCCGCATGGTGTCGGCGCCGAGCACCCGGGTCAGCACGACGATGAACGAACGGTCGGCGTGCGGCATCGTCGACACGACACCGGGTGTTACGAAGCCGGGTGGCAGTTCCGCCGGTGTGGGCTGGCGCAGGATGACGCCGAGTTCGAGGCGCGCCCGTTGGAGCCGTTCGATGGTGGCCGCGAGTTCGGCGTCGAGGGTGCGCAGGGCCTCCACGGGCTGATCGTCGGTGTCCTGCATGGTCGCGATCTGGGACAGCGAGAACCCCAGCTCCGTCAGGCGCCTGATGCGCAGGATCCGGACGAGGTGAGCCACCCCGTACTGCTTGTAGCCGTTGGTACGCCGGTGTGGTTCCGCCAACAGGTCGATGTCGTGATAATGGCGCACCGCCCGCAGCGTGGTGCCGGCGAGTTGAGCGATCTCTCGAGTGCTCCAGGCCACTGCGTACCTCCATCCGACGGCACTCCTTCGGCGCCGTGGCGCCCACCGTCCCCGGTGTGCGGACTGCGGTTCCTACCTGCGGATGTCGGCTGTCAGAGCCTTCCCGGGGCGTGGAACACCAGGTCGGGGTCGTACCGCTTCTTGGCGGTGAGCAGGCGCTCGGCATTCGGCCCGAAGGCGGCGGCGGTGCGTTCGGTGTCCTCTGGGCCGAGCAGGTTGGGATAGCCGCCCGGCAGCCGGTCGGATTTCCGTACCCAGGCCCGGTGTTGATCTTCAGCGAGGTCCCCCGGCTCCCAGACCGCGATGGTCTCGACCATCAGATGCGGCGTCCGATTGCGGAACGCGGTCGCGTCGGCGGGGACGCGGGCGGCTGCCCCGTGGAGGCTGTGCAGCGAGATCGCTGAGAGCGGTGAGGTCTTGGCACCTGCGGCGTCGAGCAGGACCTCCTGGACCGTACGGTCGAGTCCGGTGACCGTGCGCGACCCGATCTCGACGTGGCGGCCGGCCGGGAACATCGCGTCGATCTGAGCGAGTTGGTCGGTCATCGTGGTCGGGCCGACCTGCGCCATCAGCGGCTCGCCCAGTTCGGTGAGCTGTTGCAGCACCCGGGTCCCGGCCTCGGGCTCGCCGCACCAGGTCGGTGCGGCGAAGAGCGCCGGCTCACCCGTCGGGGCGGTGATGAAGCCGGCCTGCACGGTCAGCTCGTCCGGTCCCCGCAGCAGCGACTCCTCCAGGTCCGGCAGAACGTCGAACCGGAACATGATCATCCCGGCCAGGATCGCCGGCACCGCGTGCAGCTGGATTCGCATCGTGGTGACCACGCCGAAGTTGCCGCCACCACCGCGCAGCGCCCAGAGCAGGTCGGGGTGGTGCTCGTCGTCGGCGGTGACCAGCGTGCCGTCGGCGAGTACCACGTCGGCCGAGAGCAGGTTGTCGGCGGCGAGGCCGAACCGGCCGCTCAGCGGCCCGTAACCACCGCCGAGCGTCAGGCCGGCCATCCCGACCGAACCAGCCGTCCCGGTCACCGCGACCAGGCCGGCCCGTTGCGCGGCCGCAGCCACGTCGGCCGAGGTGGCGCCGCCCGCCACGGTGGCGACCGCGGTGGCCGGGTCGACGCTCACCTGGCGCATCGGGCTCAGGTCGAGCGTCAGGCCCTGGTCGACCAGCGCGCGACCGGCCCAGTCGTGCCCGCCACCGCGCACCGACAGCGGGAGCCCCTTCTCCCGGGCGGCCCGCACCCCAGTCTGAACCTCAGCCGTGCTGGCGCATCGAAGAACGGCGAGCGGACGACTGGACACCGCGCCGTTCCAGATCGTCCGAACTGCTTCGTATTCCATTCCGGCCGTCAACATGTCACCCATGCCGACCAGAGTACCCACCCACTCATCAGAGCCAAACTCTGATGAGTGGCGGAGGCTATGCTCACGTGACCATGACCGAACCGCCGAGAAGCCGCCGGGCCGAGTACGCTGCCGCCACCCGCACCGCCATCATCGAGGCGGCACGCCTGCTCTTCGCCCGACACGGATACTTCGCGACAAAAGTCGAGGACATCGCCGTGGAGGCCCGAGTCGCGCCAGCCACGGTCTACGCGGTGACCGGTGGGAAGCAGGGGCTGATCCGGACGCTTGTCGACCTGTGGAGCCAAGCGCCGATCGTGGCACAGACCCTCTCCCGACAGGAGACCCTCACCGACCCGGACGAGATCCTGCGAGACGTGGCAGCCGTGACCCGGTCCATGCGCGAGACATACGGCGACATCATGCGGCTGATGCTCTCGACCGCGCCACACAACCCCGAGGTCGCCGACGGCCTGCGGGTAGCCACGAAACGCTACCGGGATGCCATCGAAGCCGTCGCCGCCCGACTAGGCGACATCGGCGGGCTCCGGGCGGGGATGACCC
Organism: Micromonospora sp. NPDC005413; assembly: GCF_040606435.1. Taxonomy (NCBI): domain Bacteria; kingdom Bacillati; phylum Actinomycetota; class Actinomycetes; order Micromonosporales; family Micromonosporaceae; genus Micromonospora; species Micromonospora sp. NPDC005413. The sequence continues at coordinate 4,703 of NZ_JBEXEV010000034.1, forward strand.
GCGCGGAGGCGACCGACATCCTCTGGTTCTACTTCGGATACTCCGGCTATTTCACCCTGCTCGACGACAACGGCTGGACCTACGAGCAATCGGAACGCTGGCTGGTCGCCCAGGCCACCGCGGCTCTTCGCTGAGACCCGGCTGCCCCCCGAGCTCCGGCCGGTGAACGCCACGTCACCAGCGAGTGTGACGTGGCGTTTGACTACGGTCCGCGGTGCGTGCCGGTCCTGTCTGTCGGGTGGCGCCACCAGATGATCGCGGCGATGACGATGACAGTCGGTCAGGTCGCTCGGATACGCCGCTCGCTCGCCCATGATCGGCCCGACGCGGCGGGGACCTCACCGGTTACGACCATCGCTCGCATTCAGATCCTGAGTCAAGCCCACAATGGGCAAAGGCTAGCGAACCGCCCTCTCAGAGTGCTCACCGCCAGTTGACCAAGACGGCGGCAAGTCAGTGCGGCCGAGCCAGGTGGCGGTCCGGCGATGTTTCTCGTCGATCATTGTGCCGCCGCATATCGAACGCCACAGGCCCGCGTACCGAACATTACCGTGCCGCAGATCGAAAGCGGACCTGCCCGCAGATCGTAACCCGGCCGGTTATCATGACTCGTGCCCACACCGCACTTGATCCCCCGCCACGCCGCCGCGCAGGCCGACGCAGCACTCGCTGACACCCGCGTCGTGCTGATCAACGGAGCACGCCAAACAGGCAAGAGCACCCTGGTTCGTATCGTCGCGGGCGACCGGCTCGCCGAGCGCCGCGATCTCGACCGGGCGCCGGACCGGGCTGCGGCGATCGCCGACCCGGTTGGTTTCGTGGACTCCTCCGAACGGCTAGTGATCGACGAGATCCAGCGCGCTCCGGAACTGCTGCTGGCCATCAAGGCGGCCGTCGACGAGGACGTTCGTCCCGGCCGCTATCTGCTCACCGGCTCATCGCGGCTGTTCGGCATGGTGGCTGCCCCGGACGCGTTGCCCGGCCGGATGGAAACCGTCGAGCTCTGGCCGTTCTCACAAGGTGAACTCGACGGTGAGCCGGACGGATTCGTCGACGCCGTCTTCGCGCTCGGCCCCGAACTGCGACACGAGTCGGACGTGACCCGCGCCGACTACGCGGCCAGGATCGTGCGAGGCGGCCTGCCCGAGGCCACGAACCGCGTCGACCCGCGGCGCCGCCAACGGTTCTTTGACGCGTATGTCCAAGCGCTCATCGATCGCGATGTGCGACAACTGTCCGACATCCAGCACAAGGGCGAGCTGCGCAAGCTGGTACGTTTACTCGCCGCCAGATCCGCGACCATCATCGCCGCCAACGCCCTCGAATCCGCCCTCGGACTGAGCCGCCCGACGATCGCACGATACTTCCAGGCACTGGAAGAGATCTTCCTCATTAAGCGGATCCCCGGTTGGTCCCGAAATCTTGGCACCCGTTCAACTGCTGCGCCGAAACTGATCTTTGTCGACTCGGGCATTGCCGCCAACGAGATCGCGACCGACGCCCGCGCACTGCTCCGGCCGGGCGCGTCGTTCGGCGCATTGCTCGAATCATTTGTCTTGTCCGAACTGTCGCGCCAGCTCACCTGGTCGGAGCAGTCTGCCGACCTCTCCCACTACCGCGACCAGAGTAGGTACGAGGTCGACGCGGTGCTCGAGAACAGATCCGGTCATGTGGTCGGGATTGAGGTCAAGGCAGCCACAACCGTCGGATCCGACGATTTCCGCGGACTACGCCGACTCGCCGACCGCCTCGGCGACGACTTCATCGCCGGCATCGTCCTCTACACCGGGACCTCGACACTGCCGTTCGGCGATAGGCTCCGCGCGTTGCCGGTCAGTGCGTTGTGGCAGGTTGCCGGCCCACGAACAGACTAACCGGGGCGCTCGCCGCCAGCGCGACGGTTGAGCGCCTGGCGCCATGCGGGCACCAGGCGCTCAATTCGAACGGGAAAACCGGCCAACCCACTGCAGTTGTCGGCTGCCTCTGACAGGCACGCACCGGTCACCTGAATTGCTTTTTCAGCACCGAACTCGTGTCATCAGTTGTTGATGTCGATTAGGGACCAGATCTGCCAGTCCCCGCTGTTGCAGCCGAGGGTGTAACCGGTGAGGTGGTTGGCGTCCAGGCAAAGGCCGGTGGCCTTGTTGACGATCTTGTACGCGTTGTAGGTATGACCGTGTATGTTACGCTTCGTGCCCAGGAAGTCGAAGTGCCACCGCTGATAGTCGCCGTTGTTGCAGCGCATCGCGTAGAGGTCACCGGCACGGTTGCTGTCGAGGCAGCGGTAGGGTTCCCGGTACTCCCGGATCGTGTGCCCATTGGGGGGATTGTCCCACACCACCCACTCCCCGTAACCGATATCCGGGCCGTCCTGCCGGACATCACCGAAATTGCCGTCTCGGCCCAGAGCCACGATATGGCTTTCGGGTGCGCCGTAGTTGCTGAGATTCGAGTCGCTGGCATAGACCTGCACGAACTGAGCCTGGGCGGGCGCCGCCGTGACCACCAGCGCTGCACCGAGTGTCACCACCGTCAACGCCACCTGGGCGATTACTCGCCTGAACGTATTCTTCATGTGCCTCAATCCTCCAATTTCGATATTTCGATGACCCTTGCACGTAAATGCAGGTCAGGTCGGTGTCAGCCGTAAACTTGAGGAACTCTTGAGCTTTTCTCACGTTCCTGGCCGGATCCCTGGCAGGTACCAGCAGGGGTCGCCCGACGCCGACTAGCTAATAGCTGCTTGTCGAACACCGGTGGCCGGCCGCCTCGGTTGCCGCGTCGGCGGCGGTTGGCCTGCTGGTCAACGCGTTCAGGGATGGTGTGCCCGATGCCTCGCCGGCGCAGGTCTGCCCGGATGCCCTTGGAGTTGTAGCCCTTGTCAGCGATGTCGGCGAGGACCTGCTCGATGGTGCCGACACCGGCGAGCCGGTCCGGCGTGGTGACCGGTTCGCGGGTCTCGCTGAGCGCGATGCGCGGCGTCATCGGGGGTGCCAGGCGACCCAGTTCGTCGGCGATGGCCTGGAGTCGTCCGGCCGCCTCCGTCAGCCATCCCGGCGGGAACCGTAGCGGGTGCCACGCGTTGCCGAGTCGTACGGCGCGACGCATTCCGACGTCGCTGTTGCCGCCAACCAGATCGGGATGGGTTCCGTGTCGTAGTCGTCGGTGTCGCGCCAGGCGTCACGCATGGCGTGCAGGTACTCGTCGGTCAGCGCGCCGCGCCGCCGGTACGGCACGCCGAGCGCCTCGAACTCCTGCTGGGCCCAGCCGACGCCGACGCCGAGGACGAGCCGGCCGCCGCTGAGCCGGTTGAGGTTCGCCGCCATCCGGGCGGTGAGCAGCGGGTGCCGGTACGGGACGATGAGCACCGTGGTGCCCAGCCGGACCCGGCGGGTCACCCCGGCCAGCCAGGACAGCGTGGTGAACGGCTCGTAGAACGGCGCCGGATACTGCTCGGCGACGTCCGGGGTCACCGCGATGTGGTCGGAGACCATCAGCAGGTCGAAGCCGAGACCCTCGACCGTCTGCGCCCACTGTCGCAGCGCGTCAGGGTCGGTACCCGGGGCGAAGTTCGGTACGTTCACGCCAATCCGCACGGGTCGAGGCTGATCAGTGGGTGCCCGGCCTGTGAACGTCAGCCCCACGTCAGACTGGCGAGGACCGCGCGGAACTCCTTGAGGCTGAGTACCGCGCCCTCGCCGGGAATCAGCCGCAACGAGTACGCGAGATCCCCGACCTCCCACCGCACCTGCCAGGAGCTGTCCGCGCTCCCGGTGATGGTGCCTCTCCGCGAGCCGACCGTGACGGTGGCGACCGCGGGAGGGCTGCCACCCCCTTCGGCGGTACGGCTGCTGGCACTCGTGGACAGCGCCAGGCCGTCCGGACCGTTGTAGCCCTGGCACAGACCCTCGTCGCATTGACTCGGGTGGGGACTCCACCTCGGGTCGGAGGCCAGGTCCGGCAGGTCGCGGTCGGCGACCCGTCTGCCGCTGGTCGCGCAGTCGACGGCAGTCACGACACGACCGCTCACTGCCACGACCACCTCGGCGTCCGTCTGCTCGGTGATCGTGGCCTGCGGCTGCGCGAGCTCCCCGCACGGGGTGTCGCCCGGGGTGGCGTACACGGTGATGGTGGTGCCGTCTCGGGCGACGGCCGCGGCGTTCCACCCCACGGCCGCCACCTGGGCCGCTGCCGTGGTCGTGGCCGTCGCCTGCGGCTGGACCTGGTCGGGTGCGCGGCGGCTGAGATGGATACCGGCACCCAGCGCGACGACGAGGGCGACCGCTGCCGCCGCTGCGCCGATCCGCCGGCGGCGGGTGATCCGGTCGGCGCCGACCACCTGCTCGGCGGGGTGTTCGTCGCTCCGCACGATCGGGCTCCTCTCGGATGGAGAACGCAGAGGCGGGACCCTGTGCGAAGGACGGTCGACCGGAGGGCCGGCTCAGGCGAGGCGTTCGGTGGTCACCGGGATCAGGCCGTGCTCCCGCAGAGTGTCCGTCAGGTCGGACAGTGCCACACCCACACCCACACCCACACCCACACCCACACCCACGGCCGTGTCCGCTGCGCGGATCCCATCAGGATGGTCGGGTCGAGGAGGCGGAGCTTCACCAGCCGCCGCGACGAGTACGGGCTAGCATCCGGGATCTCGACGCGAGGAGCCCGGATGACAGTCACCGCCCAGACCCGGTTCGGCATCGTCGGCAGTGGCTGGCGGGGTGAGTTCTTCCTCCGCCTGGCTCGGCTCCTGCCGGAGCGGCTGCGGGTGACCGGAGTGGTCACGCGTACCGAATCGCGTGGTGCCGCGGTGGCGGCCGAATGGGGCGTGCGGACCTTCCGCACGACGGCCGAACTGCTCGCCCACGAGCGACCGGACTTCGTCATCGTGTCGGTGCCCTGGCCCGTGACCCCCGACGCGACGCGGGAGCTGGTCGCGGCCGGCGTACCGGTGCTCGCCGAGACGCCGCCCGCCCCCGACCTGGCGGGGCTGCGTTCGCTCTGGGCCGACGTCGGAGGCAGCGGGTTGGTGCAGGTCGCCGAGCAGTACCTGCTGATGCCCGGGCACGCGGCCCGTCTGGAGCTGATCCGCGCCGGGGTGCTCGGCGAGCCCACCTCCGTGCAGATCTCCTCGACGCACCTGTACCACGCGGTCTCGCTGATCCGTGGCCTGCTCGGCATCGGTTACGAGACCGCCGAGGTCAGCGCCCGCGCCTTCGTCGCGCCGCTGGCCAACCCGCTGTCGCCTGCCGGCTGGAGCGGCGACGCCGCCCCGCAGCAGCTCTCCACCATCCTCGCGACCATCGACTTCGGCGGGCGGATGGGGCTGTACGACTTCACCGACAACCAGTGGTGGAATCCGCTGCGTGCCCGCCGGTTGGTGGTGCGGGGCTCGCTCGGCGAGTTGGTGGACGATCGCGTCGTCCGTCTGGTCGACCCGACCACGCCGGTGGAGTCGCCCCTGGTGCGGCGGCAGACGGGCATCGACCTCAACCTCGAAGGGCTCGATCTGAAGCACATCAGCTTCGACGGCAGGGTGGTCTATCGCAATCCGTTCGTCGGCAGCGGAATGTCCGACGACGACATCGCCGTGGCCGACATCATGGTCCGCGCCGGCGCCTGGTCGCGGGAGGAAGGCCCGGCGCCGTATCCCCTCGCGGAAGCCTGCCAGGACCACCTGATCAGCCTTGCCATCGAAGAATCGGTACGCAGCGGGCAGCCGGTCGTCGCCGCCGAGGAGGCCTGGGCGCGGTAGTCCTCCGTGCTGATCGTGCCGTTCCCGACTCGACCGGCGCGTACCCGCCGGTTGTCCGCCCGGCCGACCCGGACGCGTGGTCCGGGTCGGCCGCCCCCGTTGCGCGCGGACTGTCTTACGCTCCCCGGCAATCCCTTGTCGGTCAGGTGCGGACGTTGGGCAGATTGACCCCGCAGGTGCGTTCGATGAACTCACCCGCGCGGCGTCCGCTCGCCTCCACCGCCTCCGCGTCCGCCGGGGAGACATTCGCGCCGGACACGGGTTCGTGCTCGTGCGTAGCCGTACCCGCGTCGTGCTCGTGCGTAGCCGTGCCGTGGTCGTGCGCGGTGGCCGGCTCGTCGTGACTCCCCAGTGCACCGGCGAGCCGCTCCAGATCCGGGGCAAGCGCGGATGGTGCGGAGCGAATCAGGGCGGTCATCGCCTCGACCCGCTGGTCACCGGTGAGCCCGCCCTGGTTGGCCAGTGCGAAGGTCTGCGCCTCGGCGCAGAACTGGCTCCGGCCTGACCAGTCCGAGGGCAGGTCTGGCCGGGACAGCCACCAGCCGCCCAGTGCGACCGCGGCCACTGCGGCCACGGCCCCACCGGAGAGCAGCAGACGACGGTCAGACGTTGTCATTGATCGCGTTGATGTCATGAGTGTCGAAGTTCTTGGGCCAGATTTCGCTGCGCATACAGGAGTTGTTGTCCGTGTCGGCGGCCTTCGAGCGGTGGCCCAGCGAGCCGGTGTGCCCGAGTTCGTGACAGCCGAGGCTCTGCCAGTAGCCCGTGGACTTGCCGCTCATGGTCCGGGTGTTGAACTTGACGTCGTAGTGGTCGCACAGCCCGTTCCACCAGTTGCTGTCGGTGCAGGTCGTCTGGCCGTACCAGGAACTGGAGTACGACTTGTCGTAGACGTGGATGTCCGAGCCGCCGGTCGACGTGGTGATCTGCGAACGGTCCAGCTGCGCCCGGCCGTGCGAGACGGCAGCCTTGCCGGCGTTCGTCAACGAGTTCGACTCCACCGCCTGTTCCTTGTTGTCGGGCTTACCGCTGTTGGCCTTACCGCCGTGCCCCGCCATGGCCGGTGGTGCGAACGCCACCACAGCGATCAGCGTGGCACCGAGGACAGTCGTCGTACGCTTCATTCCCCACTCTCCTCGGGAGGCAGCGGCAGGTCCGCGGTCGGGATTGACTCGGTCAACGTGCCCGCGGCGACCTGCCCGCTCGCCGCGACGACCGTGTTGTTCAGGAACGAGGACCCCATCGTGGTGATCGACGTGGCGAGCTCGGTCTCCACGTTGCTGGGCCGGAGTGCGCCGTCGACCACCAACGCCCGCCCGTCGGAGCTGGCGAGCTGGTAGGTGTACGGGTCGCTGACACCGGCGGCGCGACGCAGGAAGAAGTAACCGGTGTCGCCCACCTCGCTCCACGCCACGTTGTTGGAGACGTAGCCGCGACCTTCCTCGTCCCAGCCCTCCTCCTCCAGCGTGATGGACGCCGGGATGATCAGGTTCTTCGGGTTGTGCAGGATGTCGGACCGGGCGATGGTCACCGTCCGCAGCCGGATGTCGCCACCAACCGCGGCCGGGTCCTCGTCGGTGCTGGCCAGCCGGCCGGGCTGCACCGACGTGACCGTGCCGAAGACCACCAGTTGTGAGGTGGCCGTCATCTGCTCGACGGTCTGGAAGTCGTACATCTCCTTGCCGAAGGCCAGCGCCTCGGGGTGTGTGTCGTAGCGCACGCCGGGGTCGGCCCGACCGACGCCTACGGCCGCCACGAGCGCGGCCACCGCGACCGCGCCCGCCGCCGTCAGGCCCAGCCGGCGTAGGCCGGGCCGCCTGAGTTTCTCCACTCGCCGATCTCCCTCTTTGAGGTGACGCGCGGTCGGTGTCGACCGCGTGCCCCGACCGGACGGCCGCAGGACCGTCGGGTCGGGGTGGGAGCGATGATCAACGGACGTGGATGCAGGCAGCTTGCAGCCGGCTTGCAGGCAGTCCACTGCGGACCGTCATACTCGCTGGCGGGGGAGGTGGGTCGATGGAGTTCCGCGTGTTGGGCCCGGTCGAGGCGTGGACGCACGGTGTCCGGGTCGACCTCGGTGGGCGCCAGCCCCGACTTGTCCTCGCAGCGCTGCTGCTGGAGCCGGACCGAGTGGTGGCGGTGGACCGGCTGATCGACCTGGTCTGGGATCAGGCACCGCCCCGTAGTGCCCGGGGCACCGTGCAGGCGCTGGTCTCACGGCTGCGCACCGCGTTACGGCGTGCGGAGGCGCCGGTGGAGCTGATCGGCCGCGAGCCCGGCTACCTGCTACGGGTCGACCCACTGACGGTCGACGCGCACCGGTTCACCGCACTGATCGCCCAGGCCCGGGCGACCGGCGACGACGACGCCGTGGGTCTGTTCGATCAGGCACTGGCGCTCTGGCGCGGGGAACCGCTCGCCGACGTGGCCGACGAGCAGGTGCGGCACCGGCTGTGCGCCGGCCTGCGCGAGGCCCGCTGGACGGCAGTCGAGGAGCGGGCCGAGGTGTTGCTGCGACGGGGGCGTTCCCGGCAGGTCGCCGACGAGTTGACCGACGCGGTCGTCCGGCAACCCGGCCGCCAGCGGCTGGTCGGTCAGCTCATGCTCGCCCTGTACCGGGAGGGCCGCGCCGACCGGGCGCTGACCACCTACCGGCAGGTACGCGATCGGCTCGCCGACGAGCTCGGCATCGACCCGCCCCCGGCGCTGCGCCGCCTCGAGGAGCGGATCCTGCGCGCCGACCCGACGCTGGGGCCACCCGCCGACGTCCCCGGACCGGGCAAAGGAGCCGGCGGCCCACCGGTCCGCCCCGCCGGGCTGCCCCACAGCAGCACGACCCTCACCGGCCGGGACGGCGAGTTGGCCCAGCTTGACGTCGGGTTGACCGAGCCGGCCGGTCGTACCCGGATCTGGGTGATCAGCGGCACCGCCGGGGTGGGCAAAACCGCCCTCGCGCTGCACTGGGCGCACCGCGTCAGCGCTGCGTTTCCGGACGGGCAGCTCCACCTGGACCTGCGTGGTTTCGACGCCGACCGGGAGCCGATGCCGGCGGAAACGGCGCTCCTGCACCTGCTGACGGGGCTCGGGGTCGACCCGAGGGCGGTGCCGGACGGGTCGGACGGCCGAGCGGCGCTGTTCCGCTCCCTGATGGCCGGCCGGAACGTGCTGCTGGTGCTGGACAATGCTCGCCACGCCGACCAGGTGCTGCCGCTGATCCCGTCCTCCGGCACCGTGCTCGTCACCAGCCGGCACCGCCTCGGTGAGCTGGTGGTCCGCGCCGACGCCCGGCCGCTCCCGTTGGACGTGCTCACCCCGGTGGCCTCGATGCGCCTGCTGGCGACACTGCTGGGTGAGGCGGCCGTGCGGACCGATCCGGTTGCGGCCGCCGAGCTGACCCGGCTCTGCGGCCACCTGCCGCTGGCACTCCGCATTGCTGCGGCCAACGTGCAGGCGGCGGCGGGCAAACCGGACATCCCCGGTCTGGTCCGCGAGCTGACCGACGGGGACAGGTTGGCGGGGCTGACCGTCGACGGTGCCGAGGAGAGTGCGGTGACGAAGGCGTTCGCCCTCTCGTACCGAGTGTTGTCGGAACCCCAGCGGGAGCTGTTCCGCCGCCTCGGTCTGGTACCCGGGCCGAGCATCACCGCCGGCCCGGCGGGCGCGGTCGCCGGCGTGCCGGTGACCACCGCCACCCAGCGCCTACGGGCCCTGGCCGCGGCGCACCTGCTCGAACGACACCCGGGGGAGCGCTACCGCTTCCACGACCTGCTGCGCAGCTACGCCGTGGACCGCCTCACCGGGGAGGAGGACGAGACCGCCCAGGAGAGGGCTCGGAGGCGGCTTTTCGACCACTACCTGGACACCGCCGACGTCGCGGGCCGCCGGATCATCCCGCACTTCGTGCGGCTACCGCGGCGGGTCGCGGTGGATCCCTTCACCGACAACGACGCGGCCCTGACCTGGCTGGACGCCGAGCTGGCGAACCTCACGGCGGCGGTGGAGCAGGCCGCCCGGTGTGGCCCCCGCCCGTACGCCTGGCACCTCACCGACGCGCTGCGCGCCTACTTCCACCAGCGGGGTCGGCGCGAGGAGTGGCTGACCGCGGCGACGGTCGCGCTGGCCGCGGCTCAGGCCGAGGGCGACGCCCGCGCCCAGGCCGCGATGCACCAGAGCATCGCGCTCGTGCAGGTCAACAGCGGGCGGTACGAGGAGGCTCGTGAGCATCTGCTCGACGGGCTGCGGTGCACCGACGTGGACAGCTGGGAGGAGGGACGGACGGGAATTCTCAACAACCTCAGCGCGGTGCACCAGCGACTCGGTGACCCGCAGGAGGCGATCAACTGTGCCCGCCTCTCATTGGCGCTCAGCCGCCGATCGGGCAACGACGGCGGTGAGGCGATGTCCCTGGCCAACCTCGGCTTCTCCCACTGGCAGCTCGGCGCGTTCACGGAGGCGGACGCCCACTTCCGAGCCGCGCTGCAACGCGGTGAGCGGTCTGGCGCGCACTACAACGTGGCCGTGCTCCTGGTCGACCTGGCCAATGTGCGCCGGGATCGGGGCGACCGTTGCGGCGCGGATGACCTCTACGCCCGCGCGCTCGTGGCCAACCAGGACCTCGGCTACCGCTACGGCGAGGCGACCGCCCTGGCCGGCCGCGCCGTGCTCTGGTGCGACACGGATCGAGCGGAGTTGGCCCGTGCCGACGCCGAACGGGCGGTGGCTCTGACCCGGGAGATCGGCGACGAGGGAACCGAGGCGTGGGCGGCGGACGCGCTGGGGCGGGTGCTGCTGGCGCTGGGACACCCGGGCGACGCGGCCGAGCAGCACCGCCGGGCGCTCGACCTGGCCCGGCGTACCAGGTTCTGCTGGTGCGAGGCGACCGCCCTGGCCGGCCTCGCCGCCGCCGAGCTGGCCGGGGGTGACCCGGAGGCCGCCGGGCGGCACGGGCGGGCGGCACTGGCCCTGGCGGCCCGCTCGGGATACCGGCCAGTCGAGATCCGGGCGTCCCGGATCCTCGCCCGTGTCGCCGAGGAGTCCGCAGACGTGGCCGAGGCAGTGCGGTGGGACGACCGGGCGGCGCGGCTGGCGGCCGAGACCGGGTATGCGTTTCCGGGCTGCTCGGCTCCGCAGCCGCCCCGGTAACGCGGCCTGCCTGGCCCCTGCCTCTGTCGCCTCCCTGACACAGCGCAACCGTGGAGCCTGCTCACGAGTGAAGCCGATATCACTCGATGTCCGGGATCACCCGGGCCCACACGGGGGGCACAGATGACTCACACCGCTCGACGCAGGATGTTCGCCGGCGCCGCCGCCGGACTGTTGGCCACCTCTCTCGGCGTCGCTGCCTCCGCATCGGCGACCGCGGCGCCCAGCGGGGCAGGCAACGGCGCCTGCAGGATCAGCACGCTGCCGTACCCGGCCGACACCTACCGTGCCGATGCGAGCGCCATCGACCCGACGGGCCGCTTCGTCGCCGGTGGCGCCCTGCGGATCGGTGACAGCGGCAACCAGTACCTGCTGCTGGTCTGGGACGGGCAGCGGCTCACCGAGACCGAGTCAGCGCGCATGGTTGACGCCGTCGACGTCAACGCCGACGGCGTCGTGATCGGCAACGGCTGGGCGGACAACGGCATCGGCCAGCCGTGGAGGTACCACGACGGCCGGCTCGAGCAGTTGCCGGTGGTGCCGTCCAGCGGCATCTTCGTCTCCGCCATCAACAACGCCGGCGACATCGTCGGCTACGGCTCGGACATCGCCACCGGGGAGTACGTCGCGCTGCTCTGGCCGGCCGCCCGGCCGGGCACGGTCGAGGTGCTCGACACCCCGGCCAACGCCATGCCGAGTGGAATCACGGCCAACGGGACCATCGTCGGTGCTGCCGGGGACTTTGGGAGCTGGACCAGTTGGGTCCGCCGGCCGAACGGTCGGATCGACGCACTCACCGCTCCGGGCGCTCAGTCGACCGTGGTCAACGCGGCCGCAGGCCACTGGGCGGTCGGCCGGGTCAACCTGGGCGGCGCCAACCCGCTCAAGGTGCGGTGGGACCTCCGGGACGGCTCGTACACGACGCTCGACCAGCGGCTGGAATGGCTGGAGGACGTCAACGCCAAGGGTGTGGTCGTGGGTGGCGACCGGGTCGTGCGCGGTGGCACCTCACGGGTGCTGCCGGGCGGCGGCGACGGGGTGGGCATCGGCGCCCGGTCCGTCTCCGACCGGGGCACCATCGTCGGGTTCCGCAACGCGGAGCGTGTCACCCCGGTGCGCTGGACGGGCTGCTGACCCCCGGCCCGCGATGGTGAGGACGGGCACGGGTGGGGCTGGCACGGTTGGGCCAGCCCCACCCGGGCGTTTACGGCTTCCAGGTACCGGCTGTTCTGAATTCGTGCCGGTACTCCAGGACGCCGTTGGTGTCGGCCACGTTGAACACGAGGTTGCCGGTGCGCGTGGTGCCGCTGGTCAGGCCACTGCCGGACGGCAGGGCTGTGCCGCAGCCGGAGAGGGTTCCGGAGATCGCGCTGGTCGTGGTGCCGTCGGCGGCGATCCATCGGAAGTACAGCGGGTTCGTCGAGGCGGTGCCCATGGTGACGCTCACGTTCACATCGGCGATCACGTACAGACCCTTGCTGGGCTTGAAACCGTTCGCCCTGCAGGCTGTGGTGGATGTGCTGAACTTCGTCACGGTGATCTCGATGGTGCCGCGGCTGTTGTCGATGACCATGGTGTCCCCGACCGACATGTTCTGGGTTTCGCCGTCGGTGGACGGCCGAGCCGACGATGGGGTGGGGACTGGCGGCCGCCCGACGCCCCGGGTCACGTCCGGGGTGGGTAGGGCCTCGGACACCTCGTCCGCGGCACGGTTCGCGCCGATGACCACCGCCGTGATGCCGCCCGCGCAGCACAGCAGGGCGAGGACGGCCGCGGTCACCGCGACGATGATCACGGTCTTCTTGGAGTTCTTCGCTGGCGCGGGCGGCGGCATGATGGGCGGGTAGCCCGGCCCGCCGGGCGGCGGCGGGTACTCACCGCCGGGCGGCGGGTACCCACCACCGGCCGGCGGGTACGGGCCGCCGTCGGCCTGCGGGTACGCGCCGCCAGAGAACGGCGGCTGCTGCGGGTACGCGCCGCCAGAGAACGGTGGCGGCTGTGGGCTCGCCGGTGCCGACCACGGGTTGGGCGGCACGGGGGCTTGCGGGACCGTCGGGTCAGCGGCGGACTGCGGCTGCGGTGTCGCCGGGAACGGTTGGGTCGGCGGCTCCGGGCTCGGCTGCTGGGCGTCCTGCGGCCCGAAGGGGGGCTGGGGGTGGGTCACCGTACTCCTTGACGCCTCGGTACACGTGGTTCGGGAACCCGCCGACGCTACCGTGCGTCGCCGACGAGGTGATCTCCCCGCCGGACCCGTCCCACGGTTGACGTGTGGGAGGCGACAGATTGGCCAGTGTGGACGGCGTGCGAGGTTAGCGCAGCGTGAGCACGGCGGCGGTGCGGACCAGCCCGTCGACGACCACGAACCGACCGCTGACCGATGCTGGTGGGTCGTCGACCGTTGCCGCGTCCACCCGGGCCTGCGCGATCCGGGCCGTGAACGTGCCGGCGTCCGGATCAAGTTCGAGCCGGGCGTCGTGGAAGTCCAACCAGCTCCCGACGACCGGATACCAGACCTTGTAGACCGTCTCCTTGGCACTGAACAGCACGATCGGCCAGGAGACGCCAGCGGGCAACCGGGCGCAGCTCGCCTCCTCCTCGGGCAGCAGCACGAGTCTGCGTACTCCCGGATCGACCTCGCGGTGCTGCTCCGCGTCCATCCCGACGGACCTGATGTCGGTGGTGTGCGCCGCCGCGGCGGCGCAGTAGCCGGTGGTGTGGGTGATGGTGCCGACCACCCCGGACGGCCAGACTGGCGCACGGTCGGCGGCGGCGGGCACGGCGGTCGGTGGCAGACCGAGATCGGTCAAAGCCCTGCGGGCGCAGGCTCTTCCGGCGGTGAAGTCCCGCCGACGGGTCTGCACGGCCCGCTCGCCGAGGCACGCCTGCTCGGCGGGGAGCAGCTCGCCGGTCCAGTCGTCCGGCCCGGCGACGGCCACCGCGACCGTAGACGGCAGCAGGTCACGCATCGGTGCGTCCTACCGATCGGTAGAAATGGAGCATCTCGTCAAGCGTCAACTTTCCGACTCTCACGACCGGAGAAAGTACCGCAAAGATGTAACACCGGAGGGACGCGTCGCGCCTCTCTGATGGCTCCGGGGGGACCACCATCAAACACTGGCCGGCACGGCAGCCGCCAGTCCCTTGGACATCTGGAAGGACGTGCGATGACCGATGGTGCGGAACGGCCGGGGGTGCGGGCTGACGATCACGTCCCGAAAACCCCCTGCTGGAGCTGCGGCTCCTGCGGTGACGAGTGGCCGTGCGCGACGAAGCGCAGCCGGCTGCTGGCGGAGTACGGGGGTGACCGGGCGATGCTCAGCGTCTATCTGGGCTCCTGTCTCGCCGCCGCCACGGAGGACCTGCGCGCCGCCCCGGTGATGTCGCTCCAGGACCGGTTCATCGGCTGGTTGCCGCGCGGCACTCGGCGTAGCTGAACCGCCGGTGGCCCCGCCGCCGGGCGGGGCCACCGGCGGGGCCGGGCGGAGTTCAGCGACGCCGAGGCCGCCGGGTCACCGCGAAGCCGACCACGCCAGCCACTGCGGCGAGCACGCCGCCGATGCCGGTCCAGACCCAGCGCGAGCCGAGATCCGGCAGCCAGTCCGCGGGCGAGTCACCCTCGTCTGCGGCCTCCGGGTCCACCGGGGGTACGGCGTTGAGCACCGTGCCCGCCTTGGTGTTCGGCACCAGCGGTGCGGCCAACTCACCGTCGTCAGCTGAGGCGCCCCGGTCCGCGATGGTGCCGACCAGCAGGTCCACGTCGACCGGCGCACCCAGATCCGGCTCGGGCAGGTCGATCACGGAGAGCCGGATGACGTACGCGCCGGGCAGTGGATCGGCCGACCAGGGCTCCGCCCACGGCCGCACCTCGCGCAGTGTGCAGCCCAGCGCCACGCTCGACGCCTGCGCGTCCACCGTCGGGGTCTGCGCCCCCGCGGTGCACGCCTGGCGCCGGCGCAACCCGTCGAAGACGTCGACCGTCCAGGTGGAGGCGCCGCTGCGGCCCTTCGGGAAGGTGACGGTGGCGTTGATCTCGTGCACCTGACCGGCCGTCGCCGGGAACGACCAGTAGAGGTGGTCGCCGATCGAGGCGTCCACCCGTACCGGTTGTCCGGCGGTGATCGGTGTGGCGGTGAGGAACGACGTGCCGGCCCGGTTCACCGGCGTGGCACCCGGGGAGGGGGTCGGGGCGGCGACGGCCGCGGCGGGGAGTAGCGCGGCCCCGCCTGCGGCGAGTAGCGCGGCCAGCGACCGGAACAGTGCGGTATGCATCAGTTCTCCCTCCAGGTGGCGACCCACCAGCGGGTGAGCAGGCCGGCGAGCAGACCGGTGATCAGCCCGGCAACGGTGAGCAGGGCGAGCAGCACCCAGCCCCGGCCGAGGTCCGGTCCGTCCGGTGCGGGCGCGGCGGCGACCACGTCGACGGTCAACTCCACCGGCATTCCCGGGGTCGCCGCGGTGCCGGGGCGCGGGGCGAACGAGTTGCTCACCACCAGGCAGACGGTGGTGGGTTCGATGACCGGTGCGGAGGTTTCCTCAGCTTTCGCGGCATCCTCGTCGTCGGCGGTGGCCGACCAGCGCAGCCCGGCGGAGAGCACATCGGCCCGCCCGCTGCCGGCGTCCGCGCCTCGCACCAGTTCCCGGCCGTCCGCCGTGGTGGCCCGCAGCAGCACCCCGTAGTCGCGGTTCATGGGTCGGTCCAGCGCCATGCTCACCGAGGCCCGCAGCTCCTGCCCGGGGCGTACCGGCACCCGGTAGTAGCGGTGCTCGGAGAACGCCTCCCGGTCGGCGTAGACGCCGGGGGCGAGCAGCGGCGCCGAGTCACAGGCGCTCGCGCCGCCGACGACGGTCGGGGCGCGGGTGTGCGTGTCGCCGGCCCGCTCGACGAGCTGTTTGATCCGGTCGGTCAGCTCCTCGGCGCTCTGCGCGGCGGTGTAGGTGCCGCCGGTCGCGCTGGCGATGCAGAGCAGCTGCCGGCGGACCTTCTCGTCGGGTGCCAGGCCGAGGGTGTCGACGACCAGGCTGGTGCCCTGGGCGGCCAGCTCACGGGCGACCTCGCACGGGTCCGGCGGGGCGCAGGTGTCCTCGCCGTCGGTGATCAGCACGATCCGCCGGGTGGTGGCCCCGCTGCCCAGATCCTGTGCGGCGGAGCGCAGTGCGAGGCCGACCGGTGTGAACCCGGTCGGCCGCAGCGTCGCCACCGCGGCCTTGGCCGCGGACCGGTCCACCGGACCGACCGGCACGATCTGCTGCGTGTCCTGGCAGCCGACCTTCTTGTCCTTGCCGCGGTAGGTCGCGCCGAGCACCCGGATGCCGAGCTGGGTTTCCCCCGGCAGTGCGTCCACCACCTCGTTGAAGGCCTGCTGGGCGACTGCGATTCGGCTGCGTCCGTCGATGTCGGCGGCGCGCATCGAGCCGCTGACGTCGAGCACCAGCTCGACCCGGGGCGGCTCGGCCACCGGCTCCTCGTCGGCCTGGGCCGGGGCGGGCCCGGCCAGTGCGGTGGTCGCCAGCAGTCCGAGAAGGACAGCCGTCGATCGTTTGAAGTTGATCACGGCCCGCAGTGTAGTGAGATCCACTTTGGATGATCGTTTGGGTGGCCGGGGTTCCACTCCGGGGGCCTGAAACCAGGTCGGCGACCGCCTCTGACCGGCCGTTTCCGCGCTCTGGGTCCACGGCGGGTCACCCTCGGTCAACTGTTGGAGGGGAGGCGTCGGTCCGGCCAGCATTCGTCGGAAATCTGACCCAAGTCGACCCGTTGTGCCGGTGGTGCGCGGTGGTTAAGCTCTTCATGCGCGCCCCAATCGCCCGCTTCCCCCGTGGCAGGCGATCGGGGCGCGCGTCTTTGTCAAACGGGCCCGCACGCTTCAAGCGTGCGGGCCCGTTTCCGTCGCGCTGTGCGGCGCGTCGCCTGTCGGTGCTTATATCCACCGACCGTCGAGCCACATTCGGGACAGCCAGTCCGAGTACGGAATCAGCTTGCCGACGAAGATCGGATAGAAGTACGCGAAGCAGAGCGCCACCAGCAGCACGTACGCCCCAGCCGCGATGCTGCCCACCAGCCGGCGTTCGTAACCCGGGTCGCCGGGCACCAGAGGCGCCATCTCACCCACGTCACCCCCGGTGGGGGCGATCAGCGCGCCCAGTACGTACACCACGGCCAGGACCAGGAACGGCAGCGCCGGAGCGGTGTAGAACGAGAACATCGTCCGACCGTCGAGGGCGAACCAGAACCAGGGCAGCAGCCCGGCCGCCACGCTCAGCAGGATCGCGCCGGCCCGCCAGTCCCGGCGGGCCACACCCAGCCAGGCCAGCGCCACCAGGGCGGGCAGGAACGACCACCAGAGCAGCGGAGTGCCGAGCAGCAGGATCTCGGAGGCGCAGCTCGGCGCACCGCAGGCGCCGTCGCCGGACCAGTGGAACGCCACCGGGCGACCGAGCAGCAACCACTGCCACGGAAACGACTGGTATTTGTGCGGCTCGTCGAGCGTGGAGTGGAAGCCGTACGCCGCCCGGTGGTACTCGAAAAGGTTGATCAGCGGGCCGATCACCGGGCGGTCACTGAGCGGGGCGCTCGGGTAGTTCGACGCGAGCCGGTAGTAGCCGTCGTCGGTGAGCAGCCAGCCCGACCAGGTGGCGATGTAGGTGCCGACCATGAGCACGCCGGCGAGCACCAGCCAGGGCAGTTCGTCGAGCAGGGTGTCGCGCCAGGGCCGGCGGACCCCCGCCGAGCGGCGGACGCCGACCTCCCAGAAGAGCACCAGCAGCGCGAAGACCGGTACGAAGTACAGTGCGCTCCACTTCACCGCGCAGGCGCAACCGAGCAGCACCCCGGCTGCCAACCGCCACCACGGCCAGGTGCGCCACCCGGTCGGCGGTCGGCCGGCACGGCCCGGCTGGCTCGGGTCGAGCCCGTCGTCCAGCGCCCGCGCCCAGCGACGGCGGCGGGCGTCCCGATCGAGCACCAACGCGCCGAACGCGGCCAGCACGAAGAAGAGCAGGAAGATGTCGAGCAGCGCCGCGCGGGACAGCACCAGGTGGAAGCCGTCCAGGGCGAGCAGCAGACCGGCCGCGCAGCCGAGCACTGTCGAGCGGAACATCCGTCGACCGATGCGGACCAGCAGCAACACCGACAGGGTGCCGATCACGGCCGCCGAGAACCGCCAGCCGAACTCCGGCGCGGTGGTGATCAGGTGCCCGGGGACGGAGACCTTCGAATCCGCGTCCTGATATCCGAAGGCCCACTCGCCGAGGCCGATCAGCCACTTGCCCAGTGGTGGGTGCACCACGTACGACGGGCCGTTGTCCTTGTAGTTCCACTCGACGCCGCGGGCGATCAGCCCGTAGGCGTCCTTGGCGTAGTACGTCTCGTCGAAGATCTTGCCCTTCGGGCTGGACAGCCCGACGAAGCGCAGAATCGCCGCGATGGCGACCACCACGGCGGTGGCTATCCAGGAGAACCGGTCCAGTTGGGTGTCGACGGTGGCGAACCGTCGCCGGACCACGGCGGACACACCGCCGCCACCGGCGCGCGGTGCGGTCGGCTCCTGGTCGGGGCTGGGCTCGCCCGTCACGTCGACCATTTTTGCAGGGTCGGCGCTCGGGCTCTGCGCTGTCGACGCACTCGTCACCCGGCGATCGTAGGCTGCCAACGTGTCCAGTGGCGCCCGTCGTCTCTGATACCGGTATTCGCTGTCGATGAAGGAGACGATTTCGTGGGTGAAATGTCCGAAGCTGGGCGCCTGATCCTGCTCGGTGCCCCGCTCGGCAACCCCGCCGACGCCTCGGCCCGATTTCGGGAGGTGCTGAGCAGTGCCGACGTGGTGGCTGCCGAGGACACTCGCCGGCTCACCCGGCTGGCCCGCGATCTCGACATCACCGTCGGCGGTCGCATCGTCTCCTACTTCGAGGGCAACGAGGAGCGGCGCACCCCCGAGCTGGTCGAGGTCATCCTCGGCGGGTACGTGGTGGCGCTGGTCACCGACGGAGGGATGCCGAGCGTCTCCGACCCTGGCTACCGGCTGGTCCGGGCCGCATTGGAGGTCGGGGCGCCGGTCACCGTCGCTCCCGGGCCGAGCGCGGTCACCACCGCACTGGCTGTCTCCGGGCTGCCCTGCGACCGGTTCTGCTTCGAGGGCTTCCTGCCCCGCACCCCCGGTGCCCGCCGATCCCGGCTGCGCGCGCTCGCCGCCGAGGAACGCACCCTGGTCTTCTTCGAGGCCCCGCACCGGATCGGTGCGGCGCTCACCGACCTGGCCGACACGTTCGGCGCGGACCGACCTGCCGCGCTCTGCCGCGAGCTCACCAAGACCTACGAGGAGGTGCTCCGCCGCCCCCTCGGCGAGTTGGCCCGGTGGGCCGCCGACGGGAACCCGCGCGGAGAGATCACCCTCGTGGTGGGCGGGGCGCCGGTGACCGCCCTGGAACGCCCCGACGACGACACCCTGCGGGCGGCGGTCGCCGAGCGGGAGGCCGCCGGCCGGTCCCGCCGGGACGCCATCACCGAGGTCGCCACGGAGTACGCACTGCGCCGCCGGGACGTCTACACGATCGTGCACAGCTGACCGAGGCTCCCGGCGGTGGTGGGGCTCACCAGGCAACGGGCTCACCAGGCAACGGGCTCACCAGGCGGCGGCCAGGAAACCGACGGTGATCAGCACCGGGCCGGCGATGGCGGCGGCCACCGCCCAGCGGCGGTGCCGGCGGCCGGGCAACCGGGCCGACCCGGTCCACCGGACGATGCCGGCGGTGCAGCCCAGCACCACCAGCAGGCCGGGCAGCCAGCGCAGGTGCCGGCCCACGCCGGTGTCGGCGTACGCGGTGCCGCCGTCCGGACCGGTCATCCGCGCCGGTAGCGCCGTACCGGGCGCGTCGCCTCCGGCGGGCACCCCGCTGACCCGCACGCCGTGCACCATGAACCGCCCGTCCTCCGCCGTGAAGATCCCCCGGCACCGCTGGTTGAGCCCGCCGCCGGTGCAGTCGTCGATCACCACCGCGCCGATCCGGGCGTGCCCGACCGCGAGCCAGAACGGGCCTGCGCTGACCCAGGCGAAGAAGGCCACGACCAGGCTCAGCGCCACCAGCGCGGCGAGCCCGGGCAGCGGTTCAGGCGGTCGGGCCGTACGGCTCGGTGCCCGACGCCCCGCCGGGCGGGAGTTGCGGTCCCGCTCCGGCGCCGGGTCCTCCCGGACCGGGGTGCCGTCCCAGTGCACCTGCTCGATCGGTGCCCAGAAGGCACCGTCGTCGTCCGGCGTGTCGCCGTCGGGCTGGCGGCCCCGGTTCCGGCGACTCTGCTGCCGGACCGGCACTCGACGCGGCACCGCGTCCACCGGCGCCCCGGTGGTCGGCTCCACCTCGACGGTTTCCGCGGCGGCGGGTGCCGAGCCGACCGTCGGGCCCGGTGCGCCGGGCCGGGCCGGGCTGGGTACGGGTGCCGCCGGGGTCGGACGGGCCGGGGTGGGCGTCGGCGCGGCTGGCGTGGGCCGGGCCGGGGTGGCGGCGAGTTCCGCGGAGCCGTCCCGCCGCGGCGTGGCCGCCCGCCCCGGCGGCGCGGACTGCTGCTCCGCTGGCCGAGCGGCGGCGGGCCCTGGCGTGGGACTCGGTCGTGCGGAACCCGGGTCGGCGTTGGGCACCAATCGCGGCTGGGGTGCGATCCCGGCATTCCGGGGCGCGGCGGATCCGGGCCCGGGGTCATCGCCGACCGCCGGCCCGGTGGGACGGTCCTCGTGGCCCCGTGCCGCTCGTCTGCCAGTCACGACGTTCATTGCACACCGGTCGTGGAGGCGGAACGGGCAGCTGAGCCGCGTGTCGGCGACAAATCGGACCAATGGGCGGGGTGGTTGGCCCGGTCCGCCGGCCCGGCACCCCCTATTGGTTCGCGGACGCCCCGGACGGGTCACTAGGCTTGCTGCTCATGAGTCACGTTCTCGCGGCAGTGGCCTGGCCGTACGCCAACGGCCCCCGCCATATCGGCCACGTCTCCGGTTTCGGCGTTCCCTCCGACGTCTTCGCCCGGTACATGCGGATGGCCGGCCACGACGTGCTCATGGTCTCCGGCACCGACGAGCACGGCACCCCGATCCAGGTGCAGGCCGACGCCGACGGGGTGACCCCGCGCGAGCTGGCCGACCGGTACAACAGGGTGATCGTCGAGGACCTGCACGGCCTCGGCCTCTCCTACGACCTGTTCACCCGCACCACCACCCGCAACCACTACGCCGTGGTGCAGGAGCTGTTCGAGGGGATGCACCGCAACGGCTACATCGTGCCGAAGACCACCATGGGCGCGATCTCCCCGTCCACCGGGCGCACCCTGCCCGACCGCTACATCGAGGGCACCTGCCCGATCTGCGGGTACGACAGCGCCCGCGGCGACCAGTGCGACAACTGCGGCAACCAGCTCGACCCGATCGACCTGATCGATCCGAAGTCACGGATCAACGGGGAGACCCCGAAGTTCGTCGAGACCGAGCACTTCTTCCTGGACCTGCCCGCCCTGGCCGACGTGCTGCGGCAGTGGCTGGACACCCGGGAGGGGTGGCGGCCCAACGTGCTGCGGTTCTCCCGCAACCTGCTCGACGACCTCCAGCCCCGGGCGATCACCCGCGACCTGGAGTGGGGCGTACCCATCCCGCTGGACGGCTGGCGCGACCGGCCCGACAAGCGGATCTACGTCTGGTTCGACGCGGTGATCGGCTACCTGTCCGCCTCGATCGAGTGGGCCCGCCGCACCGGCGACCCGGAGGCCTGGCGCAAGTACTGGTCCGCCGACGGCGAGGGTAAGGACGCCCGGTCCTACTACTTCATGGGCAAGGACAACATCGTCTTCCACTCGGTGATCTGGCCGGCGCTGCTCTCCGGCTACTCCGGCGAGGGCTCCCGGGACGGTGAGCCGGGCGAGCTGGGTCGGCTCAACCTGCCTACCGAGGTGGTCTCCAGCGAGTACCTGACCATGGAGGGACGCAAGTTCTCCTCGTCCCGCAAGGTGGTCATCTACGTCCGGGACTTCCTGGAGCGCTACGACGCCGACGCGCTGCGCTACTTCATCGCCGCCGCCGGCCCGGAGAGCAACGACACCGACTTCACCTGGGCCGAATTCCTCCGCCGCAACAACGACGAGCTGGTCGCCGGCTGGGGCAACCTGGTCAACCGGTCCGTCTCGATGGCGGCGAAGAACTTCGGGACGATCCCGCCGGTCGACCCGGCCGGCCTCACCGAGGCCGACGAGGCGCTGCTCGCGGTGGCCCGGGCCGGTTTCACCACGGTCGGTGACCTGATCGGCCGGCACCGGCAGAAGCAGGCGATCGGGGAGGCCATGAAGGTGGTTGCCGAGGCCAACAAGTACCTCTCCGAGCAGGCGCCGTGGAAGCTCAAGGACGAGGCCGACAAGCCCCGGATGGGCACCATCCTGCACGTCGCCCTCCAGGTGATCAGCGACGCCAACACGATGCTCACCCCGTTCCTGCCGCACTCCGCGCAGCAGGTGCACGAGTTGCTCGGCGGCACCGGCGTGCACGCGCCGATGCCGGTCATCGAGCAGGTCGACGACCTGGACGGCGGTCCGTCGTACCCGGTGCTCACCGGGGACTACACGGTCGGCACGCGCTGGGAGTCGGTGTCGATCGAGGCGGGTCGGCCGCTGGCGACGCCGAAGCCGGTGTTCCGCAAGCTCGACCCGTCGATCGTCGACGAGGAACTGGCCCGGCTGGCCGAATGAGCGCACGACGCGCGGCGGCAGGGCGCCCTACCGCCGCGCGTCGTCACATCGCGTACCGGGTGTCCATCACCTGGTCGTCGGTCACCTCGGCGCCCGGAGCCCAGGCCTCGTAGACGCCACGTTCGTGGCACTGCGCGCCGGTGGCGACCACCGCGTCCGGGTCCGGGTAGCGCAGTCGCATCCGCAGCCAACCGGCCTCCTCCCGCAGCACCAGGCACGGCACGCCCCGCCACTGGGCGAACCGGAGCCGGCGGGCCACCGCATCCACCGGGTACCGAGCCGCCCGCGTCATCGCCAGCACCCGGAACCCGCCCGGCAGGTCGGCCACCGCTTCGTACTCGTTGTCGCCGTGTACGCCGACCAGTTGGGTGGAGCGCGGCGCGTCCCCGTTCGGCACGTACTCCTGGTCCGGGGAGAGGCCCGGCACCGAGGCCAGCAGATGCCGCCACTGCGGGCCTACCATCCGCAGCCACCCGCGCTGCTCGGCCTGGTAGGTGTAGAGCACCACCTCCACCCCCTCCGCCGGGTAGGCGATCAGGGCGGCGTTCGCCGGCATCGGCAGGTCGGCGAAGTCCCGGGTGATGAACTCCGGGATGAGCTGACCGTTGCTCGGCACGAAGCCAGTGCCCAGCACCGGTGGACCGACCCGATCCCGGGACGCCAGCGAGGTCAGGCCACGGTGTGCCTCGCCCACCGGCACGTCGTAGTCGCCCGGGTCGGACGCCCGCCAGCGCAGCGCGTACGCCACCTCCGGGCCGTCGCGGCCGACCTCACCGTCGGAGCGCAGCACCGTCGTCGTCACCGGCGTACGCAGATGCGCCACATCGTGCTCGCGGTAGCAGAAGCCGTGCGGCAACCAACCCCGTACGTAGCCGGCGACCTGCTGGGCGGAGAGCACCTTCACCATCCGGGTGCCCCGCCGGACCACCGCCGACGCACGCGCCACGGCCAGCATCGGGTCACTCGCCGCCGCTGGCTGCTGGCTGAGCTGGTGCAGGTACGCCCAACCCCGCTCGCGGTGCGCGGGCATCATCAGCGGCGTCTCCGGCTCGTCGACCGGCTCCGTCGCCCCGTGCACCGCGGTCACCTCGGTGACGTGCACGAACCGGCGCCACGGCAGGGCGCTGCCCGGTCGGGGCGCCCACTCGAAGCCGGCCACCTCGTCGGTGCTGAACAGTTCGTAGGCGGCGCCTCGGGCGATCTCCTCGGCCGGGTAGACGCCGCCCCCGAACGCCACACGCAGCCCGGTACGTTCGCCGGCGGTGCCGCCGACCTGGGGGGTGACGTTCATGCCGTCACCTCCCTCTGCTCGGTGAGATGCGGGCCGTCACGGCCCGGTGGCGCACTCGGTCCACTCACGCCGCGACGGTAGAGTCGCGCGGCGTAGTCGAGGTGAACGTCGGGTGGCGGGCGGATGGACAAGCCCGGTGTGTGATGCTGTCGCTGATGAGCGAGCCCACTGAATCCCGTCGAGAGCGTGCCGCCCGGCGGGCCGGAGAGTTTCCGCCCGCCCCTGAGCCGTTGCCCCGGCCGGTGCTGGACAGCCACACGCACCTGGACATCACGGTCAGTGAGGCCGGTGTGCCCGGCGGCGGGTCGGCCGACGACCCGGTTGCCGTGACGATCGCGCTGGCCACCAAGGTGGGTGTGGACCGCCTGGTCCAGGTGGGGGTGGACGTCGCCTCCTCGCGGTGGGGCGCGGACACCGCCGACCGGCATCCCGCCGTGCTGGCCACCGTGGCGCTGCACCCCAACGAGGCGCCCCGGCTGACCGACCTCGACGAGGCGCTGCGGGAGATCGAGTCTCTCGCCGCCCGCGACCGGGTCCGGGGGATCGGCGAGACCGGAATGGACTTCTTCCGCACCGGCGACGAGGGGCGTGCCGCGCAGGAGGCGAGCTTCCGGGCGCACATCGCCATCGCCAAGCGGTACGGCAAGGCGCTGGTCATCCACGACCGGGACGCGCACGCCGACGTGCTGCGGATCCTCGACGACGAGGGCTCCCCGGACACTGTCGTGCTGCATTGTTTCTCCGGTGACGCCGACTTCGCCCGTGAGTGCGTCCGCCGCGGCTACCTGCTCAGCTTCGCCGGCACCGTCACGTTCGGCAGCGCCACCGCGCTGCGCGAGGCTGCCGCGCTCACCCCCGTGGACCAGATCCTGGTGGAGACCGACGCCCCCTATCTGACCCCGATGCCGCACCGGGGCCGGCCGAACGCGTCGTACCTGATCCCGCTCACCGTCCGCTCGCTCGCCGCGACCACCGGCACCGACCTCGACGAGCTGTGCGCGGCCATCTCCGCAACCGGCGACCGGGTCTTCGGCCCGTGGTGAGCCCGGCCCGGCGGTCGGCCCCGACGATGTCGTTACGCTTCCAGCCATGACCGGTCTCCTCGGCCCGGCGGAGATCCGGGAACTCGCCGCCCGGCTGGGCGTCGCGCCCACCAAGAAGCTGGGCCAGAACTTCGTGCACGACCCGAACACCGTGCGCCGGATCGTCACGGCCGCCGGCCTGACCCCGGACGACGTGGTCCTGGAGGTCGGCCCCGGACTCGGCTCGCTGACTCTGGGGCTGCTGCCGGTCGCCGGGCACGTGCATGCCGTGGAGATCGACCCGGTGCTCGCCGGCGCGCTGCCGGAGACCGTCGCCCTGCACGCCGGGGCGGACGCCGGCCGGCTCACCGTGCACCGCGCCGACGCGCTGCGCATCGACGCCGCCGAACTGGCCGAACCCCCGCCGACCGCGCTGGTGGCGAACCTGCCCTACAACGTGGCCGTGCCCGTGGTGCTGCAGCTGCTCGCCAAGCTGCCCACCCTGCGGCACGGCCTGGTGATGGTGCAGAAGGAGGTCGCCGACCGGCTCGTCGCCGGTCCCGGCTCCAAGGTGTACGGCATCCCGTCGGTCAAGCTCGCCTGGTACGCCCAGGCCCGGAGCGCCGGCCGGGTGCCGCCGAACGTGTTCTGGCCGGTGCCCAACGTCGACTCCGGCCTCGTCGCCTTCACCTGCCACGAACCACCCCGTACCGACGTACCCCGGCAACGGGTCTTCGCCGTGGTGGACGCGGCGTTCGCGCAGCGACGCAAGACGCTGCGCGCCGCGCTGGCCGGCTGGGCCGGTGGCGCGGACCGGGCCGCCGCCGCGCTCATCGCGGCCGGCGTCGACCCCGGCGCCCGGGGGGAGTCGCTCACCGTCGAGCAGTTCGCCGCCATCGCCGCGTCGGCTCCGGCCGGTACGCCGGCCGCGAAGTAGGCTGACGCCGTGCCCGCCGAGGACGCTGAGGAGCTGATCGTGGCCAAGCCGTTCGACATTCGCCTGCGCGTGCGGGACATCACCCTGTGACCGAGGCCTGGCGACCGGACGACGAGGACGAGCGACGCGGGGCCATCGGGCCGGTGAAGGTCCGGGTGCC
This sequence comes from Micromonospora sp. NPDC005413, assembly GCF_040606435.1. NCBI lineage: Bacteria > Bacillati > Actinomycetota > Actinomycetes > Micromonosporales > Micromonosporaceae > Micromonospora > Micromonospora sp. NPDC005413. The sequence continues at coordinate 30,720 of NZ_JBEXEV010000034.1, forward strand.
CGCGAAGGTCAATCTGCACCTCGGGGTGGGTCCGCTGCGCCGTGACGGCTACCACGAGCTGAACACCGTCTACCACGCCATCTCGATCTACGACGAGCTGACCGCCCGCCGGGGCGACACCCTCGCCCTGACCATGGAGGGCGAGGGCACCGGCGAGTTGGCGTTGGACGACTCCAACCTGGTGATCCGCGCGGCGCACGCTCTCGCCGGGTACGCGGGCGTGCTGCCGCACGCCCGACTGCACCTGCGAAAGCAGATCCCGCTCGCTGGTGGGCTGGCCGGCGGCAGCGCCGACGCGGCCGCCGCGTTGGTGGCCTGCGACGCGCTCTGGGGCACCGGGCTGTCCCGCGACGAACTGGCCGGGATCGCCGCCGACCTCGGCTCCGACGTGCCGTTCCTGATCTACGGTGGCACCGCGCTGGGCACCGGCCGAGGCGAGGCCGTCAGCCCCGTGCTGGCCCGCTCCACCTCCTGGCACTGGGTGGTGGCGATCGCCGACGTCGGCCTCGCCACCCCGGCCGCGTACCGCGAGTTGGATCGGCTCCGCGACGCCGGCACCGCCGGTGCCCCGCTGGGCAGCACCGACGCGCTGCTCGGGGCCCTGCGCCAGCGCGACCCCCGGGTGCTCGCCCGTACTCTCGGCAACGATCTTCAGGACGCCGCGCTGGCCATGCGCCCGGCGCTGGCCGACACCCTCAAGGCCGGCGAGGCCGCCGGTGCGCTCGCCGGCATCGTTTCCGGCTCTGGCCCGACCTGCGTCTTTCTCGCGGCGGACGCGGCCGACGCCGAGCGGATCGCCACCGACCTGACCATGGCGGACGTGTGCCGGGAGGCGCGGGTCGCGCACGGCCCGGTCGTCGGCGCCCGCGTCGGCTGACGTCACCTCCCACCCGGCCTGCGGGCGCGCGGCGCGGGAGGCCGGGGCGTCCGCGTACCCTTGGGTCAGGCGTCCAGGTGCCCGCCGGCACCGGGACGCCTTGATCATGAAGGGTGGAACGTGGCGAACATCGTCAATCTGGACCGGGTGTCCAAGGGGTACGGCGCCGCCGGGCGGCTGCTCACGGACGTCTCGCTCGGCCTGGACGACGCCGACCGGATCGGCGTGGTCGGCCTCAACGGTGCCGGCAAGTCCACCCTGCTGCGGCTGCTCACCAAGCAGGAGGACCCCGACGACGGCCGGGTGACCCACCGCCGCGACCTGCGCGTGCTCTGGCTGCCGCAGCAGCTCACGCTCGCCCCCGACGCCACCGTCCGGGACGTCGTGCTCGGCACCGCCTGGCTCGACGAGGGCATGGGCGCGGAGCACGAGTGGGCCGGCGACGCCGGGGTGCGCGCCATCCTCGACGGCCTCGGCATGCCGCACCTCGGCCTCGACCAGCCGGTCGGCCCGATGTCCGGTGGCGAACGGCGCCGAGTGGCGCTCGCCGCGCTGCTCGTCCGCGACTCCGACCTGCTCATCCTCGACGAGCCCACCAACCACCTCGACGTCGGCGGTGTCGACTGGCTGGCGCGGCACCTGGTCGGCCGCAAGGGTTCCCTGGTCGTGGTCACCCACGATCGGTGGTTCCTGGACGCGGTCTGCACGGACACCTGGGAGGTCGCCGACCAGACCGTCCGCGTCTACGAGGGTGGCTTCGCCGCCTGGATCCTCGCCCGTGCCGAGCGCGAGCGCGTCGCCGCCGCCACCGAGGCCCGCCGGCAGAACCTGCTCCGCAAGGAGATCGCCTGGCTGCGCCGTGGGCCGCCCGCCCGGACCTCCAAGCCCCAGTTCCGCATCGACGCCGCGAACGCGTTGATCGCCGACGTGCCGCCGGCGCGCGACACCATGTCCCTGCAGCGGATGGCCACCTCCCGCCTCGGCAAGCAGGTGTACGACCTGGAGAACGTCGAGCTGCACGCCGGCCCCAAGGAGATCCTGCGCGACGTCACCTGGCTGGTCGGCCCCGGTGACCGGATCGCCATCCTCGGTGCCAACGGCGCCGGCAAGACCACGCTGCTGCGGATGCTCGCCGGCATCACCCGCCCCGACGGTGGCCGCCTCGGCACCGGCTCCACCGTGCGGCCCGCGTTCCTCTCACAGGAGCTCGCCGAGCTGCCCGGGCACCTGCGGGTGCTCGAAGCCGTCGAGGAGGTCGCCCGCCGGGTGCAGCTCGGCGACCGTGAGGTCTCCGCCGCGCAGCTCGCCGAGGTGTTCGGCTTCGACGACCGCCGACTCTGGACCCCGGTCAGTGATCTTTCCGGCGGTGAGCGTCGCCGGTTGCAGATGCTGCGGCTGCTCGCCGGCGAGCCCAACGTGCTGCTCTTCGACGAGCCCACCAACGACCTGGACACCGACACCCTCGCCGCGCTGGAGGACCTGCTCGACTCGTGGCCCGGCACGATCATCGTGGCGAGCCACGACCGCTACCTGATCGAGCGGGTCACCGACACGGCGTACGGGATGTTCGGCGACGGCCGGCTCGTGCACCTGCCGGGTGGTGTCGACGAGTACCTTGCCCGGACCGCGGAGCGGGCCGGCACCGTCCGGGTCGGGGCCAACCCGACCGCCGCGCCCACCGGCCCGACCGCGAGCGGCATGTCGGCCGCCGAGGTCCGCCAGGCCCGCAAGGACCTGACCCGGCTGGAACGCCAGCTCGCCAAGCTCGACCAGCGCGAGGTTGTGCTGCTCGATCAGCTCGCGGCGGACGCCACCGACTACGCCCGGGTCGCCGAGTTGGACACCCAGCTCAAGGATCTGCGCGCCGAGCGGGAGCGGATCGAGGAGAGCTGGATGACCCTCGCCGAGGACCTGCCAGAGAGCTGACCGGGCCAGGCGCGCCGGCCGGGGGCCGTGTGCGGCGTCACACCGCCACATGCGAGACAATCGTCGGCGACACCTCACCCCACGGCGTTGGAGACACAGACATGGCCCACACCCCCGTCAACCACCCCGCGCGGCCGATCTACCGGGCGATCGGCGGGCTGACCGGTCTGTACCTGGTGGTCTTCGGTGCGCTCGGCATCATCACGAGCGCCGGCAACGAGATCCTCGCCCAGGACGACACCCGGGTCCTCGGTCAGGGCACCAACCTCGGCTTCTCGCTGCTCAGCGTGCTGCTCGGGATCATCGTGCTGGCCGGCACCGCGCTCGGCCGCAACATCGACGTGGCGATCAACCAGTGGATGGCGTACGCCCTGATGGTGGTCAGCCTGGCCGGTCTCGCGTTCATCCGGACCGACGCCAACATCTTCAACTTCAGCATCACCACTGTGGTCGTGGTGATGACGGCCGCCCTGGTGCTGCTCATGGTCGGCATGTACGGCAAGGTCGGGTCGGAGGACGAGGCGGAGGCGTTCCAGAAGGCTCGCTTGGTGCTCTGACGCTTCTTCTCTGGTTGCTGCCGTGGGTTTTCGCCGGAGCCCGAGCTGCTCCGGGCGGTCAGGCTTGATCCCTGCGCAGCTCGGGCTCCGGCGAAAACCTGACCTGGTCCAGCCTTTCGGCGGACCCTTCCGGCATCGTGGTTCTTCGGACAGTCGGCTCTGCCCTGGGCGACAATCCTCCTGAAACGGTCAACTCAGGGGGTCAGGGGTATGCCGCACTTTCCGGTGAACCATCCGGCACGGCCGATCTACCGGGTCCTCACCGGTCTGATCGGCGTCTACATCCTGGTCTTCGGCGTCTGGGGCGTCGCCGAGACGATCGGCAACCCGCTCTTTGACCGGAGCAGCACCTGGGCCCTCGGGCTACGCACCAACCTGGCCTTCTCGCTCGCCTCGGTGATCTTCGGAGTCGTCCTGATCATCGGGGCTTCGCGGCGAACCAACCTCGGCCACTACATCAACCTCACGGCCGGCGTGGTGTTCCTGGTCACCAGCATTCTGATGATGTCCGTGCTGCAGACCGGGGCGAACTTCCTCAACTTCTCGATGTCGACCGTGGTCGTGTCGATGCTGTTCGGCCTGATCCTGCTCGGCACCGGCCTCTACGACAAGGTCGGGCCTGCGGAACACGCCGAGGCGGAGCGGGAGCTCCGCAAACACCCGGTGGCCGACGCGCACCGCCGCTGACCGGCGTCAGCGACGCCGAGCGGTGATCAAAGTCGGCTTCGCCTCCAGGTGCGACAACCCGTTCCAGGCGAGGTTGACGAGATGCGCCGCCACCGTCTCCTTGCGCGGCTTGCGCGCCTCCATCCACCAACTGCCGGTCAGCGCCACCATGCCCACCAGCGCCTGTGAGTACAGCTCGGCCAGCTTCGGGTCGTACCCGCGGCTCTTGAACTCGGCGCCCAGGATGTGCTCGACCTGGTGTGCCACGTCGTTCATGATGCTGCTGAAGGTGCCCGTGGCGGACATCAGTGGCGATTCGCGGACCAGCACCCGGAAACCACTGGTCTCCTCCTCGATGTAGCCCAGAAGGGCCATCGCCGCCTGCTCCAGCAGCTCCCGCGGATGCCCGGCAGTCAGCGCCGTGGTGATCCGGTCCAGCAGGGCCCGGACCTCCCGGTCCACCACCACCGCGTAGAGCCCCTCCTTGCCGCCGAAGTGCTCGTACACCACCGGCTTGGAGACCTTGGCGCGGGACGCCACCTCCTCGATGGAGGTGGCGTCGAAACCGCGCTCGGCGAAGAGCTGCCGACCGGTGGCGATCAACTGCTCCCGTCGCTGGGCCGCCGACATCCGCACACGAGAGGCGGGCTTGGGTTTGGGTGCTGGGGCCGGCGGGGTCGTCCGTCGGCCGCCAACACTGTCACCGTCACTGACCTCGGGCATGTCGCCGCCTTGCTGGCGCTCGGTGACGCCCTGCCGTGGGATGGTGCCTCCGCTGTGCCCGTTCACGTCGTCGCCTCACTGGCGGGCGGTCCGACCGCCCTGCCGCGCCGCCCGACCGGCCCGGATCGGGCTCGGCTCCTCGGCCGCCGAGCTGTCCGGTCCCCCCGCGTCGCTCGGCCACCCGGCCATCCTGCCAGGCGGCCTCCCGGTGCACCGCCCGGTTTACCGGGGTGCGACCGGCTTCACCAGCTTGGCGGCGAGGCGCTCCGGCTTCGGCCAGCGCACCTGCGTCGCCGCACCGAACTTCTCGAACAGCCAGATCACCCGGGCGGAGATGTCCACCTGACCCCGCAGCACGCCGTGCCGGGCGCTGGTGGGGTCGGCGTGGTGCAGGTTGTGCCAGCTCTCGCCGAACGACAGGATCGCCAGCGGCCAGAAGTTCGACGCGCGGTCGCCCTGGCGCATCGCGAACGGACGCTCGCCGTAGACGTGGCAGACCGAGTTGATCGCCCAGGTGACGTGGTGCAACAGGCCGATCCGGACCAGCCCGGCCCAGAAGAACGCGGTCAGCGCGCCCTGCCAGGACAAGGTCACCAGGCCGCCGATCAGTGCCGGACCGAGCAGCGAGATGCCCACCAGGGCGGGGAAGAGCCGGTCGACCCGGCTGATGTCGCGGTCGGCGATGAGGTCCGGTGCGAAACGCTCCCGGTTGGACAGCTCCCGGCGGAACAGCCAGCCCACGTGCGCGTGGAACAGCCCGCGGGTCAGGGCCCAGAAGTTGGTGCCGAAGCGCCACGGCGAGTGCGGGTCACCCTCCAGGTCGGAGAACGCGTGGTGCCGTCGGTGGTCGGCCACCCACTGGATGATCTCGCCCTGCACCGCCAGCGAACCCGCGACAGCCAGCGTCACCCGCAGCCACCGCTTGGCCTTGAACGAGCCGTGCGTGAAGTAGCGGTGGAAGCCGACGGTGATGCCGAGCCCGGAGACGACGTACCAGACCAGGCCGATGATCACATCGGTCCAGCCGAGCCAGCCGCCCCATGCCACCGGCACGGCGACCAGCAGGGCGACGAAGGGGATCACGACGAAAGCCCAGAGGGCGGCCAGGATTCCGGGGGACTGGCTGCCGTCGGTGAGTGGTTTGGGGCCGGAGGCGGCGGTGTTGGGTTCGACCACAGCAGTGGACATGGGACCTCGCAGGGGGGATGGAAACGATCACTAACTTACGCCTACGTCACCGTAACTTACGGCTCCGTAGATCGCACGGGGAAGTTTCGAATGACCCTCGCGTAACTGTTCGCAAGCGCAGGTCAGGTGCCCTTCGTGGCGGGCAGGTGAGGTGACTCGCGGCGACGGATGCGGGGCCTGCGGGCTGCTCGACGAGGGCTCCCGGGTCGCGAGTCGCGCGGGGTGCGGCGGAATGAGCGATGGCGTCCGGCGGCCGGGGCGCTAAGGTGTACCGCGGGATGCCCCATCCCTGCTGCGACGTGCTCGCGTCGCTGATCGGCCGTGGTGTAATTGGCAACACCCGGGTCTTTGGTACCCGTATTTCAGGTTCGAACCCTGGCGGCCGAGCTGCCCAACTACGTCCGTTTTAGGTTCCAGTGGGGGTAAGAGGGGAACGTGCCGGGCCCCGCGGTTAGCATGACCGCGAGAGTGTCCACCGCCCCGACGGGAGCCACGTCGTGCCCCAGCCCCACCTTCGTACCGTCGTCGTGCTCGCCGCCGGTGAGGGCAAGCGGATGAAGTCGACACTGCCCAAGGTGCTGCACCCCCTGCTCGGTCGGACGCTGCTCGGTCACGTGCTGAGCGCCGCCGCGCCGCTGGCCGCGGACCGCACCGTCGTCGTGGTGGGGCACGGCGCCGACCAGGTCAGGGCGCACCTGACCGAGGTCGCGCCGGACGCCACGCCCGTGCTCCAGGCCGAGCAACTCGGCACCGGGCACGCCGTGCGGATCGCGCTGGACGCCGTCCCGGACGGCGCCGGCACGGTCGTGGTGATCAACGGAGACGTGCCACTGCTGCGGCCCGAGACGGTGGGCGCGCTGGTGACCGCACACGAGGAGGCCGGCGCGGCGGCCACCGTACTGGCCGCCGAGGTGCCCGAGCCGACCGGCCTCGGGCGGATCGTCCGGGACGCCGACGGTCGGCTGGAGCAGATCGTCGAGGAGCGTGACGCCGACGCGACGCAGCGCGCGATCCGCGAGATCAACGCCGGCATCTACGCGTTCGACGCCGTGCGGCTGCGCGAGGCGCTGGGCAAGCTCTCCACCGACAACGATCAGGGCGAGGAATACCTGACCGACGTCTTCGGGCTGCTCCGCTCGGCCGGTGAGCCGGTCGCGGTGCACGTGGCCGTCGATCACGTGGAGACGTTGGGCTGCAACGACCGGGTAGAGCTGGCGACCCTGCGCCGGCTGCTGCGCGACCGGGTCAACGAGGCGTGGATGCGCACCGGGGTGAGCCTGCTCGACCCGGCGACCACCTGGATCGACGTGACGGTCGCGCTGGACCGCGACGCGGTAATCGACCAGAACACCCAACTGTGCGGTGGCACGGTGGTCGGCACGGGCGCGTTGATCGGTCCGGACGTCACGCTGATCGACACGGTTGTCGGTCCCGGCGCGTCAGTGGTCCGCAGCCACGCTGTCGGCGCCGAGGTGGGCGCGGGCGCCACCGTCGGGCCGTACGCGTACCTGCGGCCAGCCGCGCGGCTGGCCGAGAAGGCGAAGGTCGGCACGTTCGTCGAGGTGAAGAATTCGCAGATCGGTGCCGGCTCCAAGGTGCCGCACCTGACGTACGTGGGCGACGCCACCATCGGTGAGCAGAGCAACATCGGCGCGGCGTCGGTCTTCGTGAACTACGACGGCGTCAACAAGCACCGGACCGTGATCGGCAGCCACGCGCGTACCGGTGCGGACAACATGTTCGTGGCGCCGGTCGAGGTGGGCGATGGCGCGTACACGGCTGCTGGTTCGGTGATCGTGGACGACGTCCCGCCGGGCGCGATGGGTGTCGCTCGGGCGCGTCAGCGCAACATCGAGGGCTGGGTGGTGAAGCGGCGTGCCGGCACGGCCGCGGCGGAGGCCGCGCAGCGGGCTCGCGACGCGCAGGGTGCGTCGGAGGTGACCGGCGCCGCAAGCGACAGTGAGGCAATGCACGGGGCGACCGAGACGGTGGGCGGCGCATCCGGCACGGGAGATACTGCAACCGAATAGTCCCCGACTCACCACCACCGGGTCGGGTACCGCCGACAAAACTGGAGCAGACGGGCCCATGGGCAGCATCGTCGCCGAAAACCGCAAAAGCCTGATGCTCTTTTCCGGACGTGGCTTTCCGGAGTTGGCCAAGGAGATCGGTGAGGTGCTCGGCGTGGCGCCGACCCCGGCCGACGCGTACGAGTTCGCCAACGGCGAGATCTTCGTACGGTTCAAGGACTCGGTGCGTGGTTCGGACGCCTTCGTGGTGCAGTCCGTCACGCATGGGGTGAACACCTGGGTCATGGAGACCCTGATCATGGTGGACGCGCTGAAGCGGGGGTCCGCCAAGCGGATCACCGTGGTGCTGCCGTTCTACCCGTACGCGCGGCAGGACAAGAAGCACCGGGGTCGGGAGCCGATCTCGGCCCGCCTGGTGGCGGACCTGTTGAAGACCGCTGGCGCGAACCGCATCCTCACCGTCGATCTGCACACCGCGCAGATTCAGGGCTTCTTCGACGGCCCGGTGGATCACCTCTTCGCGATGGACATCCTGGCCGAGTACGTGGAGCGCAAGTACGCCGGCCGACCGATGACCGTGGTGGCACCAGATTCGGGCCGGGTGCGGGTGGCCGAGCGGTGGACCGACCGGCTGGGCGGCTGCCCGTTGGCGTTCATCCACAAGACCCGCGACCCGATGAAGCCGAACCAGGTCGTGGCGAACCGGGTGGTCGGCGAGGTGGAGGGCCGGGTCTGCCTGATCGTCGACGACATGATCGACACCGGTGGCACGATCAGCAAGGCCGCCGACATCCTCAAGGAGTCGGGCGCGGCGGAGATCGTGGTCGCGTCCACCCACGCGCTGCTGTCGGACCCGGCGACCGAGCGGCTGAAGAACAGCTCGATCAGCGAGATCGTGGTGACCAACACGTTGCCTCTGCCCCCGGAGAAGCAGCTGGACAAGCTGACCGTGCTGTCGATCGCGCCGCTGCTGGCGCGGGCGATCCGGGAGGTCTTCGACGACGGCTCGGTGACCACCCTCTTCGGTGGCCTGAGCTGAGCCTCGCGCTGCGGTGAGCCCCGTTTCCGCCGCCAGTGGGAGCGGGGCTGCCAAACTGGTGGAAACGGGGCCGGCACGCTGGTGGGAGCGCCACCGACGCGCCGGTCTGGAGTCGTGAGCGGGGACTGCCGGCAACCCTGGAAACAGCTCGGGTAGACTAGTGCGGTTGCCACGGCGAGGGTGCCCGGCGGGCCGCTGAAAAGCGCCGCACGGAGGCACCGTCATCGACGCGGTGCTCCGGGCAGTCGTTCATGACGCATGAGCCCCAAGCGAGCCCCTCGCCCCAGCACCGCCAGACGACAAGCCCGCCGCAGCGAAAAGCATCAGGAGTTTCCCCGTGTCCGAGGTAAAGATCAGCGCCGAGCCCCGTACCGAGTTCGGCAAGGGTGGTGCCCGCCGTACCCGCCGGGCCGGCAAGGTGCCCGCCGTGCTGTACGGCCACGGCGAAGCGCCCAAGCACATCGCGCTGCCGTCGCGGGAGTTCGCCGCGGCGATCCGCAAGGGCGGTGCCAACCAGCTCTTCGCGATCGACATCACCGACGGCACCCAGGTGCTCGCGCTGCCGAAGGCGATCCAGCGTGACCCGATCCGGGACTCCTTCGAGCACGTCGACCTGATCCTGGTCCGTCGGGGCGAGAAGGTCACCGTCGAGGTCCCGGTGCAGCTGACCGGCGAGGCCGCGAAGGACACCCTGATCGTGCACGACCACGACACCCTCTCGGTGACCGCGGACGCCACCAAGGTTCCGGACCACCTCGAGGCGTCGATCGAGGGCCTGGAGGCGGGCACCCTGGTGACCGCCGGCGACGTCGAGCTGCCGGCTGGCGTCGAGCTGGCTGTCGACTCGGAGCTGACCGTCGCGTCGGTGACCGCCGCCCCCACCGCCGAGCAGCTTGAGGCGACGCTGCCCGAGGTCGAGGCTGCCACCGACGAGGCCGAGGCCGAGGTCGGCGAGACCACCGAGGGTTCCGAGGGCGCGGACGCCGCCGAGGGCACCGAGACCACCGAGGCGCGCACCGAGGCCTGATCGGTTCGTACTGTGCGGCAGGCGTCCCCGAGGGTTCGGGGGCGCCTGTCGGCGTATCGGGAGTCGGTGGAACGGACGTCGGAAGGGACGGGTCGTGACGGACGAGGCGGGGCCGTGGCTGGTGGTCGGCCTGGGCAACCCGGGTCGGGAGTACGCCGGGAACCGGCACAACGTCGGGTTCATGGTGGCCGATCTGCTGGCCGGGCGGGTGAGCGCGCGGTTCGGGCGGCACAAGCGGGCGGTGGCCGAGGTGGCCGAGGCGCGACTGGGGTTCGGTGGGCCGAAGCTGGTGCTGGTGAAGCCACTGACGTTCATGAACCTCTCCGGCGGGCCGGTGGCGGCGCTTGCGCAGTTCTACAAGGTGCCGGCGGCGCAGGTGATTGCGGTGCACGACGAGTTGGACATCGAGTTCGGCCAGGTACGGGTGAAGTTCGGCGGCGGCGAGGGTGGGCACAACGGCCTGCGTTCGATGTCGAAGTCGTTGGGCACGAAGGACTACGCCCGGGTGCGGTTCGGCGTCGGCCGGCCGCCGGGTCGGCAGGATCCGGCGGATTACGTGCTGTCGGATTTTGGCGCGGCGGAGCGCAAGGAGCTGGATTTCCTGGTGGACCGGGCCGCCGACGTGGTGGAGTCGGTGATCGTCAAGGGTGTGGAGCCCACGCAGAACCTCTACCACGGCGCCTGAGCCGGGCGGGGCGTACCGGATCGGAAATGGCGGGCCGGTAGTCTGCGCCTTTCGGCGTGCCACGACCGGTGACGCGGGCCGCGGCGAATCGGTCCGTGCGTGCGCGGGTCGCGGCGAGGCGACAGGAGCGGGCAGATGAGCAGTCCTCCGATGATCGATGGCGCGTTCGCCCGATGGTTGGCGTCCCGGGCCGGGCAGGCGTTGCTCGACCTGCGCACGGAGATGGGTTTCGCGGACACCGGCGCGTTGAAGTCGGCCGGGGACAAGGTGTCGCACGACCTGATCCGCACGGAGTTGGCGAAGTGGCGGCCGGGCGACGCGGTGCTCTCCGAGGAGGACGAGGGGTCGCGGTTGGCCTGGGCCGCGGAGGTGAACACCGCAGCGGTGCCACGGTTGACCGCGGACCGGGTGTGGATCATCGACCCGTTGGACGGCACCCGGGAGTTCTCCGAGGAGGGCCGCTCGGACTGGGCGGTGCACGTGGCGCTCTGGGCGCGTGACGCGCCGAGCCCGCACGGGCTGGTTGCCGGGGCGGTGGGGCTGCCGGCCCAGCAGCGGGTGCTGGGCACGGACTACCCGCCGGCGTACCCGCCGATGACGGTGGAGGCGGCGACGGCCGGCGAGCGGAAGATCCGCCTGGCGGCGAGCCGGAGCCGGCCTCCTGTCTTCCTGACCGACCTGGCCGAGGACGTCGGGGCACACCTGGTGCCGATGGGCTCGGCCGGAGCGAAGATCGCCGCCGTGGTCACCGGTGAGGTGGACGCGTACATCCACGCCGGTGGGCAGTACGAGTGGGACTCGGCGGCCCCGGTGGCTGTGGCGACGGCCACCGGACTGCACGCTTCCCGGATCGACGGTTCTGAGCTGAAATACAACGAGGCGGATCCGCGCCTGCCCGACCTGTTGGTCTGTCGCAAGGATCTCGCCACCCGGTTGCTTGCAGCGCTGCAGAGACATTCCGGGTAGCCTGAGCCCACTTTCTTGACATGCCCGACCGGAAAGGTCTGGAAATCGGATGAGCGAGCGAATCGAGCCGGTGTCATGACCACCCCCGCGGCATACCGGGTCTCCCACCTGGACGCCCTGGAGGCGGAGAGCATCTTCGTGATGCGCGAGGTCGTCGCCGAGATGGAACGCCCGGTGCTGCTCTTCTCCGGCGGCAAGGATTCGATCGTCATGCTGCGGCTGGCGCAGAAGGCGTTCGCCCCGGCCAACATCCCCTTCCCCGTCATGCACATCGACACCGGGCACAACTTTCCCGAGGTCCTCGAATACCGCGACCAGCGGGTCGCCGAGCTGGGGTTGCAGCTTGTGGTGGCGAGCGTGCCCGAGGCCCTGGCGAGCGGCATGGTCCGGGAGTCCGGTGACGGGATGCGCAACCGGATCCAGACGCCGGTGCTGCTGGACGCGGTGGAGAAGCACCGCTTCGACGCCCTGTTCGGTGGCGCTCGCCGGGACGAGGAGAAGGCTCGGGCGAAGGAGCGGGTGTTCAGCTTCCGCGACGAGTTCGGCCAGTGGGACCCGAAGAACCAGCGTCCGGAGCTGTGGTCGCTCTACAACGGCCGGCATCACCCGGGCGAGTCGATCCGGATCTTCCCGCTGTCCAACTGGACCGAGCTGGACGTCTGGCACTACATCGCCCGGGAACGCCTCCCGCTGCCCTCGATCTACTACGCGCACGAGCGCGAGGTGATCGAGCGGGACGGCATGTTCTACGCGGTCAACGAGTTCTTCCGCCCCCGCGCGGGCGAGGAGCGGTTCAAGGCCCAGGTGCGCTATCGCACCGTGGGCGACGCCTCCTGCACCGCGGCGGTCCGTTCCGATGCGGACACCGTGGAGAAGGTCATCGAGGAGGTGGCGGCGACCCGGATCACCGAGCGTGGCGCGACTCGTGGTGACGACCGGGTCAGTGAGGCTGCCATGGAGGACCGTAAGCGGGAGGGCTACTTCTGATGAGCACCGAGATCGTGGCATCCGCGAATGCGGAGGCCCGGGCTGTTGCCGGGGCCGGGCCGGAGGCCCGGGCGATGGACCTGCTGCGGTTCGCCACCGCCGGCAGCGTGGACGACGGGAAGTCGACCCTGATCGGTCGGCTGCTCTACGACACCAAGTCGCTGTTCACCGATCAGTTGGCCGCGGTGGAGGCGGTCAGCGCGGCCCGCGGTGACGAATACACCAACCTGGCGTTGCTCACCGACGGTCTGCGTGCCGAGCGGGAGCAGGGCATCACCATCGACGTGGCGTACCGGTACTTCGCCACCCCTCGGCGCAAGTTCATCATCGCCGACACCCCGGGGCACATCCAGTACACCCGCAACATGGTCACCGGAGCGTCCACCGCCGACCTGGCGCTGATCCTGGTGGATGCGCGTAAGGGTCTGGTCGAGCAGTCCCGCCGGCACGCGTTCCTGTGCTCCCTGCTGCGGGTGCCGCACCTGGTCCTCTGCGTGAACAAGATGGACCTGGTGGACTGGTCGCAGGAGGTCTACGAGCGGATCGCCGACGAGTTCACCGCGTTCGCCGCGAAGCTCGACGTGCCGGACCTGACCGTGGTGCCGATCTCCGCGTTGCGCGGCGACAACATCGTCGCCCGGTCGGAGAACATGCCCTGGTACGAGGGCCCGTCGTTGCTGCACCACCTGGAGCGGGTGCACATCGCCAGCGACCGTAACCTGGTCGACGTCCGGTTCCCGGTGCAGTACGTGATTCGTCCCCAGTCCACCACGGTCACCGACTACCGCGGTTACGCCGGCCAGGTCGCCTCCGGTGTTTTGAAGCCGGGTGACGAGGTGATGGTGCTGCCGTCGGGCTTCACCAGCAAAATCGCCGCCGTGGAGACCGCCGACGGGCCGGTCGCGGAGGCGTTCCCGCCGATGTCGGTGACGGTACGACTGGCCGACGAGATCGACATCTCCCGGGGCGATCTGATCTGCCGTCCGAACAACGCACCGGCAGTGGCCCAGGACATCGAGGCGATGGTCTGCTGGATGGACGAGACGGCCCCGCTGCGGGTCGGCGGCCGGTACGCGATCAAGCACACCACCCGGTCCGCGCGGGCGATCGTGCGCGGGCTGCACTACCGGTTGGACGTCAACTCGCTGCACCGCGACGAGTCGGCCGACGAGCTGCGGCTCAACGAGATCGGCCGGGTACGGCTACGCACCACCGTGCCGCTGCTGGCCGACGAGTACCGCCGTAACCGCACCACCGGAGGCTTCGTCATCATCGACGAAGCCACCAACCGCACGGTGGGCGCCGCCATGATCGTCGAAGCCAGCTGACCGGAGTTCGGACGCCGGGTGCCTGACCCGGATGTCGGATGGGGGTCGGCACCTATACATCGCTTCCTTTGCTCTGCTTCAACCCACGCAACACCGCGCGTCCGATATTCGGACACCGGGTGTTGCCTCCGTTGAAGCAGAGCAAAGGAAGACCCGAACACCCCTCACCGCCGGAGGGGATGTCCGGTGCTCAGGCCCATGCCTCGCCGACGGCCGCCCGGACGCACCGGCCTTGACCTGCATGAACAAGCACCATCCCCCCAGTGGCCGGGGTGGGGGTCAGTTCAGGCGGGTGGCACCGGGGGCCGGGAGAACAGTCACGGTGCCGGGGGCGGTGAAACCGCGTTCGGCGTACGCGGCCGTGACGGCGGCGGCGACCGCGTCGGCGCGGTCGGCCTCGACCAGAGCGAGGACGCAGCCGCCGAAGCCACCGCCGGTCATTCGGGCACCCAGCGCACCGGCCGCCAGGGCCGCCTCGACCGCAGTGTCGATCTCCGGCACGGTGATCTCGAAGTCGTCGCGCATCGAGACGTGCGAGGCGGTGAGCAGCGGGCCGATGTCGCGGACCCGGGCGGCGCGCAGCAGCGCCACCGTGTCCAGTACGCGCTGGTCCTCGGTGACCACGTGCCGAACCCGTCGCCGGGTCTCCTCGTCGTCGAGCTGAGCCAGCGCGGCGTCGAGCTGATCGACGCCCACGTCCCGCAGGGCGGGGACTCCGAGCGCCTCCGCAGCCGCCTCACAGGAGCGGCGGCGGGCAGCGTACTCACCGTCGGCGTGCCGGTGCGGCGCCCGGCTGTCGATGACCAGCACAGCCAGCCCGGCGGCGTCCAGGTCGAACGGAATCTGCTCGACCGACTCGTCGCGGCAATCCAGGAAGAGAGCGTGCCCGGCGCGACAGCGGATCACCGCGGACTGGTCCATGATGCCGGTCGGCGCGCCCACGTAGACGTTCTCCGCCCGCTGCGCCAACCCAGGCTGCCGCTCGGCGGCCAGCTCAAGCCCACCGAGGTCGAGCAGGGCGGCCAGCACGGCCGACTCCAGCGCGGCCGACGAGGAGAGCCCGGAGCCCAGCGGCACGTCGGAGGCGATCGCCAGCCGGGCGCCCGGCACCGGATGGCCGGCCTCGCGTAGCGCCCAGACCACCCCGGCGACGTACGCGCCCCAGCCGGTGACCCGACCCGGCTCGGCGACGTCGTCCGCGCCGAAGGCGATCGTCTCGCCGGAGAGCTCGGACCAGACCGTCCAGTGCTCCCCGTCCTGCCGGTCAGCCGCGACGACGGTACGCATCGGCAGCGCGAAGGGCAGCACGAACCCGTCGTTGTAGTCGGTGTGCTCGCCGATCAGGTTGACCCGGCCGGGAGCCGCCCAGCGACCGGCGGCCTGGCCGCCGAACTGCGCGGTGAAGCCGGCAGCAGCCCGTTCGGCGACGTCACCGGTGGGGTGGGTCATGCTTGCTGCTCCAGGATGTGGGTGCGGTAGAAGGCCCAGGCGTCGCCGACCATGTCGTGCAGGGTCGGCTTCTGCGGCACCCAGCCCAGCTCGTCGCGGGCCAGCGCGGAGGAGGCGACCAGCTCGGCCGGGTCGCCCTCGCGGCGCGGCGCCACCTCGACGGGCAGTTGGTGCCCGGTGACCTCGCGGACCACGTCGACGACCTGGCGGTTGGTGAAGCCGTTGCCGTTGCCCAGGTTGTAGATCCGGTGCTGGCCCGCCGTGGCCGCGTCCAGCGCCAACAGGTGGGCCCGGGCCAGGTCGGCGACGTGGATGTAGTCGCGGACGCAGGTGCCGTCCACGGTGGGGTAGTCGTCGCCGAAGAGCTGGAGCTTCTCCCGCCGCCCGGCGGCGACCTCCAGCGCGATCGGGATCAGGTGCGTCTCCGGGTCGTGGCGTTCACCGAGCGCGACGTCGCCGTTGAGGTGGGCGCCCGCGACGTTGAAGTAGCGCAGCGACACGGCCGCCAGCCCGTGGGCGATCGCCTCGGAGGTGAGCGCCATGTCGACGGCGAGCTTGGTCGCGCCGTACGTGTTGGTGGGCGCCTTGACAGCGGTCTCCGTGATGGGCAGCTCGGTGGGGTTGCCGTAGACGGCGGCGGTGGAGGAGAAGACCATTCGTGGCACTCCGGCGGCCCGGACCGCGTCGATCAGGGCGAGCGTGCCGACGGTGTTGGTCTGCCAGTAGAGCTCCGGCTTGACCATCGACTCGCCGGCGGCGATCAGGGCGGCGAAGTGCAGCACCCCGTCGAAGCCGGCGTCCGGGGTGATGATGCGGGCGGCGTCGTGGATGGACGCCTCGACGTGGGTCGCGTCCGGGGCGAGCGCCTCGCGGTGGCCGGTGCGCAGGTCGTCCAGGACGACCACCTGGTGGCCCGCGTCGAGCAGCATTCGGGTCACTACGCTGCCGATGAAGCCGGCGCCCCCGGTGACGAGCAGTTTCATGTCGTTGCCTCCTGCCTGGCCCGCCCGGGACGTGGCCCTTCGGTGATCACCCTAAGGCGGCGTCCGGCACCCTCGCCGACGCCACCGTCATCCCATTCCATCATAATCTCTCACGTTTAAACAGAGCCGAACATGTGCGGTCCGCCCCGCGCGGTTCCCAGTGGGGTGGGCGAACGGTGTCTACCATCTCTGTCATGCGGGAAGCGGCCCGTACCGGGCTCCGGCGACGCGTGCGGGTGCGACCCCGCCGCGACCCCGGCCCGCTCGCCCGGGCCGTCGCCCGGGTGCTGGTCCGCGCCGCAGATGGCGTCAGCCGACTCGTCACCGATCTGCTCGGGGCCGGTCCGGCAGCCGGTCGGGAGCGCATCTCCGAGGCCGACCTGCGGGACCTGGTCGCGGCGAACACGGTGCTCGACCCGGACGAACGGCGGATCATCCACGAGGTCCTGGTCGCCGGTGCCAGCCTGATCCGCGAGGTGATGATGCCGCGCACCGAGGTGGTCTTCCTCCCGGCACGGCTGACCATCGCCGAGGCCGCCCGGCTGGTCCGGGCGGAAACGCACACCCGTTACCCGGTCACCGACGGCACCCACGACGACGTGGTCGGCTTCGTGCACCTCCGCGACGTGCTGCTGCGACCGGACGCCGATCCGTGCGCCACCGTCGGCGAATTGGCCCGGGAGGTGAAGCGGCTCCCCGGCAGCAAACGGGTGCTGCCCGCGCTGACCGAGATGCGCCGAGAGGGCCAGCACCTGGCGGTGGTGGTCGACGAGTACGGCGGCACCGCCGGGATCGTCACCCTGGAGGACCTGATCGAGGAGTTGATCGGCGAGATCCACGACGAGTACGACGCCACTCCGGACCCGGTGCACGCCGGCCTGCCCGCCGTGGTGGACGGCCGCCTCAACCTGGCTGACTTCGCCGAACGGACCGGGGTGGCACTGCCCGCCGGGCCGTACGAGACGGTCGGCGGGTTCGTGATGGCCGAGCTGGGCCGACTCCCGGTGACCGGTGACGAGGTGCCGGTGCCCGGTGAACCGGTCGACGCCGACGCGCCCGAAACGGCCGACCTGCCGGGCGACGGCTGGCTGCTGCGGGTGCTGGCGTTGGACGGCCGCCGGGTGGCCCGGCTCGCGGTCTCCGCCGTGCGGGTGCCCGAGCAGCGCCGAGAGCACAACGCGGGGCAGCTCCGTCGGGTCGGGGCCCCGTCGACGCGCCTCGGCGCGGGCGAACCACGCGAGGTCAGCGCCCCGACACCGGCGGGCCGCAGCCGACCCGCCGGCCCGTCATGACGGACCCGGCTGCTTGCTGACAGAATTATCGCCATGTCCGACGTTCCCGCCCGCCCCCGCGTCTTCTCCGGCATCCAGCCGACGGCCGACTCGTTCCACCTCGGCAACTATCTGGGCGCGGTGCGGCACTGGGTGGCCCTACAGGACACCCACGACGCGTTCTACTGCGTGGTGGACCTGCACGCCATCACCGCGGGGCACGACCCGGCGCTGCTGCGCCAGCGGACCCGTGTGGCCGCCGCCCAGCTCTTCGCGGTCGGGCTCGACCCGGACCGCAGCACCCTGTTCGTGCAGTCGCAGGTGCCCGAGCACCCGCAGCTGGCCTGGGTGCTCGGCTGCATCACCGGCTTCGGCGAGGCCAGCCGGATGACCCAGTTCAAGGACAAGTCGCAGAAGCAGGGCAACGAGCGGGCCAGCGTCGGGTTGTTCACCTACCCGGTCCTGCAGGCCGCCGACATCCTGCTCTACCAGGCCAACGCGGTGCCGGTCGGTGAGGACCAGCGCCAGCACCTGGAGCTCTCCCGGGATCTGGCCCAGCGGTTCAACTCGCTGTTCGGCCCGACGTTCACGGTGCCCTCGCCGCACATCGTCAAGGACACCGCGAAGATCACCGACCTGCAGGACCCGACCGCGAAGATGTCCAAGTCGTCGTCCTCCCCGGCCGGCATCATCGACCTGCTGGAAGATCCCGCCCGGTCCGCGAAGAAGATCCGGTCGGCGGTGACCGACACCGGTCGGGAGATCGTCTTCGACGCCGCGACCAAGCCGGGTGTGTCCAACCTGCTGACCATCCACTCGGCGCTCAGCGGCCGCAGCATCGACGAGCTGGTGGCCGCATACGCGGGCCGCGGCTACGGCGACCTGAAGAAGGAGCTGGCCGAGGTCGTGGCGGACTTCGTCCGCCCGATCCAGGAGCGCACCCGCGCCTACCTCGACGATCCGGCGCAGCTGGACAAGCTGCTCGCCGCCGGCGCGGAGAAGGCCCGCGCGGTGGCCGCGACGACCCTGCGGTCCGTGTACGAGCGGGTCGGTTTCTTCCCGCCCGTGCGCGGCGAGTAGCGCCGCGGGGCAGGGGGACGGGTCGGTGGCCGGAGTGGCGGCACGAAGCGTGGATCGCAGTGGCGGGGTGCCGCCAACCGGCGACACGATCCAGATCGGCATCGCCGTGGACATCCCCGAGCCGTGGGGTGCGCAGCTCACCCGGCGGCGGGTCGAGGCGGGCGACCCGCTCGCGGTGCCAGCGCACGTGACATTGCTCGGGCCCACCGAGATCCGGACGGCCGACCTGCCCGCCGTCGAGCGGCACCTGGCCGCCGTCGCCGCCGCGCACCTGCCGTTCGCGCTGCACCTGCGGGGCACCGGCACGTTCCGCCCGGTCACCCAGGTGGTGTTCGTCGCGGTGGCCGCCGGGATCAGCGAGTGTGAGCTGCTGGCCGCCGCGATCGCCGCGGCACCGGGCCTACATCGCGAGGTCCGCTTCCCGTACCATCCGCACGTCACCGTGGCGCAGGACGTGGCACCAGAAACCCTGGACAAGGTGTACGAGGATCTGGCCGACTTCTCCGCGATGTTCGAGGTCGACGCGTTCACCCTCTTCTCGCACAGCGGGCAGGCCCGGTGGCAGCCGCGTCGGGACTTCCGCCTCGGCGACTGAGCCGGCGACGCGCCGACCGGCGAGCATCGGGAGCCGGTTGCCACCACAGCAGTGGGAGATCGGCGAGGATGATCGCGTGAACGTGATCGGCCGTATCGAGGCGGGCATCGACCGCTGGGTGAGCGCCGCGCGCCACCGGTCGAGGCTCTTCGATCACGTGTGGCGGGCCGGCGCGCTGTACGCCGAGGTGCTGGCGGGGCGGCTGGCCGCCGCGATCGCCTACTACGGCTTCTTCGCGGTGTTCGCCCTCGCCCTGGTCGCGTACGCCATCTTCGGCGCGATCCTTGAGGACAACGACGAGGTCAGCGCCGCGGCAGCCAACTTCCTTGAGGGGAACCTGCCATTCCTGGACGCTGAGCAGATCGCCAACTCCAGCGGCACGGTCGGTGTGGTCGGCCTGGTCATCCTGGTCTTCACCGGGATCGGGTGGGTTGAGGCCATCCGATCCTCGCAGCGGTTGATGTATCAGCTCAACCAGCAGCCGGGCAACCTGGTGATGCGCCGGCTGGTCGACCTGGGTGTGATGATCGGTGTCTTCGTGCTGCTCGGCGTCTCGGTCGCGGCAGTGGACGCGTTGGAGTCGTTGCTGCGTTTCCTGCTGCGCAGCACCGGCTCGGTCGGTCTGACCACGATCAGCGCGATACTCAGCGTGCTGATCAACGCGGTGCTTGCGGCCGCGCTGCTGGTCGCGGTGCCCCGGTTGCGGATGAGCCGGTCCCGGTTGCGCCCGGTGGTGGTGCTGGTCGCGATCGGCATCACGCTGCTCAACACGGTGGGGCGGTACTACGTGGTGCGTACCGAGCGGAACCCGGCGTACACGGTGGTGGCAGGCGCCGTCGGTCTGCTGCTCTACCTCTACCTGCTCAACCAGTTGGTGCTGTTTGGCGCGGCGCTCCTCGCGACCAGCACGAACGGGCGGGTGGTGGATCTGGCGGCAGCCACCGTCCCGCCGAGGGATGTCGACGAGGGCACCGATCCCGGTACGCCGGGCGGTGCGGGCTGATGACGGAAGGTGTGCAGGTGCTGATCTCGGTCGACCCGGACTCGTCGGTGCCCCCGTACGAGCAGGTGCGCGGGCAGCTCGCCGAGCTGATCGGCGACGGCCGGTTGCCGGTGGGCAGTCGACTGCCCACCGTCCGGCAGCTCGCCGCGGACCTGCGGCTGGCCGCCAACACGGTGGCGCGGGCGTACCGGGAGTTGGAGGTTGCCGGGTTGCTGGAGACCCGGGGGCGCAACGGCACCTTCGTCGCTCCCGGCCGGGACGACGCCGTCGACCGGCTGCAGCGGGCAGCGGCCGGCTACGCGGCCGAGGCTGCGCGGCTCGGTGTCCCGCCGGCCACCGCGCTCGCCCTGGTCCGCGCCGCCCTGGACGCCGTCCGGCCCGGCTGATCGGCCGCCGACCGTACGCCGGACGGGCGGCAACTGAGGCGAAAGGCGTCGGCGCTCGCGTTCGCGGCCCATGATGAGCCGGTGGGCGCACTCATGACACTGGACCTGCCGGCGGACTCACCGCTCCTCGGTCTGCCGTGGATCATCACCTTCGGTCCGCTCGGTGACCTCGACGAGTGGGAGCCGGTGGTCTGTGGGCCGTACGAGCGGCCGCACGCGTTGGCGCTGGCCGAGGCGGTGGTGGCCGAGGAGCAGCTGATGGCCGTGGTGGAGCCGCTGCTGCCGGCGCTGTCGGCCGACGAGATCCGCAGCGAGATCGCCGCCGCGCAGGTCGCCGCCGAGGACGAGGCCCGTCAGGTCGAGGGGGCCGACCTGTACGGGGACTTCGAGGACGTGATCGACGAGGACCTGGATGCCGCCGCCGACGAGGCGGGCCACGGTGAGCCCGCCGAGCCGCCGGACGAGGCCGAGGTGCGCGCGGGCTTCACCCGGATCGCGGCGCTGCTCACGGCGAAGTGACTGGCGGAGACGGACACCGGCGCCGCGCGGAGCGGACTCCACGAGGCGCCGGCGCCACCTCACCCCCCACCACAAGGGGCCGGTAGCCCAGTCGCCCGTCGGCGCGGGGCACAACGAACGACCAGGTCGAGAACGAGTTACCCGCTCAGCGCCGTTCCAACCAGGCAGCCGCGTCGACGGGCAGCAGGTGGCCGGAGCCCTGCCCGGTGAGCGCGTCGCTGGCGACGACCGGCTGGCCGTACCCGTCGATCAGGACCGGCGCACCGCTGAGGTTGACCACGCAGGTCAGCACGGTTTCGCCGGCGGTGCGGGAGAAGGCCAACACGCCCGGCCCGCTCTCCAGCCAGGTGACCCCGTCGGCGTCGATGGCCAGCGCCGGGTGCTCGTGGCGGATCCGCAGCGCAGCCCGGTACAGCTCCAGCGTCGAGCCGGCCACGCCGGTCTGCGCGGTGACGGACAGGGCCCGCCAGGTCGCCGGAGCCGGTAGCCAGCTCAACTCGCTACCAGCCGGCCCGAAGCCGTACGGGGCCAGTTCGCCGCTCCACGGGATGGGCACCCGGCAGCCGTCCCGGCTCTCGCCGGTGCGCAGGAACGCCGGGTCCTGGCGCATCTCGTCAGGGAGATCGAGCACCTCGGGCAGGCCCAGCTCCTCACCCTGGTAGAGGTAGGCGCAGCCGGGCAGGGCGAGCATCAGCAGGCTGGCGGCGCGGGCCCTGCGCAGCCCTTCGGCACCGTCGCCGTAGCGGGTGACGTGCCGCTGCTTGTCGTGGTTGGACAGCACCCAGGTGGTGGGCGCGCCGACCACGGCCGACTCGGCCAATGCCGTGTCGATCACCTTGCGGAACGAGTCGGCCGACCAGGTGGCGTCGAGGAAGTCGAAGCTGAACGCCTGGTGCAGCTCGTCCGGGCCGATGTAGCGGGCCAGGCGCTGCGGGGTCTCGGCCCACGCCTCGGCGACCGCCATCCGAGCGCCCGGGTAGCTGTCCAGGATGGGCCGCCAGGCGCGGTAGATCTCGTGCACCTCGTCCTGGTCGAAGTAGGGCAGCCGGCCCTTGCCGAGCAGTTCGACCTGGCGCTGGCCGGTGGTCATCGTGCTGAAGCCGACGTCCGGCAGCCCTTCGGCCTTGATCATGCCGTGGGCCACGTCGATGCGGAAACCGTCCACGCCCCGGTCCAGCCAGAACCGCAACACGTCCTCGAACTCGGCGCGGACCTCCGGCTGGCGCCAGTTCAGGTCCGGCTGGGCCGGGTCGAACAGGTGCAGGTACCACTGGCCGTCAGCGATGCGGGTCCACGCCGGGCCGCCGAAGATGCTCTCCCAGTCGTTGGGGGGCAGCTCGCCGTGCGCGCCCTGGCCATCGGCGAAGAGGTAGCGTGCCCGCTCCGGCGAGCCGGGGCCGGCGGCGAGGGCGGCGCTGAACCAGCGGTGTGCGCTGGAGGTGTGGTTGGGCACCAGGTCGACGATGATCCGCAGGCCGAGAGCGTGCGCGTCGGTGATCATCGCGTCGAAGTCGGCGAGGGTGCCGAACATCGGGTCGACGTCCCGGTAGTCGGCGACGTCGTATCCGCCGTCGACCATGGGGGAGGTGTAGAAGGGGGTCAGCCAGAGCGCGTCCACCCCAAGATCGCGCAGGTACGGCAGGCGCTGCCGAATGCCCCGGAGGTCACCGATGCCGTCGCCGTCGCTGTCGGCGAAGCTGCGCACGTACACCTGGTAGACGGCCGCGGAGCGCCACCAGTCGTCGTCGGTGGTGTGGGGCGGGGTGGCAGTGCGGATCATCCGAGCAATATGCCGGCCCGCGACTGCAAGAGTCAAGCAGATCTTGCGTAAGAGAGTCGCGCAGAACTCGGGGCGACCGCGGTGGAGCCGCGCACCACCAGCTCCGGGCGGAACAGATATTCCGAGTGCGGGGCGCCATGCCCGTTGATCTCGTCCACCAGGGCTCGGACAGCAGCCACCGCCATGGCGATGACCGGCTGCCGCATGGTGGTCAGCGGCGGGTCGGTGAAGGCCATCAGCGGTGAGTCGTCGTAGCCGACCACGGAGAGGTCACCCGGCACGCTGAGGCCGCGTTGGCGTGCCGCCCGGATCGCGCCGAGCGCCATCAGGTCGGAGCCGCACACCATGCCGGTGACGCCGCGGTCCAGTAGTCGGCCGGCGGCCGCCTCGCCACCCTCCACACCGAACAGCGACAACTCGGCCAGTGGGCCCAGATCGGCCTCGGGGACGCCGGCCAGCCGGGTCATCGCGGCACGCCAGCCGGCCACCTTGCGCTGCACCGGCACGAACCGGTCCGGGCCGGTGATCAGCCCGATCCGTCGGTGCCCGAGCGCGACCAGATGGGCGACGGCCAGCTCGGCGGCCTCCCGATCGTCGCAGGAGACGAAGGGTGCGCCGATGTCGGGCACGTACCCGTTGACCATCACGACCGGCAGCGGCCGGGCGATCAGCGCCCGGTAGCGCTCGTGGTTGGCGGCGGTGTCGGCGTGCAGCCCGGAGACGAAGGCGATCCCGGAGACCTGCCGGTCCAGCAGCATCTCCACGTACTCGTCCTCGGTCACGCCGCCGGCGGTCTGGGTGCAGAGCACCGGCGTGAACCCGCTCTGCGCCAGCGTCGACTCGATGACCTGGGCGAAGGCGGGGAAGATCGGGTTGTCCAGCTCCGGCACGACCAGGCCGACCAGCCCGGCGCTGCGCTTGCGCAGCCGGGCGGGACGCTCGTAGCCGAGCACGTCGAGGGCGGTGAGGACGGCCTGCCGGGTCTCCGGGGCCACGCCGGGGCGGTCGTTGAGCACCCGCGACACCGTGGCCTCGCTGACTTCGGCCTGCTGGGCGATGTCGGACAGTCGAGCGCGCATGGCGGCACTTTAGCCCACCGGCAAGTTCTTGCGGGGCTCTCTGCAAGTCCTTCCATGATCTGCAACTTCTTGCTAACGTCCCCGCAACATGCGAGAGCAGCGGCGCGGTATTGAGGCGCCGGTTGGCAAGAACTTCCAGAGGTTCCCACTGGCGGGCCGCCCTTCCCCCGGCGGACCCGCCATGACGACAGGAGTACCGATGCGCATCCGTACCGCGGGTGTGGTCGCCCTCTTCGCCCTGGCGCTCGCCGCCTCCGGCTGTGGTGGCGACAGCGACGAGCCGGCCGCGAAGGAAACCCCCAGGGCCGCCGGCGGCAAACTGGTCATCTGGGCGGACGACAAGCGCACCGCCGCACTCAAGCCGTTCGCCGAGAAATTTGGTCAGGAGAACGGCGTCACCGTCGAGGTGCAGGCCGTTCCGAACGAGGACCTCCAGAACAACTTCGTGACCGTGTCGAGCCAGGGCGGCGGCCCCGACGTGGTGATCGGCGCGCACGACTGGATCGGCAACCTGGTCCAGAACGGTGCCATCGATCCCGTGCAGCTCGCCGCCGAGCAGAAGAGCGCGTTCAACGAGACCGCCATCAAGGCCGTCACCTTCAACGGCCAGCTCTACGGAGTTCCGTACGCGCAGGAGAACCTGGCGCTGATCCGCAACACCGAGCTGGCCCCCGAGGCGCCGAAGACGATCGAGGACCTGGTCGCCACCGGTAAGCAGCTCAAGGCGCAGAAGAAGGTCACCGAGACGCTGTGCCTCCAGGTCGGCCAGAAGGGCGACGCGTACCACATCTACCCGCTGTACGCCTCGGCCGGCGGCTACCTCTTCGGCACCACCGCGAACGGCGACTACGACCCGAAGGACCTGGGCGTGGGCAAGCCGGAGTCCATCGAGGCGTTCAAGAAGATCGCCGCACTCGGCGAGAAGGGCGAGGGCGTGCTGAAACGCTCGATCGCTGACACCAACTCGACCGCCACCTTCACCGGCAAGAAGTGCGCCTTCCTGGTCTCCGGGCCGTGGGCGACCGCCGACGTGAAGAAGGCCGGCATCACGTACGACGTCTCCGCTGTTCCCGGCTTCGCCGGTGGCAAGGCGGCCGCGCCGTTCGTGGGCGTGCAGTCCTTCTACGTGGCCGCCAAGGGCAAGAACAAGGCTCTCGCCCAGGAGTTCGTCGTCAACTACGTCGCCAAGCCGGAACTGGCCGTGGCGCTCTACCAGGCCGACCCGCGTCCTCCGGCGCTGACCGCCGCGCTGGACCAGGTCAAGGGCGGCGACCCGGATCTGGCCAAGTTCATCGAGGCCGGCAAGAACGGCCAGGTGCTCCCGGCCATCCCGGCCATGGCCGCGATCTGGGACCCGTTCGGTAAGGCCGAGGCCGCCGTCATCGGCGGCGCCGACCCGACCAGCACGGTCACCGCGGCTGGCAAGACGATCGCCGGCTCGATCAAGTAATGAGCACACCGCTGTCCGGCCCGGGGACTGCCCAGCAGACCCCGGGCCGGGGGCCCGTCCGCACCGGGTCCCCGCGCACTTCCCGTACCGCGCGCAACCACGCGCCGATCACCGCGACCGGCCTCGCCGCGAAGGTGATCCTGCTCGGCCTGGTGGCCGGGATCGCGATCTGGGCGGCCTTCCCACTCGTGGAGGCCGAGAAGTGGGTCTGGTTGGCGGTGCTGGTGCTGACCACCGCCGCGCTGTTCTACCTGTACCTGGGCCGTCGGCACATCCCGGCGAAGTACCTCGTCCCGGGCACGCTCTTCCTGATCGCCTTCCAGGTCGTGCCGGTGCTCTACACAGCGAGCACGGCCTTCACCAACTACGGCGACGGCCACCGCGGCAGCAAGGACGACGCGATCGTCGCGATCCAGAGTTCCTCGGTCAGGCAGGTCCCGGGTTCCACCCAGTACCCGATGTCCGTCGCCACAACGGGCGACCCGGCCACCGGTGCCCTGGTCTTCCTGATCACCGACCCGGCGACCGGCGCGGTCTCTGTCGGCGACGCTCGGGGCCTGCGCCCGCTCGACCCGGGCGCGGCCACCGTCGCCCCCGGCGGCAAGGTCACCGCTGCCGACGGCTACACCGTGCTGAACGTCGGTCAGGCCAGCGCCCGCAGCAAGGACGTCACCGACCTGGTGGTGCCGACCGCCGGTGGCGCGCTGCGCTCGTCCGGCCTCTCCCGGGCGTACGAGGGCAAGGCCGTCCGGGCGTACGACGCGGGCTGTGACTGCGTGAAGGACAGCGACAGCGGCAAGACCTGGGCCGCGGACGGCGAGGTCGGCGCGTTCGTCGCCGCCGACGGTGAGCGGCTGGCCCAGGGATGGAAGGTGAACGTCGGGCTGTCCAACTTCACCCGGGTGCTCACCGACGAGCGGATCTCCGGGCCGTTCCTCGGCACGCTGATCTGGAACTTCGCCTTCGCGATCGGTTCCACCGGCGGCACGTTCATCCTCGGCATGTTGATCGCGCTGGCGCTGCACTCGCCCCGGATGAGGGGCACCAACCTCTACCGGATGTTGCTGATCCTGCCGTACGCCATGCCGTCGTTCGCGATGCTGCTGGTCTGGCGGGACATGTTCAACACCGACTTCGGGCTGATCAACAACCTGTTCGGGCTCAGCGTCGACTGGTTCGGGCAGGACTGGTCGGCCCGCGCCGCGGTGATCCTGGTGCAGCTCTGGCTCGGCTACCCGTACATGTTCCTGGTGGCCACCGGCGCGCTACAGGCCATCCCGCGGGAGTTGACCGAGGCCAGCTCCGTCGACGGGGCGTCGCCCTGGCAGTCGTTCAAGGCGGTCACCCTGCCGCTGCTGCTGGTCGCGCTCTCGCCCCTGCTGATCTCGTCGTTCGCGTTCAACTTCAACAACTTCAACGCGATCTACCTGACCACAGAGGGCGCGCCGTTCCCGGCGGACAACCCCAGCAACGGCGCCACCGACCTGCTGATCACCTATACCTACCGGCTGGCGTTCGGTGGGCAGGCCGCGCAGTTCGGCTTCGCCGCGGCCATCTCGTTGTTCATATTCGCCATCGTCGCGGTGGTCTCAACGGTCAGCTTCCGGCGGACCCGGCAACAGGAGGAGACGTACGCGTGACCACACTCACCGGCGCGAGCCGCCCGACGGCGGTCGACCGCAACGCGGGGAGGCGGGGGAACCGCTGGTTCGCCCAGGTCGGCTGGCGGCACGTGGTCGGCCTGCTCGGCGTGCTGTTCAGCCTTTTCCCGCTCGTGTTCGTCGTCTCGGCGGCGCTCAATCCGCTCGGCACGCTGTCCTCCACCGAGTTGGTGCCGACCGGCGGGGTGTCGTTCGAGAACTTCGGGGATCTGTTCGCGCGCACCGAATTCGCCAACTGGTTCCTGAACTCGCTGCTCATCGCCGGTGGCGCCGCGTTCGCCTCGGTCTTCCTCTCGGCGCTCGCGGCGTACGCCTTCTCCCGGATGCGATTCCAGGGGCGACGGGTGGGGTTGCTGTCGCTGCTGTTGATCCAGATGTTCCCGCAGTTCCTGGCGATCGTGGCGATCTTCCTGATCTTCGGCGCCATCACGGACCTGTGGCCAGCCATCGGCTTCAACACGCCGTGGGGCCTGATGCTGCTCTACATGGGTGGCGCGCTGGGCGTGAACACCTGGCTCATGAAGGGCTTCTTCGACACGTTGCCCCGGGAGTTGGACGAGTCGGCCACCATGGACGGCGCGTCGCACGCCCAGGTCTTCTTCCGGATCCTGCTGCCGTTGGTGGCGCCGATCCTCGCGGTGACCGGGCTGCTCGCCTTCATCAACACCATCAATGAGTTCCTGATGGCGAGCGTCTTCCTCACCGACACGGACGCCAAGACCCTCGCTGTCGGTATGCGAGGCATGTTGCAGGGCGCTGAGCGGAACACCAACTTCGGGATCTTCGCCGCCGGCACCCTGCTCACCGCGATCCCCACCGTGCTGGTGTTCCAGTTCCTCCAGCGTTTCATCGTCTCCGGCCTCACCAGCGGCGCCGTCAAGGGATGAGCCGGCGACGCGCCGATCGGCCGACCCCACTACTACAAACTGTCGTTGATAGGGGAGGATGGGCGGCGTGGAAGCACTGCGACTGATTCTTCTCTATGTCCATCTGATCGGCTTCGCCCTGCTGCTCGGCGGCACGATCGCCCAGTACGTCAGCGGCCCGCTACGGATCAACCAGGCCATGCTGTGGGGCTCGGTGATCGGTCTGCTGACCGGCATCGGGCTTTCCGCGCCGCTGCGCGATGGCGACGAGCCGGAGCCGGCGAAGCTTGTGACGAAGTTGGTACTCGCTCTGCTGATCTTTGTCATGGTGTTCTTCTCCCGAAAGCGGGAATCGGTCAACCGTGGGCACTTCCTCGCGATCGCCGGTTTGACCCTGGTCAACGCAGCAGTGGCGGTCTTCTGGCGGTAACGTCCGAGAGGGGGAGCGGCCCCCCGAAAACGGACTTTCGCGACGCCTGGGTGCTTGCTTAGCAGCACAAAGAGTGACGTGCCCCACGCAAGGGTTACACCCGGGTAACAGGCGTTCAACAGTCGTGCACGATTGTCGGCCGGTGGGTGGGCGCGGGCGTACGCTCCCGTCCGTAACGTGGGACAGCCGGCGGCATACCGCAGGTCGGCTGATGGGCTGCCACCGCACTAGGCGCGGTGTGCAATGGGAAGGAGACGTCTTGCGTTCGGTGCGTGGGATGCGGATCGCCTCGATCTTCGCGGTGGGTGGGCTCGTGCTCAGCGCCGCCGCGTGTGGCGAGGCCCCCGATGATGACAACAACGCCGGCAGCGGCGCCAAGAAGTTCAGCGCCTGCATGGTGACCGACGTCGGTGGCATCGACGACAAGTCGTTCAACACCTCAGCCTGGAAGGGCCTCGAGGAGGCCAAGGCCGCCGACAGCAACATCGAGACCAAGTTCGTGGCCTCGAAGGCTGAGGCTGACTATGAGCCGAACCTGACGCAGTACGTCAACCAGAAGTGCGACTTCATCCTGGCGGTCGGTGGCCTGATGGCCAACGCCACCTCGAAGATCGCCAAGGCGAACCCGAACCAGGCGTTCGGCATCGTCGACGCCAACCCGGGTGACGCCAACGTCTACCCGATGCAGTTCGACACCGCGCAGGCCGCGTTCCAGGCTGGCTACCTGGCCGCTGGGATGAGCAAGAGCGGCAAGGTGGGCACCTACGGTGGCCTGCCGATCCCGCCGGTGACCATCTTCATGGATGGCTTCGTCGACGGCGTGACGTACTACAACACCACCAAGAAGAAGAACGTCCAGGCGCTGGGCTGGAACAAGGAGACCCAGAAGGGTTCCTTCACCAACGACTTCGCCAAGCAGGACGAGGGCAAGAAGGTCTCCGACGCGCTGGTCGCCCAGGGTGCGGACATCATCATGCCGGTCGCCGGCGGCGCCGGCCTCGGCACCACCTCCGCGGCCAAGGCCTCGGGCGGCAAGTACAACACCATCTGGGTGGACGTCGACGGCTGCGAAAGCACCCCGGACTGCTCCGCGATCATCACCACGGTGGTCAAGAACATCCCGGAGGCCGTCAAGGAGGCTGTGCTCAAGGCTGCCGGTGGCGAGAAGCTGCAGGCCACGCCGGGCTTCGTGGGCACGCTGGCCAACACCGGCGTCTCGATCGCCCCGTACCACGACTTCGACAGCAAGGTTCCGGCCGAGCTGAAGACCGAGGTCGACAAGATCAAGGCGGACATCGCCGCTGGCACCATCACCGTCACCTCGAAAGCCCAGCCGACCAAGTGACGACCGGCCGGCCTCTCCGATGAGATCATCGGGAAAGTCGGCGGGGGACAGGTACGACCGATCCGGCCGCTCCGGCACCGCGGGTTAACCACCCGTGGGGCCGGAGCGGCCGATCGCGCGCCACGGTGGCCGGGCCGGTCCGGCTCGGTCAACGGCAGCTACGCTGCACCATCGCTCGCACTCCAGGAGGTTGCGCTGAGACTCGAACTGCGCGGCATCACCAAGAGATTCGGTGATCTGGTCGCCAACGACCACATCGATCTGACGGTGGAGCCTGGAGAGATTCACGCCCTGCTCGGCGAGAACGGCGCGGGCAAGTCGACCCTGATGAACGTCCTCTACGGGCTCTACCAGCCGGACGAGGGCGAGATCCTGGTCGACGGCAAGCCGCTGAAGCTGAAGGGCCCGTCCGACGCGATCGCCGCCGGGATCGGCATGGTGCACCAGCACTTCATGCTGGTGCCGGTCTTCACCGTGGCCGAGAACATCATGCTCGGCGCCGAGCAGGTCAGGGGCGGCATCGCCGGCTTCCTGGACCGACGCCGGGCCAAGCGCGAGGTCACCGAGGTGTCCGAGCGCTACAACCTCCAGGTCGATCCGGACGCGGTGATCGAGGACCTGCCGGTCGGCATCCAGCAGCGCGTCGAGATCGTCAAGGCGCTCACCCGCAACGTCGACCTGCTCATCCTGGACGAGCCGACCGCCGTGCTCACCCCCCAGGAGACCGAAGAGCTGTTGACGGTCATGCGGTCGCTCAAGGCGGCCGGCAAGTCGATCGTCTTCATCACCCACAAGCTCGGCGAGGTCAAAGCGATCGCCGATCGGATTACCGTGATTCGACGCGGCAAGACCGTCGGCACCGCCTCGCCGGAGGCCAGCCGGGACGAGTTGGCCGCACTGATGGTCGGCCGCAACGTCCGGCTCACCGTGGAGAAGTCCCCGGCCACGCCGGGCGACCCGGTGCTGGAGGTGACCGGGCTCGTCGTCGACGATGACCGGCAGATCCGCGCGGTCGACGGGGTGGACCTGACCGTGCGCGCGGGCGAGGTGCTCGGCGTGGCGGGCGTGCAGGGCAACGGCCAGACCGAGCTGATCGAGGCGATCATGGGCCTGCGCCCGGTGCTCGCCGGCACGGTCAGCCTGGCCGGTGACCGGATCGACGGCTGGAAGACCAAGAAGGTGCTCCGCGCTGGCGTCGGTTACGTGCCCGAGGACCGCAGCGTGGACGGCCTGGTCAAGGAGTTCAGCGTCGCGGAGAATCTCGTGCTGGACATCTACGACCGGCCGCCGTTCGGCGCCGGGCTCGCACTCAAGCCGGACGCGATCGCGACGTCGGCGAAGGAGCGGATCGAGCAGTTCGACGTCCGCACCTCATCGGCCGACGCGCCGGTGGGCACCCTCTCCGGCGGCAACCAGCAGAAGGTGATCGTGGCCCGGGAGCTGTCCCGGCCGCTGAAGCTCTTCATCGCCGCCCAGCCGACCCGCGGCGTCGACGTCGGGTCGATCGAGTTCATCCACAGCCGGATCATCCACGAGCGGGACGTCGGCACCGCCGTCATGGTGGTCTCCAGCGAGCTCGACGAGGTGATCGGGCTGGCCGACCGGATTGCGGTGATGTACCGGGGCCGCATCATCGGCATCGTCGGGCCGGACACCCCGCGCGAGGAGATCGGCCTGCTGATGGCCGGCATCAGCCCGGACTCGGTCCCCGAGCGCGGTGCGGACGCCGCGTCGACCGACGGCACGGCTACCGACGGGAGCCCGGCGAGCGACGCAGGCTCCGCGAACGAGGATGAGACATGAGCGACCCCAACCCGCAGTCCGGCTCGCCGGACAAGGAACCGGCGAGCGAGGCGCAGGCCGCGCAGAACGCGCTCGGCAACACCGAACGGGCCGAGTTGGCAACCGAGCCGGGCAGCTCGGCGCCGGAGCCAAAGTCGGAGCCAAAGTCGGAGCCGGAGCCCACCCTGGGCCGGATGTTCCTGGACAACCTCTGGGCGGCCAACACCTTCACGGTGACCCTGTTGTCGCTGGTGCTGGCGATCGTGGTCGGCGCGGTTCTGATGATCATTTCTGATCCGGACGTGCTCTCTACCTTCTCGTACATCACCTCGCGCCCGTCCGACGCGCTCAATTCCAGTTGGACGCTGGTCAGCGAGGCGTACGCGAACCTGTTCAAGGGCTCGGTCTTCGACCCGGAGGCGTTCTCCGGCTGGTTGAACGGCACCAACGGCTGGGAGGCCGTGCTCGCGCCGATCTCCGAGACGCTCACCTACACCGCGCCGCTGGTCTTCACCGGCCTGTCGGTGGCGCTGGCCTTCCGCGGCGGCCTGTTCAACATCGGCGCCCAGGGTCAGGCCACCATGGGCGTGATCTTCGCCGCGCTGGCCGGCTTCCTGCTGCCGCTGCCGCCCGGCCTGCATCTGCTGGTGGCAGTGCTGGCCGGCGCTCTGGGCGGCGCGATGTGGGGCTTCATCCCCGGCATCCTCAAGGCTCGCGCCGGGGCACACGAGGTGATCAACACGATCATGCTCAACTACGTCGCCACGTACTTTTTGACCTGGCTCATCGTGCAGAACGGCGTGCAGGACCCCACCCGCACCGACGCGATCAGCAAGGCTGTCGACACCTCCGCGCAGCTGCCCCGACTGCTCGGCGACAACCTGCGGGTGCACGCGGGCATCCTGCTCGCCGTGCTGGCCACCTGGGCGGTCGCCTGGCTGCTCAACCGTTCCACGCTCGGCTTCGAGCTGCGCGCGGTCGGTGCCAACCCGGACGCCGCCCGCACCGCTGGCATCAGCGTCACCCGGACGTACATCCTGATCATGGTCTTCGCCGGGATCCTGGCCGGTCTCGGCGGCTCGAACATGGTGCTCGGCTCCACCGCCAGCGCGTTGACCCCGCTGGTGGTCGCGCAGATCGGCTTCGACGGCATCCTGGTGGCACTCCTCGGACGGGTGAGGCCCTGGGGGGTGTTGCTGGCGGCGCTGCTGTTCGGAGCGCTCCAGGCTGGCGGCAACCGGATGCAGTCGTACTCGGGGATCTCGCTGGAGCTGGTCACGGTGCTCCAGGCGCTGATCGTCATCTTCATCGCCGCGCCCGCCCTGGTGAAGGCGATCTTCCAGCTCCGGGCTGCACGGGCCGCCCGGTTGCAGACGAGCCTGGCGAAGGGCTGGTAACTCATGTCCACCATGGCTGTCCCCGACGTGGCGGTCGCCGCGGTCGACCAGGGCTTCTGGACCCGGAACCGCAAGGTCGGCCTCGTGCTGCTCGCGCTCGGTCTGCTGGCGGCGGTGCTGTTCGGCGCGCTCGCCACCGAACAGCAGGCCCGGTTCACGCTCAGCGATGACGCGGCCGGCGCCGCGTTGGAGATCAACGGCACGATCGGCGCGATCCTGTTCGGGATCATCGCGATCGCCGCCGGTGCGGCCCTGCTCGCCGGGGTGCCGAAGCGGTGGTTCCTTCCCGTGCTCGGCATCGGGCTGGTCGGCTTCGTGCTCTCCTTCCTCTGCTGGCAGGTCTCCGCCGCGCCGACCGGGCAGAACTTCATGCCCCTGGTCAACATCATCCGGGGCACCTTCATCCTGGCTCTGCCGCTGATCTTCGGCGCGCTGGCCGGTGTGCTCTGTGAGCGTTCCGGTGTGGTCAACGTGGCCATCGAGGGGCAGTTGCTGATGGGCGCGTTCAGCGGCGCGCTCTTCGGCAGCATCTCCGGCAGCGTCTGGGTGGGCCTGGTGGCCGCCGCCCTCGGCGGCGCGTTCATCTCGCTGCTGCTGGCCGTCTTCGCCATCCGCTACCTGGTCGACCAGGTGGTCATCGGCATCGTGCTGAACCTGCTCGCCGTCGGCGTCACCGGCTTCCTCTACGAGCGGCTGATGCAGACCGACGCGGCGAAGTACAACAGCGCGCCCCGCTTCGGTAACTGGGAGATCCCGCTGCTCAAGGACATCCCGGTGCTCGGCCCGGCGCTGTTCCGCGGCAACATCTTCCTCTACCTCGGCCTGCTCCTGGTGCTGGTGATCCACATCGCGCTGTTCCGCACCCGGTGGGGGCTGCGTACCCGCTCGGTCGGTGAGCACCCGATCGCCGCCGACACGCTCGGGGTCAAGGTGCTGCGGGTGCGCTACCGCAACGTGCTGCTGGCCGGGGTGGTCGCCGGTATCGGCGGCGCGTCCTACACGCTGGCGCTCTACTCGTTCACCAAGAACATGATCGGCGGTAAGGGCTTCATCGCACTGGCCGCGCTGATCTTCGGTCGGTGGAACCCGACCGGCGCGCTGCTCGCCGCGCTCTTCTTCGGCTTCGCCGACCAGCTCGCCACCTATCTCGGGGCGATCAACAGCGCGATCCCCAGCCAGTTCCTGGCCATGCTGCCCTACCTGGCGACGATCCTGGCGGTCGCCGGGCTGGTCGGCAGGGTCCGGGCACCGGCCGCCGACGGCAAGCCGTACATCAAGGGCTGACGCCCGAGCTGTGCCCGGCGGCGTTTCCCGCCGGGCACAGCGAGGGTCGCGCCGGTCATCATGATCACGCTGGCCTTTCGCCACCGGTATTCGGACTGCTCACGGGTGCCGTCTCGACACGGAACGCGGGGTACTGTGCCGCGATTGCCGCGAACTCGGACAAGGGTGCGTGCCGGTCGACGGGGAGGTGCGGTCGGGCTCCGGGGACCGTCGCCAGATACCGCTTGAGGATCGGTGCACGCTCGTCGACCGGCACCTCGACCAGGCGGCAGACCCGGGCACGCCCGTGCCGAATGGTCACCAGGCCGTCGGCCGCACGTACGTTTCGGACCCAGTTGCAGCTCTCGCCCAGCATCGGCACCAGATACCAGTCGCCCTGCCAGTCGGCCATACCCAGCGGGAACCGGGTGATCCGACCGGTGCGGCGTCCCACGACCTCGAGTGTCACCCAGCGCCTCGGGTGCAGGCCAGCACTGTAGACGGCCGCCCACAGCCGGGCGAACCGGCGGGCCGCCGCATTACCGCGGCCCCCCGCGTACATCCGACGAAGAGCGTTCGCGGATAACGGCCAGCTCCCCAACTTCGCCATCACATCTTCCCCTCGGTCGCAGGTGTCCCTCCTCGGCTCCAGGGTTGGCTGTCCCGAGGGGAAGATGCAGGGCCGAACGTCCCTTTCACCCCGAGCAGTCATCCTCGGCATTGCCTCCGACCGTGGTGGTGCCGCCGCTCACCGCTGCGGTGGCGCGGCCGATGAGTCGGGCTCACCGGCTGGCCGGGCTGCGCCTGCCCGTGGACCCGGCCCTGCCCGCTTCTGACCTGGCCTACTTCGGCAGAATGATGGAATGACCGACATTGACTGGGCGCGGTTGCGCGCTGCCGCCACCGACGCGATGCGGCACGCGTACGCGCCGTACTCGACGTTCCCGGTCGGCGCGGCCGCGCTGGTCGACGACGGCCGCGTGGTGGTTGGCTGCAACGTGGAGAACGCGGCGTACGGGGTGACGCTCTGCGCCGAGTGCGGCGTGATCTCCAGCCTGCACGCCACCGGCGGCGGACGGCTCGTCGCGCTCTCCTGCGTCGACGCCACCGGTGAGCCGCTGATGCCGTGTGGCCGCTGCCGGCAGTTGCTCTGGGAGCACGGCGGGCCGGAGTGCCTGATCGAGAGCAGGACCCGCCCGCTGCGGATGGCCGAGCTGCTGCCGCACGCCTTCGGCGTGGAGGACCTGGAAGCCGTGACCGGCGAGACGCCGGTGCCGGTGGTCCCGGAGCGGCTGGCCGCCTGGCGGGGGCGCGGCACCGTCTTCGTGCACCCGGACATGTCCGCCGGTCAGCAGGTCTGGACCGCGTACTGGGAACGGTCGGCCGGAGACGACGCCGGCGCTGAGACCGGGGTGCTGGAGGAGGCCCCGAGCTGGGACGACCCGGCCGAGGCGATCACCTGGGGCCTGGCCCGATCGCCCCGGGTGGTCGTGGTGGACGCGACCGGCACGATCTTCTGGGCCGGCGAGGGTGAGCCGCCGATGGAGATCCCTGTTCGCTGGTCTGCTGGCTGACTTCAAGGTCGCGGACGACCGCGCTTCAAGGTCGCGGACGACCGCGAGGCCGCCCCGCGCCGCCATGATCGTGCTCGATCCTGGAAGTAGTGCCCTACCTCGCGACGAGAGGGGACTACTACCTCGTTCCAGCGTGATCATGGTGGGCGGCGGCTGACACGGCCCTGGCCGTATCCACAACGACGTGAGAAGGAACCACAGAGTGAGTGCTTTTGCTGCTGTTGATGTCATTCGGGTCAAGCGGGACGGGGGTGTGCTGTCGGACGCGCAGATCGACTGGGTGGTCGACGCGTACACCCGGGGGGTTGTCGCCGACGAGCAGATGTCCGCCCTGGCGATGGCGATCCTGCTCAACGGCATGACCGGGCCGGAAATCGCCCGGTGGACCGCCGCGATGATCGCCAGCGGTGAGCGGCTGGACCTCTCGGCGGTACGCCGGCCGACGGTCGACAAGCACTCCACCGGCGGCGTCGGCGACAAGATCACTCTGCCGCTCACCCCGCTGGTGGCGGCGTGCGGCGCGGCCGTACCGCAGCTGAGCGGCCGTGGTCTCGGGCACACCGGCGGCACGCTGGACAAGTTGGAGTCCATCCCGGGCTGGCGGGCCACGGTGAGCAACGACGAGTTCATCGCCCAGCTGGACGAGGTCGGCGCGGTGATCTGCGCGGCCGGCGCCGGGCTCGCCCCCGCGGACCGCAAGCTGTACGCGTTGCGCGACGTGACCGGCACCGTGGAGGCGATCCCGCTGATCGCCAGCTCGATCATGAGCAAGAAGATCGCCGAGGGCACCGGCGCGCTCGTCCTCGACGTCAAGGTCGGCTCTGGTGCCTTCATGAAGTCCGTCGACCAGGCGCGCGAGTTGGCTCGGACCATGGTCGAGCTGGGCGGCGCGCACGGTGTGCGGACGGTCGCCCTGCTCACCGACATGTCCACCCCGCTGGGCCTGGCGATCGGCAACGCGGTCGAGGTGACCGAGTCGGTCGAGGTGCTGGCCGGTGGTGGGCCGGCCGACGTGGTGGAGCTGACGCTGGCCCTGGCCCGGGAGATGCTCGACGCCGCCGGTCTGCCGGACGCCGATCCGGCGGCGGCGCTGCGCGACGGCCGGGCGATGGACTCCTGGCGGGCGATGATCCGGGCGCAGGGTGGCGACCCGGACGCGCCGATGCCGGAGGCCGCCGAGGTCGAGGTGGTCCGTGCCGAGCAGGACGGGCACGTCGCGGCCATCGACGCGTACGCGATGGGGGTTGCGGCGTGGCGGCTCGGCGCGGGTCGGGCGCGCAAGGAGGACCCGGTCAGCGTGCCGGCGGGTGTGGTGTTGCACAGGCGGCCGGGCGACGCGGTGCGGGCCGGTGACCCCCTCTACGAGCTGCGCGCCGAGGACGCGACGCGGATTCCGGCGGCGTTGGCCGAGGCCGCCAACGCGGTACGGATCGCGCCGACCGCCTCGGCGACGACGCCGCTGGTCATCGAGCGCATCGGCTGATCGAACGGCGGTCGGGGTGGGCGTGGTGCCGGTCACCTGGGAGCGCTATTGTCGCAGGCCAAGGGGGGACAACCGGCCTTGAGCCGGCGCGAACAGACAGGAAGTTGCCCTGTGACCGTTGCTGCCCCCGACCCACGTCAGGTGCGTGAGGCGAGCCTGGACGA
This sequence comes from Micromonospora sp. NPDC005413, assembly GCF_040606435.1. Taxonomy (NCBI): domain Bacteria; kingdom Bacillati; phylum Actinomycetota; class Actinomycetes; order Micromonosporales; family Micromonosporaceae; genus Micromonospora; species Micromonospora sp. NPDC005413. The sequence goes on from NZ_JBEXEV010000034.1 coordinate 68,279, forward strand.
GCTGTCCCGGCTCGGCCTGCCGCTGCCGCCGGCCCAGTTTCCGCTCGTCTGGGAGCCGGGCGACACGATTGAGTTGCGCCCCACGGCGGAGATCGAGGCGCGGATCGCCGTGCTGCACCTGATCCTGGCCCGCTGCTTCGGGATGCCCCCACAGTCGGCGATGAGCTGGTTGCTCGGCTCGCACCTGGTCGAGATGGTCACCCCGCCGGAGTGGCAGTTCGTGATGGGCGGCAAGGGCGACCACCGCTCCTTCGTGCTGCACCACGACGCGCTCTTCGCGCTGGCCTGGGTGCTCGGCTTGACCAAGCAGCTCGACCCCACCCTGGCCGTCGACGAGCGGCTGGTCGAGCGGCTGCCGCACATCGCCGAGGGGGAGACGTTTCCGCGCTGGCGATCCCGGATCCTCACGGCGCCGCAGCACCCGGCCGACGCGGCCGCCCTGCTCGACCTGCACTACTGCCTGGACTGGGCGTATCTGGAGACCGAGCGCGGCGGCCGGCGGGCGCCGGGCCTGGTCGACGCGAACGCGATCGGGCAGCGGCGCTGGGCTCTGGAGTGGGCGGTGATCCTGCGCGGGCCGTACCACGACGAGCCGCCCGGTTGGGAAGAGGTCGACCTCTCCACCTGAGCTCAGCGGAGCCTGAGCTCAGGTGGAGCCTGAGCTCAGCGGGGTCGGTACGCGTCCAGCCGGACCGCCACGGTCACCCGGACGGGCTCGGGCAGTGCGGCCAGCCGGGCGGCGAGGGCGCCCGGGTCGGTGTGCCAGGCGCTCGGGCCCATCCCGACCAGGGTGGCGGCCTCCGCTCTGGTCAGGGCCAGCTCCGCCCGGTGCACCGCCGAGCTGACCGGCGTGAAGTGCCCGCCCAGGCTGCCGGTCACCCGGTCGGCCTTGTCCGGGTCGACCCGCAGCAGGTCGAGGGCATCCACCAACTCGGCGAGGTGGTCGGTGTCGGGTGTGACCACCAGCAGCGTGCCGGCCGGGTCGAGCACCCGGTGGAACTCCGGGCCGTTGCGCGGGGCGAAGACGTTCAGCAGCACGGCGGTCGACGCGTCCGCGAGCGGTAGCCGCTGCCAGGTGTCGGCGAGCGCCGCGGCGGCCCGGGGATGCACGCGGGCCGCGCGCCGCAGCGCCGGCTTGGACACGTCCAGGGCCAGACCCACCGCGTCCGGTAACGCCGCCAGCACCGCGCCGAGGTACCGGCCGGTGCCGGCGCCGGCATCCACCACGAGGGGGTACGCCCCGAAGTCCGGCGTGGCCTGCGTCGCGGCATCGGCGAGGGCGTTCGAGACGAGGTCGTAGTGCCCGGCGGCCTGGAAGTCCGCCCGGGCGGCGACCATCTCGGCGGTGTCCCCGACGTGCGGGGCGCGACCGGCGAGCAGGTTGACGTAACCCTGGCGGGCGATGTCGAAGCTGTGCCGGCGCGGGCAGCGCAGCGCCCGGGTGGTGCCGGCGGTCGCCTCGTTCAGCGGCTCACCACAGACCGGGCAGCGCAGCCGCTCCAGGATGCGTGGGTCCACGTCAGGCCGCCGGGTCGTGCCGCGGGTGGGGCGCCCGGCCGCCGAGGTGGTCGACCACCCGGTGGGTGAGCGCGCCGAGCGCCTCGACCTCGGCCGGGGTGAGTAGATCGATGAGGTGCCGGCGGACGGCGGCCACGTGGCCGGGGGCGGCGGACTCGATGGCCTGCCGACCGGCCGGGGTGAGCGCGATGATCGAGCCACGGGCGTCGTCGGCGTACTCCTCCCGGGTCACCAGGCCGCGCTGCTGCATGCGGGTCAGGTGGTGGGAGAGCCTGCTGCGTGACCAGAGCATCCCCGAGTCTAGCCTTTTGGTTGACACGTCATCGATTTACCCCCTCGGCACGGCTGGCCCGGATGAGCGGGCTGGCTCGGCCAGCCGGGGCTGGCTGACTAGGGTCTGAGCATGGTCGCAACTATCCGGTACGAGGACATCGTCAAGGTTCCGAAGGCGCTGCTGCACGACCACCTCGACGGCGGGCTGCGGCCGGCGACGATCGTCGAGCTGGCCGCGGAGGTGGGCCACGAGCTGCCCACCACCGATCCGGAGGCACTCGGGCGCTGGTTCGCGGACGCCGCCGACTCCGGCTCCCTGGAGCGTTACCTTGAGACGTTCGCGCACACCGTGGCGGTCATGCAGACCGGGCCGGCGCTGCGCCGGGTGGCCCGCGAGTGCGCACTGGACCTGGCCGCCGACGGGGTGGTCTACGCCGAGGTGCGCTTTGCCCCGGAGCAGCACCTCGAGCGGGACCTGAGCCTCGACGAGGTGGTCGAGGCGGTGCTGGCCGGGTTCGCCGAGGGCACCGCCCAGGCTGTCGAGGCGGGCCTGAGCATCCGGGTGGGCACGCTGCTCACCGCGATGCGGCACGCCGCCCGCTCCCAGGAGATCGCCGAGCTGGCCGTGCGGCACCGGGACTCCGGGGTGGTCGGCTTCGACATCGCCGGTGCCGAGGCGGGCTTCCCGCCCACCCGGCACCTGGACGCCTTCGAATACCTGCAACGGGAGAACTTCCACTTCACCATCCACGCTGGCGAGGCGTTCGGTCTGCCGTCGATCTGGCAGGCGATCCAGTGGTGCGGGGCGGACCGCCTCGGCCACGGGGTGCGGATCGTCGACGACATCGCCCCCGACGGCGCGCTCGGCCGGCTGGCCGCGTACGTCCGGGACAAGCGGATCCCCCTGGAGCTGTGCCCCTCGTCGAACGTGCAGACCGGTGCGGTCGCCTCGATCGCGGACCACCCGATCGGCCTGCTGCGGGACCTGCGGTTCCGGGTCACCGTCAACACCGACAACCGGTTGATGAGCGGCACCTCCATGTCGCGGGAGATGTCGCTGCTGGTGGAGACGTTCGGCTACGGCTGGAAAGAGCTGCAGTGGTTCACCATCAACGCGATGAAGAGCGCCTTCATCCCGTTCGACGAGCGGCTGCGCATCATCGATGAGGTGATCAAGCCGGCGTACGGCAAGCTGCTGGCCTGATCTCCTCAGCCGTGCGGGTGGCCGGCGAGCAGGCCGGCCACCCGGCGCAGCACCTCCCGGGCGCGCGCCGCCTCCGCGCCCAGACCGGTCTGCCGACGCAGCACCGCGGGCTCGGCCCGGAGTAGCGCCACGCCGCGCTGGACCAGCACCCGGGGCGCCTTGCGCTGCTCAGCCAGGTCGCGGGCCAGCCGGCGCAGGAAGGTCGCGCCACGCGGTCGACGCAGCGCGTACGCCCCGGCGAGCAGTCCTCGGCGACGGCACTCCTCGACGATCTCGGCGGCGAAAATCCCTTCGGCCACGAAAAGTGGCGATCCGGCGACATCGAATGGCCGGGTGGCCACGCGTCGATCTGCGCCGATCGCATAAACCGGCACATCGGCCCGGCCCTCACGAGCTAGGCGGGCAATGGTTTCCACCGCGGTCGGGGCGTCCCAGGACTGCGGCGATTCCCAATCCACCTGGCCGTTTCGTCGTGGCAACGTAGGGTCATCGCCGTTTTTGTAGAAGTCGTCCAAGCAGAGCACCGGCAACCCGGTTTGCTGCGCTATGTATGACTTTCCGGACCCAGAAGGGCCCGCGAGCAGGACAACGCGGTGCGGATGTTCCATTACCTTCAGTTACTCCGGCCAGACGGACTGCTATCAAATCGCATCAACATCTCATCACACCTTCGGTAGGTGACAACCTGGGCTTTCTTCTTGCCCACCGGCGTGATGGAATCTCGGGGGTCCGACCCGCCCGGGTCGGACGCTGGGCGTTGCCCGGGGCAACGCGCTGAAGCTGTAATCGCGAGGGCGGTGACGTGAGCAAACGGCCAAAGACGGCGGGCTCCTTCCTGTCGCGGCTGCGCCGGCCGGCCAGCCGGCTCCGGGACATGCCGATCTGGTCCAAGCTCGGTCTCATCATGATCGTGCCGACCATCGCCACGGTCGTGGTGGGCACCAGTGGTCTTGTCGACCACGTGGAGACGCTCAACAATGCCAACCGAGCCGGCGACCTGGCCAACCTGTCGAGCTATTCAGGTGACCTGGTCGACAGCCTGCAGGACGAGCGGACCGCCGCCGTGCTGCTGCTGGGTGCGGACGGGACGCAGCCGACGGCGCAGTACCAGGAGGCCTACAACCGGGTGAACTCCCGGGTGGACCGGGACGCGGCCCCCTACCGGCAGCAGCGGACCGAGGTCGAGGACCTGCCGGGCAGCCTGGAGACGCTGCTCGACGGCATCGACCAGAACCTGCAGGACCTGTCGGGCATCCGCAGTCAGGTGTTCAGCGGCAAGCTCGCGCTCACCGAGACCGTCCAGGCGTACGAGGGCCTGATCAGTGACCTGCTCGCCATCCGTGACTCGGCCACGCAGCTCGCCGGCGACAACGACCTGAGCGACCGGATGCGCGCCGCCGCGGCGGTCGCCCGGGAGAAGGAGTTCCTCGCCGCACGCCGGGTCGTCGTGCACCGCGCGCTGGGGGTGAAGGGCGGAAAGCGCCTGACTCCGGCGCTGCGCACCGACTACATCGCCAGCGGCACCGGCCAGCAGCAGGCGCTGCAGAGCTTCAAGGCCGTCGCGACCCCCGACGACGCGAAGTTCCACGACCAGACGGTCGCGGGCGGCGACCGTCGGGAGGCACAGAACTACACCGGCTGGATCGACGGCAACACCACCGGCGACATGCGCGGTGCGCCGTTCGGACCGGACCAGTGGGAAGCCGCCATGACGGCCAACGCCAAGCTGATCCGCACCGTCGAGAAGAAACTCGACGGCGAAGTGGTCGCCGGGGCCGACAACCTCCGCTCGGACGTCCAGCGCCAGGTGTTCCTGGAGACCGGCCTGCTGCTCAGCATGCTGCTGCTGGCCATCCTCTTCGCGTACCTGGTCGCCCGCTCGATGGCCCGCTCACTCCGTGAGCTGCGGCAGGGTGCCCTCTCCGTCGCCCAGTACGGCCTGCCCCAGGCGGTGGCACGGCTGCGTGACCCGCAGGTCGTCGGGCAGCTCTCCCCGGTGCAGCTGGCCAACCAGATCGCCGAGCCGCTGCCGGTCCGCAGCAAGGACGAGTTCGGCCAGGTGACCGAGGCGTTCAACGCCGTTCACCTGGAGGCCGTCCGCACGGCCGCCGAGCAGGCGGCACTGCGCGCCTCCGTCGCGACCATGTTCGTCAACCTGGCCCGCCGTTCGCAGATCCTGGTCGACCGCCTCATCGGGCACCTCGACCGGCTGGAGCGCGGCGAAGAGGACCCGGACCGGCTGGCCGAGCTGTTCCAGCTCGACCACCTGGCCACCCGGATGCGCCGCAACGACGAAAACCTGCTGGTGCTCGCCGGTGCCGACTCCACCCGCGTGCAGCGTGAGCCGGCCGCGCTCATCGACGTGCTGCGCGCCGCACAGTCCGAAGTCGAGCACTACACCCGGATCGAGTTCGGGGTCATCGACCGCGACATCGAGGTCTCCGCGCACGCGGTCAACGACCTGGTGCACCTCGTCGCCGAGCTGTTCGACAACGCCACCGCGTTCTCCCCGCCCGACTCGCAGGTGATGGTCGAGGCCCGCCGGGTCGGCGACCGCTCCTCGCTCTACGTCGAGGACCGCGGTATCGGCATCAGTGCCGAGCAGTTGCACGACCTCAACGAGCGGCTCGCGACGCCGCCGCAGGTGGACGTGGCCGTGTCCCGGATGATGGGCCTGGTCGTGGTCGCCCGGCTGGCGTCCCGGCACGGTGTCCGGGTGGAGCTGCGCCCCGGCGTCGATCGTGGCACGGTCGCCGACGTGACCCTGCCCACCTCGGTGCTGGTGCCCCGGGCGCTCTCCGGTCGGGTGCAGCAGCCCCCGGCCCTGCCCGCGGTCGGCGGCCCGCAGCACGGTGGGCCCGCGCCGGCCTTCGGCGCGCTGCCCGCGCTGGGCAACGGCCCTCGCCCGAGCGAGTCCGGCAACCAGGTGACCCTCGGCGGTCGCCCATTCGACCCCGCATCGCGCAACGGTGCCGGCACCCCCGCCAACACCGGTGTGTACCGCTCGATGCCGGCCTGGTCCGATCTGACCGGCGCGGCCGGGACGAACGGCGTCAACGGCGGCGACGGGTTCACCCCGCGGTCGGCCAACGGCCAGCCGATCGACCCGCTGCCGCAGCGCCGCGCCGGGGACGACACCACGAGTGCCGGCCAGCAGCCGTCCATTCCTCGGCAGTTGCCGAGCAGTCCGGAGGCGCATCCGTACTCTGCGCCGCCGGTCTCCGCGCAGCCCTACTCCGGCGCGCCGGTCTCCGCGTCGCCAGCCTCCGGGCAGCCGTACTCGGGCCAGCCGTACTCCGGGCAGCCGTACTCGGGGCAGCCCTACTCGGGTGCGCCGTACGGCGGTCCGCCGGTGTCCGCCGCCCCGGCCTCCGGGCAGCCGTACGCCGGTCCGCCGGTGTCCGCGGCGCCGGTGTCGGCCACGCCGGCGTCAGGTCTGCCGTATTCGGGGCAGCCCTACTCGGCGCCACCCGCCTCCGGCCAGTCGTTCAGCGGGTTCGCGCCCCGATCCGCCCCGCCCGCGCAGGCGCCCAGCGCCCCCGCACCGCCGGCCTGGCCGCCGGTGCCGGGTGGCGACCGGGATGTGGCGACCCCGCCGGTGCCTGAGCGGCTCGCCGCCGCTCTGGACATGACGACGGAGCTGCCGCGGGTGCCGCGACCCGGCGAGCAGCCGGCCGCCGCAGCCCAGCCTCCGGCTCCGGCTCCGGCTCCCCAGAGCCGGCCCGCGCCGCAGCAGCCGCAGGCGCAGAACCGCCAGCGGTACGCGGACGAGACGATGGAGCTGCCGATTTTCCGGGAGCTCGAGTCAGCCTGGTTCCGTACCCGCCGCTCGGGCTCGGAGGAGGCCGCGGCCGGTGCCCCACCGGCGACGAACGGCGACACCGCGACCCAGCAGTTCGCCACGGTCGAGGCCACCGGTCGGACAGTCCACAAGACACCACCCGGGACGACAGGTAACACACCGATGGCAGACACTCCGACGGTCGGAGGAGCGCCGCGGGACAACGGCTCCACAGCGAACGAGGGCGCTCGCCCCAAACTCGCCGAGAGCCTGCCGAACCGACGGCCCCAATCGCAGACCAACGGCTGGCAGACCGCTGCCGACGACGGCTGGCGTGCTGCTTCGGCAGCGGCTGGCGCGGCGCCGGTGAGCGAGACCACCACGACCGGTCTGCCGAAGCGCAAGCCGATGGCGCAGCTGGTGCCGGGTGCGGTAGAAAAGCCCACCACGTCGGTCCAGCGGCGTTCCCCGGAGGCGGTCCGTGGCCTGCTCTCCGCCTACCACCGGGGCGTGCAGCGAGGGCGTAGCACCTCGGACAACCCGACCAGCCCGGAGGCGACTCCGGGAGGGAAATCCTCGCAGTCTGGCTCAGGCCCGGTGGCCGGGAGCGGGCAGAAGGAGCAAGAAGGATGACAACTACGCAGGATCTTGGTTGGCTGCTGGCCAACTTCGCCGACCGGGTGCCCGGTGTCGCGCATGCGGTCGCCGTCTCGGCGGACGGCCTACTCCTCGCGTCGTCACGGGACCTGCCGCGGGACCGAGCCGACCAGCTCGCCGCGATCTCATCGGGTCTGGTCAGCCTGACCCAGGGGGCAGCCCGCTGCTTCGAGGGAGGCGCGGTGTTGCAGACCGTCGTGGAGATGGACAATGGCTTCCTGTTCCTGATGTCCATCTCGGACGGTTCGTCCTTCGCCGTGCTGGCAGCCCGCAGCTCCGATGTCGGCCAGGTCGGCTACGAGATGGCGCTGCTGGTCGACCGGGTGGGCGACGCGCTGACCCCGCAGCCGCGTGCGGCTGCGGGCATGCTGGGCTGACGCCGCGCCGATCGTGAGGTCGGCACGACTGCAACGACGACAACGACGGGCTTCACCGGTGGGAGCCGGTAGCGGGTACGAAGGAGGTGAGCGGCGAGATGGCCGATCGTGACGAACCGACCGGAGCGTTGGTCCGTCCATACGCCGTGACCCGTGGTCGTACCCGTCCCCGGCTCGACATCGCGCTGGAGGCGCTCGTCGAGACGACGGTGCGCGGCCGGGCCGCTGCCAATGGCAACGGCGGCCAGGGCCGCGAACACCAGTACATCGCCGCGCTGTGTGACGGACGCGTGCAATCGCTCGCAGAGATCGCGGCGCGGCTGCAGCTCCCGCTCGGTGTGGCCCGGGTGCTCATCGCCGACATGGCGACGGACGGCCTGGTCGCGGTCCATGAGCCGACCATCCTGGACGACTCCGACGACGCGGTGGGCACTGAACTGCTGGAGAGGGTGCTGAGTGGACTTCGCAGGCTCTGACATGTCGCACCGCCCGCCGAACCCGAGTGGGCGCGTGACGTCGGCGAAGATCGTTATCGCCGGTGGATTCGGCGTCGGTAAGACGACGCTGGTCGGCTCGGTCTCGGAGATCACGCCGCTGACCACCGAGGCCATCATGACCTCCGCTGGCGTGGGCGTCGACGACACCCGGCAGGTGCCGGGCAAGACGACGACCACGGTGGCCATGGACTTCGGCCGGATCTCGATCGACCGTGACCTGATCCTGTACCTGTTCGGTACGCCGGGTCAGACCCGTTTCTGGTTCATGTGGGACGAACTGGTGCGGGGTGCCATCGGTGCGGTCGTGCTGGTGGACACTCGCCGGCTGGCCGACTGCTTCGCGGCGATCGATTTCTTCGAGCACCGACGCCTGCCGTACCTGGTGGCGATCAACTGCTTCGACGGGATGCAGTACCACGACCCGCAGGACGTTCGGGACGCCTTGGCGATCTCGAGCGACGTGCCGGTGGTGGCCTGTGACGCCCGTAACCGGGAGTCGACGAAGCACGTGCTGATCTCGCTGGTCGAGTACGTGCTCACCATGCGCCGTACGCGCGCCGTCGCCCCGGCCTGATCGGGGACGCTTCACGCCCGGTGGCGGCTCCGGCCGCCATCGGGCGCTGCATGCTGCCCCTGTGCCACCGCGCGGGCTGGTCGGCCGACGAGCCTGTGCGTCGCCACGCCGCCTTCCACGACCTGTGGAAGGCGGCGTTCTCGTGTCGGGGGTCTTTCCTGCATACGCGCGCAGCAGCTCAAACCGGACCTGCTGCTCGACCTGGCCACCCTCACCGGTGCCAACGCCGTGGCGCTGGGCAAGCGCACCGCCGCCCTGTACAGCG